>VHCO01000198.1 GCA_016871715.1 Verrucomicrobiota bacterium
GCCGGCGGCGCCGGCAGGGGCGCGGGCCTCAGGGCCTCGGCCACGGCCGGCGCGGCGGCCGCCGCGCGCAAGGTATCGCTGGTCTTGAGCACTTGCTCTTGCGATCCATAGAGCTTGGGAATGCCCGTATCCCGGCTGGTATCCGGATTGGCCGCAACCGAGGCCGTGGCCGAGTAGAACTTCGTCGCCGGCGGCAGTTCGGTCGTGGCCTGCGACGGATCCACATCCACAAAGATCACGGGCAACTCCTCGGCCGGTTGGACCGGCGGCGCCGCCGCTTGCGGAGCGCGGGCCGGTTCCAACTGCAGCGCCCGCGCCAACGCCGCCAAGGGCGCCAGCCGCCACAGATCGTAGCGCTGCGCCACCTCCAGCAGGCCAAAGAGCACCCCATGACACAGCAACGAAAGCAGAAACGCGCGCGCCACAGGTAGTAGCGTGCGTGGGCCTGCCCATTCGAGGCTGTCCGCAGGTAACATGCCGACCTAGAATGCAACAGCCCCTGCGGTGGAGCAACAGGAAGTTCGCGCGGCGGACGCTCGCCCCCGCAGCAAACCGTTGACCGCGCCGGGCCACCAGGAGATTCTGAGCAGCCATGAGCAAGCAACCCGGTCTCGTCCTGCCGCTCCTGCTGCTGCACTTGGCTTGGCCCGCCGACGCAGGTCGGTCGGCCCCACTCGACGCCCAAGCCGCCAGCCCCCAACTCCGCCCCCTGACCCTCTCGGAGTCTCTCGAGCTGGCGCTGCGCCAGAACCGCGCGATCCAAATCGAGCGGCTCAACCCGGCCTTGGCCCGCTTGGCCCTCGACGAGGCGTACGGCTATTACGATCCGACGTTCCGAGCGGACGGACGGCGCCGGGCCATCGCCGACACCGGGGGCTACGACCCCGCCGACCTGAGCACCGATGCGGTCTACGACACCCAAGCCCACACCGCCACGATGGGTCTCACCGGCCAACTGCCCTCAGGACTCACCTACACCTTGAGCGGTACCTACGCCAATACCTTCGGCGTCCGCAACGGCGAACTGTTCGACTCCTACAACCTCTTCGCCGGAGTCTCCGTCCGACAACCCTTGCTGCGCGATTTCTGGATCGATGCCGGCCGCCTGCGGATCCGCGTCCAGCGTCGCCTGGTCCGCGCGACCGAGGCGAGCGCGACCTGGGCGATCATGGAACTGGTGGATCAGGTCGCGCAGGCCTACTACGAACTGGCGTACGCCCGCGCCCATGTCCAGGTGCAAGAGAAACTCCTTGCGGTGCGGGAACGGTTCGAACTGGAGACGCGGCGCCGAATCGAGGCGGGCACACTCGCCTCGCTCGAAGAGAAGTTGGCCCAGTCGCAGGTGGCGCAGGTGCAAACCGATTTGATCGCGGCGGGAAACGCGGTCGCCCTGGCCCAGAACGAGCTCAAGCTCTTGCTCGGCGAAAGCTTCCGGGCCAACGCCGACGTCCACCTCGTGCCGGCGGACCAGCTCGTGATCGTCCCCGAAACTCTGGCGCGGGAGGAGAGCTGGCAGCGCGGGCTGGCCCAGCGCCCTGACCTCGCCCAGTTGCGGCTGGCTGCCGAGACGGCGGACTTGGATCTAGGCTTTCGGCGCAACCAGCTCTTCCCGGCCTTGGACTTGGTGGCCGGTTATGCCCGGCGCGGCGCGGACACGCGCCGCACCCCGGCGAGCCTCCCGCCAGCGTCGGCGACCGCGGCGTTCGACGAGCTCGGGTCCGGCGCCGCGCCCAACGACATGATCGGCGTGGTTCTGACCGTGCCCCTGAGCCGGGCGGCCGAGCGGGCGCGCTACCGCGCGAGCAAGGAACTCCAAGAGCAAACCCGACTGCGCCTCGAACACCAGGAAGAGGTCGTGCTGCGGGAGATCGACGACGCCCTCCGCACCGTCGAGGCGAGCCGCGAGCGCGTCCACGCGACGCGCCGCGCCGCCGAATACGCCGCCGCGGCCGTCGAGGCCGAGGAACAAAAACTGGCCGTTGGGCGGAGCACCTTCTTCGTGGTGCTCGAGTTGCAGAGCCAGTTGGCCGGGGCCCGTTCGGCCGAGGTGCGCGCGCGGGCGGACTACAACCAGGCGCTTTCCCGGCTCCATTTGGCCGAAGGCACCCTGTTGGAGTGGCGCCAGCTCACGCTCGAGTTCAAGTAACCCGCCGCGGACCCGGCCTATGCGGACGCTTTACAACCTAGTCTTCACCGCCGGTTTCCTCCTCAGCGCTCCGTATTACTTTTGGAAGCTGCGGCGGCGGGGGAATTGGCGAGGCGGTTTTCGCGAGCGCTTCGGTCACTACAGCTCGGCCATCAAGCACGCGGTGACCAACCGGCACGTGTTGTGGATGCACGCGGTGAGCGTGGGCGAGGTCAACCTCTGCGCCCAGCTCATCCGCGCCCTCGAACCGCGTGTGCCCAACGTCAAGATCGTCGTCTCGACCACCACCACCACCGGCATGGGGGAACTCCACAAACGCCTGCCGCGTCATGTCGAGAAGATCTATTACCCGATCGACTTCCGGCGCTGTGTCACTCGCGCCCTGGCCGCAGTCCACCCGGACGCCGTCGTCCTAGTCGAGGCCGAGTTGTGGCCCAACTTCCTCTGGAAATGCCGCGAGCGCCGCACGCCGGTCCTGCTGGTTAATGCGCGCATCTCGAAGCGCTCCTACCGCGCCTACCGGCTCTTTGGCTTCCTGTTCCGGCCCCTGTTCCGCCAACTCAAAGGCGTCGGCGCCCAAAACCAGGCCGACGCAGACCGCCTGCGCGCGTTGGGTTGCCGTGCGGAGGCCATTCACGTTGTCGGCAGCCTCAAGTTCGACGCCGCCAAACCCGACGAACGCCGGCTATTGAATGTGCCCGCCATGCTCGCCCAACTGGGCGTCTCGCCAGGCGCGCCGTTATTGGTTGGCGGCAGCACCCATGCGGGCGAAGAAGAGCTGCTGGCGGACATCTTCGGGCGCTTGCGGGCGCGCTTTCCGGAGTTGTTCTTGATCCTGGTGCCGCGGCATTTCGAGCGAGGTAAGGAGGTCGGACGCCAACTCGAGGCGCGCGGCCTGCCTTTCGTTTACCGGCGCGAGATCGGCGAACGCACCCACTGGCCGGCGGGTTCGGTGCAGTGCTTGCTCGTCAACACCACCGGCGAGCTGAAGTACTTCTACGAACAGGCCACCGTGGTCTTCGTCGGCAAAAGCCTCGTCGGCCAAGGCGGCCAAAACCCGATCGAGCCAGGCGCGTTGGGCAAGGCCATGGTGTTCGGACCGCACATGCACAACTTCACCGCCATCGCCGACAGCTTCGTGCGCGCCCGCGCGGCCGTCCAAGTCCCCGACGCGGCCGGTTTGGAGCACGCGCTGGCCGAACTGCTTGCCGACCCGGCGCAGCGCGAGGAACTGGGACGGCGCGCCCAACAGGTCGTGAAGGAAAACGCCGGGGCAGTCAACCGCACGGTGGAACTCATCGTCCAGCACCTGGCGCGCGAAGAGGCCTTCGTGGCGCCGGCAACCTGACGGAGCCAGAGCGCTCCTGGGAGCTGCCCCAGCAAATTCACCGAATGCAGCTCCCAACCGGCTCGTCTGAGGAAGGCAACCTTGAGGTCATGCGCAACATGAAGTCCTTAGTCCTAGCCCTCGGATTCCTCCTGCTGGGTGTGGGCGGCGCCTTGAGCGGCGAGCCTGGCAACCAGGAGACCTTCTACCTCCAGTTGGTGCGCGGCACCGACGACGATACACCCCCGGTGCCCCACGCGACGCGGGTGGGCTCGAAGTTGAGCCGCCGGTTGCAGCCGGTTTTGCGCTGGAAACACTACTGGGAACTCAAGCAGTTGGCCGTCAGCGTCCGCATCGGCGGCAAAGTGCGCCGCGAAATGAGCGAGGAACGCGAGGTCGAGATCGAGCTGCTGAACGCCGAACGCATGGTGGTTCGGCTCTATCGGGCAGGCAATCTGACCCGTGTCGAACGGCAGCCGGTCAAAACCCCCATGCTCATCATGGGAGGCGATCGCGAGGATAAGGACGAGTCCTGGTTCATTGTGGTGCGCCAAGATAAGCCCGGCAACGACTGAGGCCCCGTTTGAATACCCGGAGCGCGCTCGGACTGCTGGGATTGCTCGGGTTGGCCGGGTGCGCCTCAGCCCCCGACGCTGGCGAGCGGGCTCGTTGGACCAGGCCTGCCGAACCGGTCGCCGCGGTCGAGAACCAGGAGGTGACGGCCTGGCGCCTGGGCAACCGGCTCCATTTCTGGTTTGCCATGCAGGGTCGCGAGACCTCGGCACGAGCCCAATGGCTTGATCCGCAGCCGGGACTCGCGGACCCGCAGCATCGGTGGGCAGTGCTGACCTTCGAGAAGCCCACGGGTGCCATGCCGGACTTCGCCGCCCAGGGCGCCACCCCCTTGGCGGTCCGCCCGGCCGAGCAATGGCGCCAATTGGTGCGGCAAGTGCTCGAGGGACTCGTCCCGGACCCGCCCAATCTGGCCACGGGCTGGCGGGTGCAGAGTCAGCACTTGCTGGCCTACCGCGATGCCGATCGACGGCTCCAGGTGGTGCGGCACGAAGCTAAGCCACGCGAGGTCCAGGTGGTGCGCGTGCTCGCGGATGCGGAGTTCTCGCAAAACGCGAACCAGTTGCTGGCGGCGAACTTGGGCGCGTTCGGCGAGACCGACGCCGGCATACTCTTTGCGACGGGACAAGACCCTGCCTTCGTGTTCTTTGACCTGCGCCAGAACCTGACCGTCGTGGTGCATCATCCCCAAGACCCGGAAGTGAGCCCGGTTCACGCCACGCCGGTGTTCGTGGTGCGCGCCCTCAACTCCCTGGTCATCCGCAGCCTGGCGCTCACGGCGCTCAAGAACCCCAGCACCCTGATCACCCGCGGGCTGTGGCATATGGCCAAGTGCGGCACCGCCGTCCTGAACGCGGGCTTGGAATCGCCCCGAGCGGACCTGCCCCCGCTGGCGTCCGGCGCGGGCATGGACCTCGAGGCCTGGGAGGAAGACCTGGACCGGATGGTCTCGTCGCGGCGCTATGCGGGCCAGGTCGAATTGTTGATCGACGGCGATGCCTTCTTCCCGGATCTGCTGGCGCACGTCGCGGCCGCACAGCGCAGCATCGATGTGCTCGTCTACATCTTCGATAACGACGACTACGCCGTGCAGATTGCCGAGGTCCTCAAAGCGCGCTCGCACGAGGTGCGGGTGCGAGTCTTGATGGACGAGATGGGGTCGTTCTTCGCCGCGCGGAGCCCGCCCAGCACGCCGCCGCCACCCGGCTTCCGGCCGCCGGCAGACATCAAGTCCTTCCTGCGCGCGGGGTCGGAGGTCCTGGTGCGGACCGCCACCAATCCTTGGCTCACCGCCGACCATCGCAAGTGCATCGTGATCGACGGCCGCGTGGCCTATCTGGGCGGCATGAACCTCGGACGGGAATACCGATCCGAATGGCACGATCTCATGGTGCGGTTGACCGGACCGATCACGGGCCGCGTGCGGGCAGATTTCGCCAAGGCCTGGGCCCACGCCGGTCCCCTCGGGGATCTCGCCTACGCTTGGGCGGCCCTCTTCGGCCCGGTCCGCATCTCGCGGGTCGAGCCGCCCAAGGCCATCGACATCCGCCCGCTCTACACGCAAACCGGGCGCACCGACATCTACCTGGCCCAACTGCGGGCCATCCAACGGGCCCAACGCTACATCTACCTGCAAAACGCCTACTTGGCCGAAGACAGCATCTCGCGCGAGTTGGTCCGAGCGCGACGCCGCGGCGTGGACGTGCGGGTGATCTTGCCGGCCCAGAATGACTTGGGCATCATGGAGACCAGTAACGCGGTGACGGCGAATAACCTCGTCCGCAACGGCATCCGCGTCTACGCCTACCCCGGCATGACCCACGTCAAAGCCGCCATCTACGACGGTTGGGCCTGCCTAGGCTCCGCCAACTTCAACAAGCTGAGCCTCCACGTCTGCCACGAACTCAACATCGCCTTCTCCGACCCCGCTACCGTCGAGCGCCTCCGCCGCGACTTGTTCGAGGTGGACTTCGCCCGCTCCCGTGAGATCACCGAGCCCGTGGCCTTGAACTGGTTGGATTCACTGGTGGAAACCTTCGCCGACCAGCTCTAGGGCCCCGGGCCTGAGGAACTTCTCGCCGCGGCCGCAATCGGTCCGGGGTTGAACAACCTCCGCCGACCCGGTATCTAACTCGAACGGCATACGCTTATGACAACACAAGAAGCCAACGACCGATTGCTCAACGACCTCCGCCTGGTGGTGCGCGACGCTGAAGACCTGCTCAAGGCGACGGCCGACCAGACCGGCGAGAAGATCGACGAGGTCCGGACCCGACTCACCAAGGCCTTGTCGGGAGCCTCCACGACCTGCGAACGTCTGCAGGAGCGCACGGCCGACGCGGCCAAGGTCACCGACCGCCTCGTGCGCGAGCACCCCTATGAGTCCATCGGGTTCGCCTTCGGCGCCGGACTCCTCATCGGCGTGCTGTTGGTCCGCCGCTAGGCCGCGGCCCGCTGTTCGCAGATCCAGGTGTGCGCCTGATCCGCCAGCTTGGCGAGCAGGAGCAAGTCGTCGCGCCCGTAGCTCTCGGTCGTTTTCCACTGCTCGCCGTCTTTGTACAGCCGGCACAGACTCACGCTGTAACGCGTGGTCTCGCCGAAGTTGTTCTCCCAAATCGCCGCCTTGATGGCGCCCAACCGCATCACGTGCGCCGGCTTGTTCCCGCCGCTTGCTGAGTTGGACGTGACGGGGTTGGGGTTGGACGCCGAGCCCTTGGCCGGCACTGACGGTTTGTTGATCACACTGCCTCCTTGTTGTATCGGTTGACCGCTCTCGCGCCCGCGCGGCGGCCAGGGCAGTAAGCCACGACCTCCTCGATTCCCAACGCAGGCTTGATTCTCGACCCGCCGCCAATGTAGGCCTCGCCGGCCGTTCGTCAAGTGACGCCTGGCCAACGCCTGGCCAACTCGCCCGCCGCGGGTTCCTTAGCCAAAAGTCAAACCCGGCCAAACCCGCCCGTCCACGCCTCGGCCAGACTCGCGTCCGTCGCCGCGAGTCGTCGTGGTACTTGGTCTAGACCCCGCACTAGTTGAGCGCCTTGGCCACCGCCTGCTCGAGGGCATCGCCGCGCAGGTCTTTAGCAATGATCTTGCCCTCCTTGTCCAGCAGATACGTGGCCGGGATGGCGTTGACGCCGTACTTGCCCGCCAGCTTGCATTGCCAGCCCAACCCATCGAAGTACTGCGGCCACGTCATCTTGCGGTCCTTGAGAAACTGCTCGAGGCGCTCCCGGTCCTTGTCCAAGCTGATCCCGATGATCTCGAAGCCGCGGGCATGATGTTTCTCATAGGCCGCGAGCACGTTCGGCAGCTCGGCGATGCACGGCCCGCACCACGTCGCCCAAAAATCGACCAGCACCACCTTGCCCGCTAAGCCCGCCACCGACAACGGCTTGCCTTCGAGGTCTTTCTCGGCAAAGTCCGGAAACTTGCTGCCCACCGCCAGACTGCGCTGGATCTTCCTTGCCTCCGCCTGTTGCGAAATGGACTCGACCAGCTTGTCCGCCCCCTTCCCCAATTCGGTTTCCGGGAAATCGAGCTTGAGTTGCTTCGCCAACTGCGTCGCCTTCTCGGTGTCATCGAGCACCTGCAAGTACAACATCGCCTTCATGTACAGGATCCGAGCGACAGCCTCGGTCTTCTCGCCCTGGTGCTCCGCCAGCAACGTGTCGAACTCCTTGAGCTCCGCCGCCAGCACCTGCTCGGTTACCTCCCCTTGCTGCAACTTGGCCTTGACCTTCCCCACCAACGCCTGGAGCTGCGCCCCGGCATCGGCCGGCTCGGCCGCTCGCCCCTCGAACGCAAACCCAGTCAATAAGAACAATCCCAAAGCGACGATAGTCTTTCTCATAACCGGCGCGATCGAGACAGGTCGACCGGCGGAATGCAAGGACTTTTCAGCACCCGATGTCCGACGGCCCGCACGGCGGCGGTCCCACCCCACGCTGTTGCGCCGGCGCGAACTTACTGATGAGAGCTCGGGATAGAGGACGGATTGCCGGTAGGGCGCGCAGTTCTCTGCGCGCCGCAAACCACTGTGGACACAGCAAGCCGCGGCGCGCAGAGGACTGCGCGCCCTACCGCCGAGTTGTAGTCCATCTCAGTGACCTATCAGTAAGCCAGTCGCGTCAATGGGTTGGTTCGCGTTGCCAGCGGGAATTCCACCCGTTGGCCGTTCAGCCGCTGCGACTCGAAGATCGCGTGGATCATCTCGACGATCGCCCGGCCATCCCGAGCGCTGCACAAGGGCGCACGATCCTCGCGCAGTGCGGCCAGGAGGTCACGTACCGCCGTTTCGTGGCTCATCACTTGCCGGGCCAGTTCGGGCGCGTTCAGGACAACTCTCCACGCGCGCGGCTCGGTGCTGGGCTTGAACGGGCTGCCCGACAGCAGGTGGGCCATGGGCTCGACATCCATGCGCAAGTCGATCAGGCCTTTGGTCCCGATCAGTTGGAGCCCAAAACCCACCGCCTTGTCGCCGGCGTTCTGGACCGAGTCGAAAAATGCAGGCACACCGCTTTCCAGCTCGAACCGGGCATGGACCTCGTTACCCGCAATCGGTCCGACGCCTTCCGCACCCTCGCGCACGTCCGCGCGCGCGATGGGGCGACCGCCCTGCATCACCGTCGCCGTGCACGCCACCGGCGCACCGGATAGTCGATGGATGAGATTGAACACGTGCGAGCCCAGCACCCACAGATCCAGCGACCCGCCACGGTCGTCTTCCTTGCCTCGCCCGCGCAGCTCCAGCAACCGGCCGATGGCTCCCTCCTGGAGGAGCCGTTCCACGGCCGCCACGGCGGGGTGGTAGCGATTCCGGTGAGCTAGCGCTAGCTTCACCCGGCACCGCTCACACGCAGTGACAATCTCGTCGGCTTCCGCCGGCGTCCGGCAGAAGGGCTTCTCCATGTAAATCCCTCGCGCCCCAGCCTCGATCGCCGCCAGCGTCATGTCGCGGTGCTCGTCAATGTGGCGCGGGGCCACCGCCACAATGTCCGGCTTGGCTTGCGCCAGCATCGCCCGATAGTCGCTGTACCCTCTGACGCCGAGCCTCTGCTGGGCCGCGGCCAATCCGGCCGGATCAACATCCGCCACTGCTACAACCTCCGTCTCCGGCACCCGCTGCCAGACCGTGTCGAGTCCGTGACCATAGTTTCCCCGCCCAGTGTGGCCGATGACCCCCACGCGCCAGCGACGTTCGACGGTGGCGGCGCCCGTGGCGAGAGGGAAACCCGAGAGGAGTGCGACGGCGAGGAAGTCACGGCGGTTCATACCCCGCGATTGGACTCGGCTCGGGCACAATTGCAACAAAATTGCGGCTATTATGCCATTGCCCCAACCTCGTCGCTGGCCCAGCGTTCCCCATGCTCCACAGGGCTAGCAACCAGTCGGTTCAGCAGGGCCTCAGGGCTACTGCCGTTGAGCGATTCATCGCCCTCGGCAGCGGGCAAGACCGACGCGGGTCTCGCGGCCTATCAGGAGTTCGCAAGTTGGGCCAACTTCACCGGGCCACAAAACGGGACGGTGCGCTTTGGCAAAGGGGAGAGCATGAGCACACTGGACGCTCGCGGGCCCTAGGCCAAAAGGCAGGGGGAGGCCCTGGGAAGACGTCATGAAAGCGGTCTGTTCGATCCTGTTAGCCACCTGGCCCTGGCTGGGGTTCGCCGCTCCCACCGCCACGGCAGCCGACGCGCGTCAACAGCAGCCTTCGAGTCGTCGGACACCTCTGACGATCACCGAGATCATGTACCACCCTGGACCCGGCCCAGAGCCTCAGGACCTGGAGTACATCGAGCTGTTCAATACCGAACCGGTCCCGCATGACCTCAGTGGCTGGCAAGTCACCGGGGCCGTGGACTACGTCTTCCCCGCTGGCACCATTCTCTCGGGCCGATCCTATCTGCTCGTGGCGGCTGATCCCACAGCCCTCACTGCGCGCTACGGCACGACCAACCTCGTCGGCCCCTTCGCTGGCTTTCTACCCAATGATCGGGGCACCCTCCGGTTGCGCGACCAACTCGGCACCAAGCTCATCGAAATCCAGTATGCGGACCAGTACCCCTGGCCGGTGGCCGCAGACGGCGCGGGCCACGCGCTGCAATTGACTCAACCCGACTTCGGGGAAAGCTCGCCTCGAGCCTGGGCGGCCAGCGGTCTCGTCGGCGGGTCGCCGGGCCGAATCGATCCCAGCAATGCCAGTCCGCTGCGAGAGGTCGTGCTCAACGAGGTCCTGTCTTCGCCAGCCCATGACCAAGAGGAGTTCGTGGAGCTGCTCAACGGGGGAGCGCAGCCCGTCGATGTCTCCCGATGCACCTTGAGTGACACCGCTGCCACGCCGAAGTTCCGCATCCCGGATGGCACCGTCTTGCCACCCGGCGGGATCGCCGCTTTCACACGCACGGTGTTGGGTTTCTCCCTCAGCGGCCAGGGGGATGAGATCTATCTGTCCAGCCCGGATGGGAGCTTCGTGTTGGACGCCATCCGATTCGGGGCGTCCGAAACCGGTGTCGCGCTTGGCCGATACCCCGACGGGGCCCCTGCGGTCCATGAGCTCAGCTCGCCAACACCGAGCTCGAGCAACGCGCCGCTGCTCATACGCGGCGTCGTTATCAACGAAATCATGTATCACCCCCTTTCCGGCGATGAGCGCGATGAGTATGTGGAATTGCACAATCGCAGCGCGACGCCGGTCGACCTGAGCCACTGGCAGTTCACGGACGGCATCTCGTTTGTGTTTCCGGCCGGAACCACCCTCGGCCCGCACGGCTTTCTCGTGGTTGCCAAAGACGCGGCCCGACTGATGACGCGCCATGCCAACCTGACGCCAGAGACCCTCGTGGGCGACTACACCGGAAGCTTGTCCGATCGCGGAGAACGGCTGGCTCTCGCGCGGCCGCGGGACCCCCGTTCGCCCAGAGAGGCGCTGCTCCTAGTCGATGAGGTCAGCTACGGCGACGGCGACGATTGGGGGCGATGGACCGACGGCGGGGGCAGCAGTCTGGAATTGGTGGATCCCGCCAGCGACAACCGCCTGGCCATGAACTGGCGCGGCAGCGACGAAAGCCAGAAAGGTGCCCATCTGTGGACCCACCTGGCCGCCACCCGAACGCTCGCCGGCGGCCACGGCGCGGCCGACGAACTGCACCTCTTCATGATGGGCGCGGGGGAGTGCTTGGTGGACGAGCTCGTCGTCCAAGCCGCCGGCGCACCCGCCCGGCTCACCGAAGGCTTTGAAGCCGGCGCGAGCGGCTGGCAGTTCTGGGGCAACCACGTCCGGTCCAGCCACGAACCTGGCCAAGGCTACCAAAGCGCGCGCAGCCTGCACCTGCGCGCCAGTGGCCCGGGCGACATGACCGGAGGAAATTCCAAAGGCGAAGCGGACAATCCCACCTACGACCGCGTGACGGTACCCCTGGGCGCGGGACTGGTCGCCGGCAACCAGGTGACGATCCAGTGCCGAGCCAGGTGGCTGCAGGGTTCACCCGGACTGGTGCTGGGACTCAAAGGCCTCTGGATGGAGGCCGCGGGTCTACTGACGGTGCCGACCGACCTCGGCACGCCCGGCCGGAGCAACAGTCGCTATCTGCCCAATGCGGGCCCCGCCTTGTGGGACGTGGCTCATTCCCCGGCTGTTCCCCCCGCCTCCCGCGGCGTGGTCGTCACGTGCCGTGCACACGATCCACAGGGCGTTGCGTCCCTGAGCCTGCATTACCGCGTGGATCCGTCACCGGCAGTCCGGAACATCGCCATGCGCGACGATGGCTTGGAAGGCGACTTGCTGGCGGGAGACGGCCTCTACAGTGCTCGGCTTCCAGGCCACCGCACCGGCACACTCCTCGCCTTCACACTCGCCGCCACCGACACCCTCGGAGCCACGACGCAGTTCCCCCCGCCGGGCCCCGTCGGCGCCCCCACGCGCGAGTGCTTGGTCCGGTTCGGTGAGATGGTCCCCGCGGGCACACTCGGCACCTATCGGATGTGGATGACCGACGCCAACGTTCAAACCTGGAATTCCAGGCCACCGCGTAGCAACGAACCTCTGGATGCAACCTTTGTCTCGGGAACGGAGCGCGTCATCTACAATGCCTCCGCCCGCTACCGGGGCAATTGGCGTCCGTACAACGGTCCGGCCGGAAGCGCCCCTTGCGCTTTCGCGGTGGACTTTCCAGCGTCGGACCGGTTCCTCGGCGATAACGAAGTCAAACTGGACTTGCCCGGCCAGGGCGGCGGCGACATCGCCCTCCAGCGGGAGCGCCACAGTTCCTGGTTCGCCAAGGCGCTGGGTTTGCCGGCCTCGAATGTCCGCTTCGTGCGGGTCTTCTTCAATGGCTCGGACCGGGGCATTAATGGCGTGTTAAATGACAAGGAAACCCCCGGCCGCGCCTTTGTCGAGAGCGTCTACGGCGATGAAGATCCGCTCTATTTCGAGAACACGCGATTTCACAGTGACCAGGTCAACTACAGTCCGCTGCGTGATATCCGGAACCCCGACGGAAGCCGGAAGCAGGAATTCTACCGTTGGTATGTTGGCCGCGTGCCGACCAAAGTGCCCAGCGACGATTACCAACCGCTTTACGCGCTGATCGAGGCCCTCAACACCGCCGATCCCCAGCTCTACACCCTCAAAACTCAAAGCCGGCTCGACCTCGATTCCTGGATGGGCGTCTTCGCCGTTAACCACATCATCGGCAACGGCGATAGCATCAGTTGGCGCAACAGCAAGAACACCGGCATCTACGCGCCTCCCTTGGGCCGAGCCCGCATCTTCCTCATCGACACCGACCAGTCTTTCGGTATCGGCTCCAACCGCGGGCCCCAGGAAGACCTCTTCACCTGTAACGACGCCGTCATTGCCCGGCTGTTGCACCATCCCCCGTTTCGCCGGATCTTCTGGCGCTATGTGGACGAAGCCGTGAATGGCCCAATGCAGCCGGCACGGCACGATCCAGTCGTCGATGCCTGGTTCGATGCCTTACTGGCTGAGGGCGCCACCCCCAACGCCGACTCCACCGCCACGATCAAGACCTACGTCCGGAGCCGCCGCGCGTACCTCGGCTCGCTCCTGACCAGCGTGAATGTCCCCTTCCGCCTTACCCTCAACCAAGGCCGCGACTTTAGCACGGACGCTAACCGGGTCAGCCTAATCGGCGAAGCCCCGGTGACCATCACCACGCTCCTCGTCAACGGCGTGCCGTATCCGGCGAGTTGGGACACGGTCAGCCAGTGGCGAGTGGAAGTGGTGCTGCAGCCCGGAGCCAACGCGCTGGCGGTCGAGGGGCTCGACCGCCACGGGGTCGTCCTAGATGGTGCCTGGGCCACCATCCAGATCACCTTCACCGGCACCGCCGCCTGGCCTGCCCTGCGGATTAGCGAATGGATGGCCGACAACACCGGCTCGGTCCGCGACCCCGTCTACGGCCAGGCCTCCGACTGGTTCGAGCTCTATAACCCGACGGCCAGCGCCGTCGCCCTCCACGGCTGGTACTTATCCGACACGCGCAGCCAGCCGCTCCAGTTCAGAATCCCCACCCACCCGCTCCTCCAACCGGCTGGCTACCTCATCGTCTGGGCCGACGGCCAGGCGGATCGAAACTCCAGCGATCGCCCCGATCTCCACGCTAACTTCAAGCTCGACAAGCAAGGTGAGGTCATCGCCCTCAGCGCCCCGGACGGCACCTTGATCGACGTTGTCCAGTTCGGCCCCCAGGCGCCCGACATCTCCTCCGGCCGTGCGGCGGCACCCCTCAGCCACACCACCGTCCTGGCCTGGCCCACGCCCGGAGGCCCAAACTCCGCCCCGCCCGATCCGCCCACCTTTCAACAACTCCAGCACACTGAGACTTCGGTCGCGCTCCGCCTCAACACCGTCCCGAACTTCACCTACAGCATCGAGGTCCAGGATCAGGCCGGCGCCACCAACTGGTCGCCTCTCGGCCTGCCAGTGCGGGCACTGGACACCACCCTCCTGTTCCCCGATGCAGCTCCGCGGCATCCCCAACGCTTCTACCGAGCTCTCCGGACGCCTTGACCTGCGAGCGTGTCGGGCGTCGCTCGACCCAGCTTGGGATGCGCCTTCGCCGCCTCCCGATACCGCGATGGCGTCGCACCGGCCTCCCGATGAAAAAGCCGGTCCAGCTCCCGCGAACTCTCGAACCCCGACATTTCAGAAATCTTGGACACCGACCAGTCCGTCTCCCGCAGCAACCGCTTCACGTGTTCCAGCCGCACACGGGTGATTTCCTTCTTGGCGGAGAGCCCGACGGCCCGACGGAACCGTGCACCGAAACTGCTGCGCGACATCGGCACCTGCCGCACCACCTCGCCGACGGTCAGGGGGCGAAACACGGCGGTCTTCCGGATGAACCTGAGCGCGCGCGCAATCAGGTCATCCTCAAAACAGACGTAGTCCGAGGACTCCCGAACGACGATGCCCTTGGTTCGGACCCGCGTGATCGGAGGCGGCTCGAAACCCGGCCGACGGATCATCGAGTCCAGAATGCCAGCCGCTTGGTAACCCACCTCGCGGAAGTCCGTCTCGACGCTGGTCAATGGCGGGAAAGTCGACTCACAGATGACCCGGTCGTTCCAAAACCCGACCACTGCCAAGTCCTCGGGGCATCTTAATCCCATGCCCACACCCGCCGCAATCAGCAGAGACGCGGTAATGTCATTATTGGCCAGGATGCCAACCGGCGTGCGCAAGGCGGACAGTCGCTTCCGAAACAGCTCGGCCGCCTTTCCCCAGGCCTCTTCGCTCCAAATGGCCACCTCCGCGATCTCCCGGCGAGTCCATTCACACAGGTCGCACGAAAAACCCGCGCCCTCGACGAGCCGCTGGAACGCGACTGCCCGGTCATGTGACGGCTCGAAAACGCGTGGCCCGAAATAGGCAAAATGCTCCAAACCGAGCCCGAGCAAGTGCTCAGCGGCCACCGCCGCAATGCCGGCGTCATCCCAGAAAACCTGCGGCGCCTGCGGGTACTTGTCTCGCCACCCTGTCGCGTTGACCACCCGAATGCGATGACGCCTGAAGTACCCACTGTCGAACACCTGGCTTTCCCCGCCCAGCAGAATCACGCCATCGCCGCGCCAATCCCGGTCGAGGCGCGCCGGCCGCTGCCCATAGTGAAAGGAGCTATCGACCTCGAGCATCCAATGCCCCTGCCACCGCGAATACTCAGCAATGCCGTGCAGGATCTCGGTCGTGTAGGCCAGACCCGATCGCAACGCAACCGCGACTTCCAAGCGGCGCTCTCTCACGAGAGGAAAGGGGACTGCACTTCGGCAGAATTGCAACAAAAATGAGGCCGTTATGCCATT
>VHCO01000199.1 GCA_016871715.1 Verrucomicrobiota bacterium
TGCGAGCGGCGCTCTCCTCCGCAGGGCTCGCCCGGTGCCCGAAAGGGGCACGCCGGTAAATATAGGGAATGAACCCTATGGCGACAACGGGGAGGGAGTGGCGGCAACGCCACTCCCTTACCCACCGGGCGTCTGGCTCCCTGCCGATGCCGCAGATTGGCGCTTTCGCTTCGGTACGAGGCCTGCTTTAATGAGGTCCGGTCGCCGGAGCTTGAACCGGTCTGAAGCAGCTCATGATGAAGCAGTTCCAATGTTGGTGTGGGATTCTGGCGCTCGCCAGCGCCACCGCTGCCGCCACCGCCCAAGCCCAAGCCCAGTTGGTCCCCGGGTTTCCGACCAACTCGACCTGGCGCTACTTCAAGGGGCGTAGCGAGGCAGCCCAACCCGACCGGACGGCCTGGCGGTCAGTCGGCTTTGGGGATGCGGCTTGGGCGACCGGGGCAGCCCCCTTCTTCTACGGGGAACCGTTGGCCGGAGGAACCGTCCTGGGGGATATGCAGGGGAACTACTCGACGCTGTTCCTGCGGCGGGCTTTCGTGGTCACGAACGTGGCGGAGGTGGCCAAGCTCGAGCTCGAGGCCGCGTGCGACGATGGGTTCATCGCCTGGCTCAACGGAGTGGAAGTGGCACGCGAACGTGGGCCTGAAAGTGAGCCGCTCTACATCTCGGTCGCATCGGCGAACGCGCCTGAACCGGTCGGGTTCGGCGCTTACACGGTCCCTCAACCCGGCCAGGTCCTGGTCAATGGGCTAAACGTCCTGGCCGTCCAGGTGTTTAACGTGAGCTTGGGGAGCAGCGACTTGGTGTTCGATGCTGCGTTGACCGCCACGCTCGATCCGCGATTCGAGCCGGTGGTGGTTCAGGTTGAACCCGCGCCCGGGCCGGTGGAGAGCCTGACGCGAATCACCGTCCAGTTTAGCGTCCCGGTGGGTGGCGTTGAGGCGGCGGATCTTTGGGTGAATGGCCTTCCGTGCACGGGCCTGACGGGGTCGGGAACCAGCTACACGTTCACCTTCGCCCAACCCGCGCACGGCACCGTGCAGGTGTCTTGGGATCCCCAGGCCGCCATTGCGAGCTTCAGCACGCCGCCCGTGGCGTTCAACCCGACGGGGCCCAACGCGCGGTTCCTCTATGAGCTCGCCCATCCCACCGTACCAACGGTCGCGCGCGTGAATCCACCCCCAGGTAGCAAGGTGCGGCAATTGCGCCAGGTGGAAGTCCTGTTCGATCAGCCCGTCAGCGGGGTCGAGGCGTCGGATCTGAGGGTGAACGGGCAGCCGGCGGCGGGAGTGAGCGGGGTGGCCGCCGGCCCGTACGTGTTCCAGTTCCCGGCGGTGACGGGGGCTACGGCGACGCTGACCTGGGCAATCGGGCACGGGATTGTGGACCTGGCCACGGAGACGCGGCCGTTTGCGGGCGGGGGTTGGAGCTACGCGGTCGATCCGGCCTTGTTCGTTCCGGACGTTGTGATCAACGAGTTCTTGGCGCAGAACGTGAGCACCATCCGGGATGAGGACCTGGATTTCGAGGACTGGATCGAGCTGTACAACCGGGGCGATCGCGTGGTGAACCTCGCCGGCTGGTCGTTGACCGACGATCCCAGGCAACCGGGACAATGGGTCTTTCCGTCGGTCACCTTGGCGCCGCGCCAGTCCCTCGTGGTGTTCGCCTCCGGCAAGGACCGCGCTCCCTCCGCCCCGGGCGCGCGCCTGCACACCAACTTCAAGCTCAGCCTCTGGGGCGAGTACCTCGGCCTCTTCAACGCCGAGTCGCCGCGGCAAGCGGTGAGTGAATTGGCACCCGCGTTTCCCGAACAGCGCAACAACCACTCGTACGGTCGGGACAGCTTGGGGCAGTGGCGTTACTTCGCTCGGCCCACGCCCGGGGCCGCCAACGGTCTGAGCCCGCTCACGGGGGTGTTGGCGCCGGTGCATTTCAGTGTGCGGCGGGGTTATTTCAACTACCCGTTCAATCTTTCGCTAGCAACGGAGACGCCGGGCGCCGCGATCCGGTACACGCTCGATGGCAGTGAACCGACCGAGAGCAACGGCCTGCTCTACGACGCGCCCATCCCCATCGGCGCCACCCGGATTCTGCGCGCCGCCGCGTTCCGCACGAACGCGTTGCCGTCCCGGGTCACGACCCACACGTATCTGTTCCGCTTGCCGCCCTCCCAGCGCTTGATTCCGGCCCTCTCGATCGTCACGGCCTCGAACCATCTTTACGGCCGCACCGGCATCATGGAGTACAACCCGCGCAACACCACCCAGCACGGTCTGGCCTGGGAACGGCCGGTCTCCGCCGAGTACATTCGCCCCGAAGACAACGGCGGCTTCCAGGTCGATTGCGGCCTGCGCGTGCACGGCGGCGGGTACATCCGCGGCCGCTACAACTACCGCGATCCCAATCCGCCTAACGGGAAGTACTCGTTCCGCCTCTACTTCCGAGGCGACTACGGCGAGGGCCGACTCCGCTACCCGCTGATCCCGGGGATTCCGGTCCAGACCTTCGACAAGCTCGTGTTGCGCGCCGGGATGAACGATCCCACCAACCCGTTTATCACGGACGAAGTCGTGCGCCGCTGGGCGGCGGACACCGGCCAGGTGGCCGCACGCGGCACCTTCGTGCACTTGTTTCTCAACGGGGTTTATGAAGGTTATTACAATCCGACCGAGCGCATCGACAGCGACTTCCTGCAGACTTGGCACGGCGGGGGTGAGGCGTGGGATGTGGTGGCCTCGGGGAGCGAACTCAAGGAAGGAGACCTGGCGGCCTGGACCCAACTCAAGAGTTACGCCAACGCCAACAACCTGGCCTTGCCCGACCGTTACCTCGAGATCGAACGCCGGCTCGACACCACCAATTTCGTCGATTACCTGCTCCCCTTGATCTACGTGGATGCCGACGATTGGCCGCACAACAACTGGCGCGCGGCCCGCGAGCGTGTGCCTGAGGGGCGCTACCGCATGTACGTGTGGGATGCGGAATGGGCCTTCGGCCTCATGAACGGGCACGCGGTCAGCTTCAACACCATTGCCGGGCAACTGAGCAGCCTGAGCCCGCCCTGGGGCTCGACCGAAATCCAACAACTGTTCCGCCGCATCACCAACAGCTTCGAGTTCCGCCTCCTCTTCGCCGACCGGGTCCACCGGCACTTGTTCAACGACGGTGCCCTCACCGATCAGCGCCTGCGGGACCGCTACGAGTCGGTTCAGTCGGTCATGCGCGCGACCATCTCGGGCTTCAACGATCGGATTGGCACCTATTGGATCCCGAACCGCCGCCGGTTCGTGACCAACCACCTGGCCCAGGCGGGGCTGATCGCCTCGTCGAACGCTCCCAGCTTCAGCCCGTTCGGCGGCCGAGTGGCGCGAGGCCACTTGCTGAGTCTCGAGGCCGGCTGGGGCACTGTCTACTACACGATCGACGGGCCGGACCCGCGCGAGCGGTTCTCGGGGGCGGTGGCACCGGGCGCATTGGCCTACACACCGGGACGCCCGATCGTGCTCGATCGTTCGGTGCGGATCCGGGCGCGCACGCGTTGGGATACCAACTGGAGCGCGCTGAGCGAAGCCGCCTTCCAGGTCGAGGAGTTCGGCTCGCCGTTGCGCATCAGCGAGATCATGTACCACCCACCTGGGGGCGAAGCGTACGAGTTCATCGAGTTGCTCAACACCAGCCTTCTGCCGGTGGATCTCAACGGCATCACCTTCGAAGGTGTCCAGTTTCGCTTTCTCGAAGGCGCACGCCTCGAGGGCCGCGCACGCCTCGTGCTGGCCTCAGACCAAGCCCCGGCCGCCTTCGCCCAACGGTATCCCGGACTGGCGGTGGCTGGGTACTTCGGCGGCAGCCTGTCCAACGGCGGTGAACGTCTTGCCCTTATCGATCCTGAGGGGCGGACGATCGTCTCCGTCGACTATCGCGACGACCAAGGTTGGCCGCCGGAAGCCGACGGCGCCGGGTTCTCGCTCGAGATCGTCGATGCGCTCGGGGATCCAGACGATCCCGCCAACTGGCGCGCCAGCGCTCGACCGGGCGGCTCACCCGGCGCAGCTAACCCGTCCGTGCCCGCCAGCGCGGTGCGGCTGAACGAACTGATGGCCGAGAACCTCGGTGCCGTGCGCAACGGCGCCACCGCGCCGGACTGGGTGGAACTGTACCACGCCGGCTCCGCCCCACTCGATTTGGAGGGCTGGAGCCTGACGGACGGCCGCCGTGCCAACGCGTTCCAGTTCCCGGCCGGCGCCACCCTTCCCGCGGGTGGCTACCTGGTGGTCTGGTGCGATGCCCCCACCAGCCCGGCGCCGGGGCTCCACACCGGTTTTGGCCTCAAACGCGAAGGAGACACGGTGTGGCTGCTGGATCCCCAAGGGCAACCGGTGGATGCCGTCACCTTCGGACCGCAGGCGGGGAACTTCACGCTGGCGCGTCTAGGGACCGAGGGGGCCTGGCAGCTCGGCGAGCCCACACCGGGCAGCCCGAATGAACCCGCCCAACTTGCCCACCCCAGCCAAATCGCGATCAACGAATTCGTCGCTAACGCGGTGCCGGGAGGCACCGATTGGATCGAGTTGTTCAATCGCGATTTGGCCCGGCCGGCAGCCTTACGCGGGCTGGCCCTGGGCACCGGCAACGCCCTTCACCCATTTCGCCTGCCCGCGTTCATCGCACCGGGCGGCTACGTGGTGTTCCGAGCCGATGAACAGCCTGGTCCGGATCGTGTGGATTTCAAGCTGCCCGCCGCCGCCGGAACGATCCTGTTGTGGGATTCGATGGGAGCCGTGCTGGACCGGCTCGCTTACGCGAAGTCACTCGAGGGAGTCTCCCAAGGCCGACTGCCCGATGGCACCTCCAGCCTGATCGCCTTTCCTAACTCCGCCAGCCCGGGCGCTGCGAACTACCTGACGACCTACGCCGGGCCGTTGCTCAATGAAGTCTTGGCGCGTAGCACCGCGGGTCTAACCAATGTTCATGGCGAGGCGGTGGATTGGATCGAGCTGGTGAACCCCACGGACGCTACCCTCGACCTCGCCGGGATGAGCTTGAGCGTGGATCGACGCCAGCCCGGCCGGTGGGTCTTTCCGCCGAACACCACCCTTCCGCCCAGTCGCTTTCTGCTCGTCCATGGCGATGGCTCGCGACCACCCTCGACCCAGGCCGAACAGCCGCTCAACTTGGGCGATTCGCTCGACGCCAGCGGCGGGGGCGTCTACTTATTCAACCCGGCAGGGCAGTTGGTGGACCTCATCGAGTACGGCTTTCAGTTGCCCGATCGGTCGCTGGGACGGAGCGGGGACGGCTGGGCCTTGTTAGTGCGGCCGACGCCCGGCGAGGCTAACGAGGGCCCCGTGGCGCTCGGCAACCCCGTCGACGTTTGCCTCAACGAATGGCTGGCCAGCGGCGACGAGAGCGATTGGCTCGAACTGTACAACCGCGGTCATTTGCCCGTCGACTTGGGTGGCCTGGTGCTGACCGACGATCCTTCCATCGCCGGTCAGACCAACCATGTGATTCGCCCCCATACCTTCATCCCCGGTTACGGCTGGGTCCAGTGGATCGCCGACGGCAACCCCGCGCGCGGGCCGGAACATTTGCCCTTCCGGCTCGATGCCTTGGGCGAAACGCTCCGGCTCTACCGTTACGGCCAGGTTCTCCTCGAGAGCGTCGATCTCTTAGTTCAGCAACAGGGGGTGGCCCAAGGCCGATTCCCGGATGGCAGCAGCGACTTCTTCCGTTTCCCCGACTCGCCCTCGCCCGGCTCGGCCAACTTCCTGCCGCACCCTGATGTGGTCATCAACGAGGTCCTTTCGCACACCGACCCCCCGCTCGAGGACGCGGTCGAGTTGTTCAACCTCAGCTCGCGGCCGGTTCCCATCGGCGGTTGGTGGCTGAGTGACGATCGGCGACAGCCAAGCAAATATCGTATCCCTGACGGGACCGTTCTGCCGCCCAACGCGTACCTCGTCGTCTACCAGTACCAGTTCGGGCCCAGCCCAGATGGTTCTACCAGTTTCTGGCTCGATCCCGACCGGGACGGCGAGGTGCTCTTAGCGGAGGTGGATGCGGCCGGCCGGTTCACCGGGTTCCGCGCCCAGGCGCAGTTCGGCCCTAGCGAAAACGGTGTCTCCTTCGGCCGGCACGTGACCAGTGCCGGCACCGATTTCGTGGCGCTGAACCGCCGCACGTTCGGCGTCGATGATCCACGGACACTAGCCGAGTTCCGCACCGGCCGCGGTGGACCCAACGCCATGCCGCAGGTGGGGCCGGTGGTCATCAACGAGATCATGTTTCAGCCGGCTGCCCTCGGCTTGGAGGGCGGCGCCGAGGCTAGCTCGCTCGAGTATATCGAGTTGTTCAACCCCACCGACCGACCGGTCCCGCTCTGGGACGAGCGCGGCGCCACCAACTCCTGGCGCCTCACCGAGGGTGTGGCTTTCGATTTTGGCCAGCGCACCTTGCCGCCGCATGGGTTGCTGGTCGTGGTTGGCTTCGACCCCACCGCGCCCGCGTCGGCGCCGGCGCTGGCGGCGTTCCTCGCCCGCTATGGCCTGGACGATTCGGCTCGGGCGTTGCTGGTCGGACCCTACCGGGGCCAGCTTGCCAACACCGGCGAAGCCGTCGCGCTCGCGCGACCCGAGGAGACCCAATGGTTGCCCAACGGAACGTCGCGGACCCCCTATCTGCTGGTCGAGCGTGTCCGGTACGCCCCCCATTTGCCCTGGCCGACGGACGCCGCGGGTACGGGCCTGTCTTTGCAGCGCTCGAGTGCCTTTGCTTATGGCAACGAGCCGCTCCACTGGCGTGCCGGACGTCCCTCCCCAGCGCGCCTCAATTCCACTTCCGCCACCGATACCGACGGGGATGGCTTGCCTGACGAATGGGAAATCCTCCATGGACTGAACCCGGACGTGGCGGCGGGCGCCGACGGCGCCCTGGGCGATCCCGACCGAGATGGCCTCACCAACCGGGACGAATACCTGCGTGGGACGGATCCGCGCTTTCCGTCGGTCGTCATTCTAGGGCTCACGCTCTCAGGCAACAGCGTGCGGCTAGGCTTCAATGGCATAGCCGGGTACGCCTACAGCATCGAGTTTCGCGATTCTCTAACCGAGGGCGCCTGGGAACTCCTGACCAACCTCACGCCCGTCTGGGTGACGGAGCCCAAGGAGGTCAGCCTGTTCCTGCCGTCAGGGGTGCGCGCCCGGTATTTCCGGATGAGCCTCTTAGGCGGCGGGGGTTGAGCGGGGCATGCCGTCAGCAGACTAGCAAACATCCACCGCAGGAGCATATTGCATCCAGCCGTCAGAACTAACGCCACCCCGACCGTGGCTCGCACACATGAAGAAGAAGACCTCCGCAGTGAGTCACACCTCTTACCCCAAGCCATGGTTCGATACCGGGCGTGTCGTCGCCGGGGGGCGCCTGATCTTGGCCCTGTGCGGAGCGGCCGCCGCGTCGGCCCAGGACGCCCTCAGCCCTACCCATCCTCCGGCGATTCCGACGGTCGCGACGACATCGCGCGAGGGCTTCGAACGACCCACGAACACGCAACCGCTTGCCGAGTCTGGCAGCACCCCAGGGCCTTCTGCCGGCGTGGCCGACCTGTTGCGCCTGGCTGAGGCTGGGGTTTCCCCCGAGGTCATGAGGACCTATGTCGAGTGTTCGACAACCGCCTACCAAGTCACTCATCAGGACATCATTGCCCTCAAGAGCCGCAACGTCCCGGACGACGTCGTGACGGCCATGCTCAAACGCGGTGCCGAATTGCGGTCAAAACAGGCTCCCCGACCGTCCGCCGGCCCGGCGGTGGCACCGTTACAGGCTCAGCCCGGCTCCAGTCGCCTTGACCCGGAGAGCTACGACTACTTCCAGCACTACTATCTCTTCCCAAGAACGCTGGCTTCGGTCTACCAGCGGCTGCCGCATCACTTCCCCTCCGTCGGACGGGCCTACGTCGCTCCGGTACCCTTCGGCCTCAGAACGCCTTATCCCTATCCGCCACGCCACCCTGGGCACCGCGGGGGCCGCCACTGAAGGCCGTTGGCCAAGGTCCGCTAGCCCCAACCAAGGCTAAGGCTTACCGCTGGCCGAAGCGAGAGCGGCCGAAGCGAGAGGAGGCCTGCGGTGCGGAGTGCCCTCGATCTGCCCTGCCTCCGCCCAGGGAGTTGGTTTGTCAACAATCACAAACCAGCAACATAGCAATATCGCGACCCGAATCCTAAGCACGATGGAGCGCGGACAGTCACGTCCGCCCAGCGGGAGGGGAGGGAGGGGAGGGGATGAGGGGTGTGACAAACCCGGGCTCCGCGGGTGCGGGTGCCTTCCGGATTTCGCTCAACCCGGCACGCGGCAAGCACCCCGCCAAGGCTTTCGGCTTTGGGTGGGTAGAGACTGGGTCATGACGCGGTATGTCAACTACTAAATGCCAGAGGAAATTGGAGCTGGGGGCGTGGGAGGGAGCTTAGTTGGGAGCTTGGGCGCCAACTTTGGGCTGCATTGCTTGCATTGGCGGCCATGGACTGTTGAATCGTAAGTCATTGGTAATCAAAGGAACGATTCCGCGGTTCCGCCGAAAGTCAGTAGCGGGGCGCGGAGTCCCCAGCGCGGCGGCGGCGGCCTCGGGACAGGCCGCCCAACCTTTCACGCGAAGCGAAGCACGCGAAGCGAAGAGCGAAGACCGAAGAGAGAGCGAAGAGCGCCCAACCTTTCATGCGAAGCGAAGCGAAGAGCGAAGAGAGTCGTATACCAGAACGGGATGGGGGTTCAGGGAAAGTTCAGCGCTGGCGCTGCCAGGCGGCAATGAACATGCCGTTGGCCGGCCGAGCCTCGGGGCGCAACCAGAGCCAAGGCCCCGACAGGGGCTGGGGGGCAAGCTGGGATTGGGGGCGGCTGGGAGGGGCAGTAGAGGCAAAGGGATCCGGTAAGTTCACGGGTACAAAGTCCGGTCTGGCTTGGGTGAACTCGGTCGCCAGGTCCGTGGTCTCGGAGGGGGTGAGGGTGCAGACGGCGTAGATGAGCCGGCCGCCGGGACGGACGGCGGGAGCGGCGTTGAGAAGCAACTGGCGTTGCAGGTCGGCCAGTTCACGGATGTCCTCGGGCACCGTGGTCCAGCGGGCGTGGGGGTTGCGCTGCCACGTGCCAAGGTTCGAGCAAGGGGCATCGACCAGGACGCCGTCAAAGGCGGTGCGGGAGGGAAGGGGGAGACGGCCGTCCCAGGGTGCGACTCGGTAGTTGAAGACTTGGGCGCGAGCGGCGCGGAGGCGGAGGCGGCGCAGGCGCCACGCGGCACGGTCGGTAGCCCAGATGAGGCCTCGGTTCTGCATCAGGGCGGACAGGTGGAGGGTCTTGCCGCCTTCACCGGCACAGGCGTCCCACCAAGTTTGGCCTGGTTGCGGTTGGGCCACCCAACCCACGGCTTGGGAGTGGAGGTCTTGAAGCTCGAAGTGCCCCGCTTGGAACTGCGGGGTGCGAAAGAGGTCCTGGGCGCCGTCGTAACGGAGAGCGTCTGCCCATGGCCCCGGGCCTGCAGGCTGGACGTCGCCCAACTGGCGGGCGAGGAGGTGGCCTTGACCCGGGCGGGCGCGCAGCCAGAGGACGGGGGCTTGTTGGAGGGAACGGACCCAGGCCGGCGTCAGCGACACGAAGGCGTGGACCCAACTCGGGACGGTGCAAGCGAGAAGTTCGGCGTCGCTGAAGCTGTGTGGATCGCTGGCGAAGCGCGCCTCGAGTTCGAGCGCGCGCGGGACTTGTTGGGATAGGGTTTGTCGAGGATCGAGCCAGCCGAACCAGCGGTAGCAGGCAAAGACGGCACGGGTGACAGAGGCGGCCAGGGCGCGGGGCAGACCGCGTTGTTTGCGCAGTTCGTCTCGTAGGACAGCATCGGCCGGGTGGCTGCGACTGGCCTGAGCCAAGACGCGGGTGGCCAGTTCGGCGACACGGTTGTCGGGTTGCGGGGTGGCGGCGGCGGGTGAGGGTGGCGTGGGGGCAGCGGGGCGGTGGCGGGTGCGGGGTGTGCGTGTGGGAGCCGGGCGGGAGCGGGCGGGGTAGGACGGACGCGACGCGCGCTTCATGGCAAGGGTGAAGGCGAGGGCGGGGCCGGGGCGGGGGCCGGGCCAGGGGGTTCTGGGGTGCGATTGCGGTAGCTGGCCACGACCCAGTCGCTGAGGGTTTTGTCCGGGGCGGCGACGGTATCGGCCTCGATTTGGAACTCGGTGCGGCCGGTATTTTGGGCGATGAGTTTAAGGCCGAACTGGAAGTCTTTGAAGTGTTGGGCGCAGAGATCGCGGACCGGCTGACGGCGTTCCTGGGCCAGTTGGACCAGGGCGTCGGCGGCCGGTTCGGTGAAATGGAGTCTGAGGTTATGGTCGTGGAAGAAGCGTTCGGCGAAGTGGTGCACCAACTGGCGCATGACCACGCGTTCTTCGGAGGCGTGTTGGGCGAGCAGGGTCTGCAAGGAGGCAGCCGGCCGATCGACCAACTCGTGCGTGACGACAAATCGTTGGACCGGGGTCGAGGGCAGCTCGAACTTGAAATCGCGAAAGAGACGCTCGCAGACGGTCATGAGGCCGCGGGCGCCGGTTTGCTCGTCATGGGCGAGTTCGGCGATGCGGCGGAGGCCGTCGTCGCGGAAGAGGACCTCGATGCCGTAGGCGGCGAAGGTCTGTTCGTATTGGCGGATGATGCTACCTTCCGAGTTGCGTAGGATGGTGAAGAGATCGTCGATGTCGAGGGGATGACAACAGACGCGCACGGGCAGGCGGCCGATGAACTCCGGCTCGAAGCCGTACTCGATGAAGTCGCGGGTTTGGGCGTGATCGAGGACGTCGCTTTCCGTGTCTGGGCTGGTGGATTTGGCGGCGAACCCGATGGTGGCTTCGCGGAGTCGGCGGCGGACGATTTTGTCGAGGCCGTTGAAGGCGCCGCTGACGATGAAGAGGATGTGCTTGGTATTCACGACCTCGGCGGGTTTACGGCCGCGTTGGGTGAATTCGAGCATGGCTTGGAGTTGGCCGGCGATGTCGTTAGGGGAGCGGGCGGGCACTTCGGATTCCTCCATGAGTTTGAGGAGGGTGGTTTGGACGCCGCGCCCGCTGACGTCGCGGCCGACGACGTTGGCGGCGGCGGCGATCTTATCGATTTCGTCGATGTAAATGATGCCGTACTGAGCGCGTTGGACGTCGCCGTTGGCGCGCCGCAACAGTTCCCGCACCAGGTCCTCGACATCGCCGCCGACGTAGCCGGTCTCGGAGAACTTGGTGGCGTCGCCTTTGACGAACGGCACGCCGATGAGGTCGGCGATGCAACGGATGAGATAGGTTTTTCCGACGCCGGTGGGGCCGGTGAGGATGATGTTTTGCTTGGCGTAATTGGGTTGGTCTTGGCCGGCGAGGGCGAGGCGGACGTGGTGATAATGGTCGCACAAGGCCACGCTGAGGACTTTCTTGGCCTCTTCTTGCCGGATGACGAACCGATCCAGGTAGGCTTTGACGTCGCGTGGCTTGCGGTCGAACTGGAACGTGGTCTCGGCGGGTGGCGTGGGTTCGGCGGCGTTGGGCGGGGCGGCCTGGGGGCGGGGGACGCCGCCCGCGGCACTCTGGAGATGCTGCCGCATGAACTCGGTGAACTGGCGCTGATATTCCTCGGGCGAGAGTGGCCCGCTTAAGACGGTGGGGTGGGCGGGATTCATGGATCAGGGCAATCTGGGCGGTTTGACCGGAGGGTCAACGAGGGGGTTAGAGCGGAGAATGGAAGTGGAGTAGAAATCGGCCATCGGCCGAAGGCGTTGCCGGTCTTAGGGAAGTGTTAACGCCCATGTGGTTGGCGCCCATGGGTGCCACGAACCGGTTGGGCGCGACCGCTGGGCGGCGCCGAGCGATCCCGGTCGCTGGGCCCCAGCGGCCGGCCCGGCGGTCCGGTCCTACCTGGTGGTTCATGGGGAACCTCCACCCGCGTTGGCGCGCGCATCGGGGCCATGAACCTGTAGCGCCGGTTTTCTAACCGGCATCGGGCCGACCGGAAAGTCGGCGGTACGGCCGGTTCAGGCGGCTGGGCGCTGGCCCATGCGGGCGTCGAGTTGGCCGAAGGGGTTGTTGGCAAAGCCGCCACTGGCACGCTCGGCGGGTTCGGCCTCCTGGTCGGTGGAGCCGGAGGATGGCAGGACGGGGATGCGGCGCAGGGGCTCCATATCCTTGCCGAGCATGGGGTTGACCGATCCGGCGCCGCCTTCGACCTCGCGCGGGTTTTTAGCCCGTTTGTTGCGGGGGAGTGGGCTGAGGATGACGTTGAGGCCGCGGCCGACGAGTTTCGGGGGAGCGTCCGGGTGGCTAAAGGGGGCGAGTTCTTTGATGAACCGGTCCACGACCTGCTGGCCGATTTCCTGGTGCATCATTTCGCGGCCGCGAAAGCGCAAGCTGACTTTGACCTTCATTTCTTCGCAGAGAAAGTCGATGGCATGGCCGAGCTTCACGCCGAAGTCATTCGCATCGATGGACGCGCTCAACTGCACTTCTTTCATGCGGTTGGCGTGTTGATGCTTGCGGGATTCCTTCTCCTTCTTGGATTGCTCGTAGCGGAACTTGCCGTAGTCGACCACCCGGCAGACAGGCGGGGTGGCGGTGGGGGCGACTTCGACCAGGTCCATCCCCCGGCTGCGGGCCATGTTGATGGCTTCGGCGAGGGAGAGGATTCCCACTTGGGAGCCGTCGGGGCCGATGACGCGTACCTCGCGGGCACGGATCTTCCCATTGACCCGAACGTAGGAACCAGGAGAAGACGAACGCGACGAGTGGGGGCGACTCAAGACGCCCTCCTCGGTTGAACGTTATTCATGCGCAGATATGGGACTCAAACGGACTGCCAATTGACAGTTTCAACATTGGTATTAATGCTCAGGGGCAAGCGGTTCTGCAAGTGAAATGTTGTGCCTTTTTCCAGTGAACGATCTGGCTGACCCGCCGGCGAAGCCCGGGCCTGGGGGCTCGAGCTGGGGCGCGGTTTTCCTACGCGGAGGATGCCTATGACGACTGCGTTGGCGAGTTTAGGGTTGATTGCTGGCAACCGGTCGTTGCCGCTCGAGTTTGCGCGCCTGGCCAAGGCTCAGGGGGTGCAGAGGCTCGTGGCTGTGGCCTTCGAGGGCGAGACCGAGCCGGCGTTGGCGGAGTTGGTCGATGAGGTGGTCTGGGTGCGGGTGGGCCAGCTTGGCAAGTTGATACGGGCGTTTACGAGCCGGGGGGTGCGACAGTGCGTGATGCTGGGGCAGGTGGCGCCGAGCAACCTGTATAAGGTGCGGCCGGATCTGCGCGCCTTGGGGGTGTTAATGCGGCTGAAGGTGCGCAATGCCCACACGGTGTTCGGCGCCATTGCCGACGAACTGCGCAAGGACGGGGTCGAGTTGATCGCCGCCACGCCCTGGCTGGCCAGCCTCATGCCGGGCTCGGGCTTTCGGTGCGGGCCAGCCCTCACGGAGGCGCAGGAGGCGGATGTGGCCTATGGTCTGCGCCTGGCTAAGGCGGTTTCTGGGCTCGAGATTGGCCAGACGGTGGTGGTCAAGCAGGGCACGGTCTTGGCGGTGGAAGCCTTCGAGGGGACCGATGCGTGCCTGAGGCGCGGGGGGGAGTTGGCGGGCGCGGACGGGGGAGCGGTGGCCGTGAAGGTAGCGAAGGCGGGGCACGATCTGCGGTTTGACATTCCGTGCGTGGGACCGCAGACCCTCGAGGTCTGTTGGGAAACGGGGGTGGCGGTGCTCGGGGTCGAGGCGAACCGGACCTTGCTGGTCGAGCGGGATCGGTTGGCGCAACTAGCGGCGCAGCATCGGCTGAGCTTGGTGACGGTGGCGGAGCCGGAGGGGTGATGCGAGGGGACGACGGTCGGCGCGCATAAAAAAACCTGGCAAGCCCTGTGGCTTGCAGTACCCTGACTGCTTAAAATACGGACAGCACAAAACGAACCTAAGAACATGGAACCAACTGGCGATATTGCGGTGATTGGCCTGGCGGTCATGGGCCAGAATCTGATCCTGAACATGAACGACCACGGCTTCACGGTCGTGGCCCACAACCGCACCGTTTCGAAGGTGGACGATTTTCTGAACCAGGAGGCCAAGGGCACGAAGGTGCTGGGGGCCTACTCGTTGCAGGAGATGGTCGGCCGGCTCAAACGACCGCGCCGAGTCATGCTCATGGTGAAGGCGGGGGCGGCGGTGGACGAGTTTATCGAGCAACTGATTCCGCTGTTGGAGCCGGGCGACATCGTCATCGATGGCGGCAACTCACTGTTCGAGGACACCATTCGGCGGACCCGCTATGTCGAGTCGAAGGGCCTTTTGTACATTGGGACCGGGGTCTCGGGCGGTGAGGAAGGGGCGCGGCGCGGTCCGTCCATTATGCCCGGGGGGTCGCCGGCGGCGTGGGAACACGTGAAGCCGATCTTTCAGGCCATCGCGGCCAAGGTGGACGACGGGACGCCCTGTTGCGATTGGGTGGGCGAGAATGGGGCTGGGCATTACGTCAAGATGACCCACAACGGCATCGAGTACGGCGACATGCAGCTCATCTGCGAGGCCTATCAGATCATGAAGGACGGCTTGGGGCTGAGTGCCGACGAGATGCACGAGGTGTTCAAGCAATGGAACGAAGGCGAACTGCAGTCGTACCTGATCGAGATCACCCGCGACATTTTGGCGAAGAAAGACGACGACGGCGCGCCGTTGGTGGACAAGATCCTAGACACGGCCGGCCAGAAGGGGACGGGGAAATGGACGGTGATATCCTCCCAAGAGCTGGGGATCCCGATCACGCTGATTGCCGAAGCGGTCTACTCGCGGTGTGTGTCGGCCATGAAAGACCAGCGCGCGATCGCGGCCAAGGCGTTCAAGGGGGGCGCATCGAAGTTCGCCGGCGACCGCCAGCAATGGATCAACGACATTCGCAGGGCCCTTTACGCCTCGAAGATCGTCAGTTACACGCAGGGTTACATGCTCATGCGCGCGGCGGCGCAGCAGTACCGCTGGAACCTCAACTACGGCGGGGTGGCGTTGATGTGGCGCGGGGGTTGCATCATCCGCAGCGTCTTTTTGGGCGAGATCAAGAAGGCCTTCGACAAAAAGGCGGACCTGGCGAATCTGTTGCTGGACCCGTTCTTCAAGAAGGCGGTCAAGAGTTGCCAACGTTCGTGGCGTAAGGTGGTCTCGACGGCGGTCAAGAA
>VHCO01000200.1 GCA_016871715.1 Verrucomicrobiota bacterium
GGTCGCGCGCGGACCACGTGACCGGGGCGCGCGGGATCCTGAAGCCACTCGGCAGTGGCGGCTCGGCTAAGCGTTGTGCGCGTTGGCGACCAGCCGTTCCCAGATCTGCCTCTGCTCGATCAGCGCCTGCAAACGATCCGGCACGGCGTCCGAGGCTTCGAGCAAGGCCCAACCGTCCCAGCCCATCTTGACCAGCAAGTTGGTCTGCAGTTGGTAGGGAAACTCTGTGTCCTTGAGATTGTGGAGGTGGAGGGTGCGGCCGAGGAGATGCTTGACCAGATTGAAGTTGTGCTCGAAGCCCAGCCCCTGCACATCGCGCGCGTCGCTGTTGAGCTTCACGCGCACGCGCGGCGCGGTCACGCCCTCCATGATCGCGCGCAGCGTGGACAGTTCGCCGGCGTTGCCGTGAGCCTCGAGGCGCACTTCTTGGTTGTCATCGGCGGCCAAGGCGCCCAACCGGTTCAACGCTTGCCCGATCTGTGCGATCGTCTTCTCCCGGGGCACGCCTGGATGGAACTGGTTCGGAAACACGCGCACGCCGCTCGAGCCGAGGTCGTGGCTCAACTCGACGTGCGCCTTGACCGCTTCGATCGCTGCCTCGAGCCGGGCCGGATCCGGCCAATCCAACCGTTCGCCGCTGGCCAACCCGACCAGCGCGATCGGGCTATCGGCAAAGCGCTGCCGCACCTCGCGCCGCTGGGCCGCCGTCAGGTTCAGTCCGACCCCGTGCGCGTACGACAGGCTCGTCCGCAGCTCCACCCCGTAGACCTGCGCCGTCTGAAGGTTCTGGATCAGCGTGGGCAGATCCCAGTCTTTGCCCCATTGGTAGGTGGTGAAGCCGAATCGGAGCTTGGGTGCCGGGCGGGCAGCCTGGCCCGGCACGGCCATGCACTTGGGGCTGAGCGCGGCGGCCATTCCGAGGGCGAGCGTTGACTTGAGGCCGCCGGCGACAAAGGTGCGGCGTGTGACGTGGTGTGGTGGATGATGGTTCAGGTACATGGTGGCAGTGCAGTGGTTATGGCTAGGGTCCACTTCAGACATTGGCGGGCACGACGAACGGCGGCCGGTAGTCGCGCGCGACGAGCCGGTTGGCCTCGGGGCTGAACTCGCCGATGAACCGTTCCGTGTTCGCGTCCACGGTCAGGAGCGCCCCGAGGGTGGCAGGGGTGTGGGCGAGGTCAATGCCATTGGCGCCGAGGTGAGCGGCCAGGCGTTCATAGGCGCCAGCCAGTTCTTTAGGGCCACGAATCCGCTCGGCAACCTCGGCCGGCGGGGCGGCCCGGCCTAGCCGGTAGGAGATGTTGGCCAGGTGGACCAGGGCCGCCGACCGATGGCCCTCGAGGATGTCCGCCTGCAAATCCCTGGCGCGCCGGCTGCGAACCGCTTCGATGAAGTTCGCGTTGAGGTCGGGCGTGGTCGGCTCGAACTCGCGGATGAAGCGGCCGGCGGTGTCGAAGGCCTTGTTGTTCGCGACATACCCGCCTTCGCAATGCACCACCACGCCGATCGGCAGGCCGCAGTACGAGTCCATCGTCCCCTTTGGGTGCCGATCCCAGGGCGCGCTCAGGTAGGACTTGTCTTTGGGCAGACCGCAGACCTCGAAAATGATCGGCGCCGGCTCGTAATCGTAGTAGGTGATTTGGGTGTTCGGTGTCTGGCCGTCGTCCACGTAACCGAACCGGCCGCCCAGACTGATGACCCGGCGCGGCAAGGCGTCTTGGCCCACCGCCATCCGGCAGCCGTCCAGGTAATGAATGCCCATGTTGCCAAGGTCGCCGTTGCCGTACTGCCAGTCCCAGTGCCAATCGTAATGGAGGTACTCGCGCCGCAGCGGGAGGACGGGGGCTGGCCCGGACCACAGATCGTAGTCCAGCGTCGGGGGATCGGTTGCGGACCGTTCACGCGGCCGATGCTGGTGCGCGGATTATAATTCACGCCGTGGGCATAGAGGATTTTGCCCAGGTTCCCCGCACGGGCGTAGGCGATGGCGCTCGGTGATGCCCGAGCGCGAGCGCGAGCCGCTGGTGCACTGCACCATGCAACCGTACTTACGCGCCGCCTCGACCATTTTGCGGCCCTCGAAGAGATTGTGCGAAGCCGGCTTTTGCACGAAGACATCCTTGCCGGCTTGGCAAGCCCAGATGGCCACCAGGGCATGCCAATGGTTGGGCGTCGTGATGCTGACCGCGTCGATGTCCCGCCGATCGAGCAACTCGCGCACATCTACGTAGCCCGTGATCGGCTCGTTACGCCGCTTGAATTGCGCCAGCTCAGGCTCCAAGTGCGCCCGGTCGACGTCGCATAACGCCACCACCCGCACGCCAGGCACGCGCTGAAAATCCCGAATGTCCGCTTTGCCTTTGCCCCCGATCTTGATGCTCGACCCCACCCCCACCACCGCCAACCGAATGTCGCCATTGGCTCCCTGCGCCCGCGCTAAGGGCGACAGCGACAGCGCCGAACCAAGACAAGCCAACGACGCGCCGGCTGCGGTGGAGTCACGAAGGAACGCGCGACGCGATAAGTAGTTCATGGCGGTTAACGGCTTAAGGCGCCTGGCCCGAGGCCCCAGCGCTCGATCGAAGCGGAGAGGCCTCGGTCCGGGTGCCCGCGCATTCTTAGCGCCAAACCCGGGCGGCCGCCAGCCCTATTACGCCGCGGCGCCTCTCGGCGAGCGCAGGCCCGGGCCTGGGTAGGCTCGTTCCACTGCAAGAGGCCCACCGCGGTCGCCACCCCCGGGTAACGCACTCACCGGCGGTCCCCTTACATGTCAAGTTCTAAAAGCCTGTTTTATTAAACTCAACATAGTCGATGCCACCACGTGTCGGCGGCAACCGCGCCCCCCCGGACGCTCACATCCAAAACAGACCACCAAAGTGTCAATTACTAAATCGCTGCCCATCAACCAGCCCTGCATCCGCGTCCTGGCGCCGGACCGCGTGTTCCCCAGTGAGGACGCCAAGTGGGCAGCCGTCGTGGCGGAGATCGGCCGCGTTCACGCTCTGGGCCGGCCCGTGCTGGTCGGGACCCGCAGTGTGATGGCCAGCGAAAAACTGGCCCAGCGGCTCACCGAGGCCGGACTGCCTTTCAAGCTGCTCAACGCGGTGCGCCACGTCGAGGAGGCCTTGATCGTGGCGGTGGCCGGTGAGGGCGGCCGGATCACCATCGCCACCAACATGGCCGGCCGTGGGACGGACATCAAACTCGGCGCCGGCATCGCCGCCCGGGGCGGCCTCCACGTCATCGCCACCGAACGCCACGAGTCCGGCCGCGTCGATCGCCAGCTCTTCGGCCGCTGCGCCCGCCAGGGCGACCCCGGCACGGCGCAAGCTCTGGTGAGTGTCGAGGACGAATTGCTCCGCCGTTATCTCCCGCGCCTGGTGCACCAGCAGGTGCGCCGCTGGGTCCAAAGCGGCGCGCCCGGCGCGCAATCGGCGGCCCAGGCGGCCCTGGCCTTGGCCCAGCGCAACGCCCAGCGCCAGGCCTTCAAGATGCGCCGCAACGTCCTGCGCACCGACGATTGGATGGAAGAATCCCTCTCCTTCGCCGGCGCGGAGACCGGGTAGGGCCGGCGGCCTGCGCCGGTGTTCCTGTTGGAGCGGCGGCGACAAGACCGAGCACAACGCGGTGGGGCGGTTTCCCGAGCCGGGCGATGCGGAACTCCTGGGCGGGTAAGCCTCTCGCAGCCCGTCCGGGGCCCCCCGAGGCGGGATTCCAGCCCGTTTCGGCCCCGTTTCCTCTTGAATGGCCCCGCCGTTCGAGTTCCGTTCGAGTAATGTCCCGCGTGCCTGAAATCAAACGTCGTATGAGTTGATGCTGGTTACGGTGGTCATGTCGATGGTGGACCTGTATCCAGGCATGCCCACGCTGCCCACGCTGCCCCGGCTCAAAGTCCCGCTCCGCGACCTCACTTACGCTGCCCTGGGCTTGATCGTCGTCCAGGCATCTGCTGAGGTCCTCACGGTTTGGGATGGTCGAGAAGCCAGTCGATGACCTGCCGCGCGACCTCAGGCCAGTTCTCCGAGTTATGTTTGCCGCGGACGATGCTCCACAGTTCGACGGCGCCACCCGGCGAGTGGCTCGTGTAGCGCGTGAGGACAGTGTCCAGGCCCGGCACAGTGGGATCGAATTCCATCGAACGCGCCGGGTCGGTAACGGAGTCGCGGGCGCCATTGTACGCCGCCCACGTTTGAATGGTCTGCAAGGCACCGGGGTACGGGGGCATGTTGGCCGGCTTCGGCCAAGGCAACGAGGGGCCTAACGCACCTCCAAAGTAGAAGAACAGCTCTTCATCGGTCGCGTGGATGTGGAGGATGTTCACAGGCTCGGAAGGGTGACAGCGGCCAGGGTCCAGGTAGGTCGCGCCCGACACGGAGGCGATCCCGGCGATGAGATCCGCGGAGTCGCAAGCCACGCGGTAAGCCATGAAACCGCCATTAAAGATCCCAACCAGATGCACCCGCTTGCGATCCACCGCGAACCGGCGGCCGATCTCTTCAATCAGGGCCCGCAGGTATCCCGCATCGTCCCCGCCTCTGTTATAGAAGTCGGAAACGGCATCGGTGGCGTTCCAGGCACCCCCGTCGCCAACAAGGTCTTTCGGGCCAGGGGGGTGGCAATAGAGGAATCCCCGCGCTTCCGCCAGCGGCTGGATCTGTCCCACACTCTCGAAGTAGTCACTATCGCCGTAGTACCCAGGAAGCATAAGCACGAGCGGCGCGTTCGTTTGGCCGTCGTAACTCGAAGGGATGTAGAGTTTCACCGCTTGAGGCCGGGTGACGCGGTAAAACGTCATCGGGACCGGAGACTGGACGGTCCAGGGGCTGCTGGCGTTGGCGAGCGTCTGCCACGGACCGGTTGGTTTGTCCGCCCGCTGCAATGGCCCGCCACCGGTCCAAGTCAGGATGTTCACCCCGCGGTCACGCCGGATCGTCAGCGCCGTGTCGAACGGTGGCGCCACGGTGGCGTAGAGGCCCTGAATGCTCACGGTGGTGGTGGCGGTCCCCAGCGTGGCCCCGCCCGTCGGATTGCGCAACGTCACTCGGAAGTTCTTGGCGCTGCCGGCCGCTCGCGGGCGGAGGAGCGGAATGCTCAGACGCTTGATCGTCTCGTTCTCGGCGAACGTCAGCGTGCCCGAAACCGCCTGATAGTCTGTCCCCGCCTTGGCCGTCATATCGCTGGTGGCATAGTCCACTGTGATTGGCCCCAAAGCGTCATCGTTGCCGCGCACCACGTTCACGGCGAGGTCCACGCCCTGCCCCCAAGCATTCGTGTAACCGGTGAACTCGAACCCGACCCCGGGATCGTTATCACGAATGTAAACAGTGGCCGTCGTGGGCGAACCCAGCGCAGCGGCCCCACTCGGATTACTCAAGGTCAGCTTGAAGCTCTCGAGGTTCTCCTTGACCCCGTCGTTGAGGATTGGGATGGGCACCTCCTTGCGGCGTTCACCCGGCCCAAACGTCAGCGTGTCGGTCAGGCCGGTGTAATCCAGTCCACCGATCGCGCTGTTGTCGGTGGAGATCAAGTTCACCGTGCTGGTGGCGTTCGTGTCATCCGTGCCTCGCAGCACGGCGATCAGCGCCACGCCGGCATCTTCCGCCACTTCATAGCGGTTCGTCTCGAATTGAAAGCCCTGGTCGTTGTCCAGGACGGTGACCGTGGTGGGCTGGGTCGCTCGCAGCGAAACGCCGGCGGGGTTGGACAATGTGGCCTTGAAGGTCCGGCTTGGCTGTTTCAGCGTGTTGTTGAGGATGGTGACGGGGACGAACTTGAGGCGCTCGGTGGGCGCGAACGAAAGTGTGTTGGTGAGGCCGATGTAATCCACGCCGCTGATACCCGTTCCATCGGACGTGGCAAAGTCGACGCTGACGGCGCCATTCGCGTCGTCACCGCGCACCACACCGATCATGAACGTTCCCACATCCTCGGGCACGGGCCAGCCGGTGGGGGCGCTGTAGTCGGCGAACTGAAACTGGATGCCCACGTCCACGTTGAGGATGGACACCGTGCTCCTGGTGGGCGCGCCCAGCACGGCGTTGGTGGGGTTGCTCAAGATGACGTCGAAGGCCTGGGTGGTCTCGACCAGACCTTCGTTAAAATCCAAGAGCTGCACGACGATGGTCTGGTTGGTTTCGCCGGGGGCGAAGACCAGCGTCCCGTTGGTCGCGGTGTATTTCAGGCCTGCGATCGCTGTGCCCTCCGCGGTGGCGTAGTCCACGCTGACTTCGGTGTCGAGATCCTTCGTGCGCTGGACGACCAGGCGGAGAGGACCCGCCCAATCGGGCACGGCGGTGCTGCTTGCCCAATCGGGCACGCTGCAACTGCCGGTGACAAATTGGAGGGTGGACTGGCCGAGGCCAACGGTGACGGCGGCCAAGAACATGGCCGTCGTCAGGAGACTCAGTTTCGTTTTCATGATCGTGCCCTTTCGGCTTTCAGACTGCTGCCAGCGGGTGTCCATCGAGCCGGAGGTGGTCAACGCCCGAAGGCTGCCGCCAGAAGCCGCCTCCCTCGCGCGCGGCATGGACAAGGACCGCGGGTAGAACCGTTTCGCCCGGCAGGTTTCTTGTGTCTCGGTTCATTGCCGCTTCCCGAGCCGGTAAAAGCGTACGGCGCTGCTGGGCGCCGTCAGGTCGGTCGTGCCGCCAGGACCGATCCAACCGGAGTAAGTGGCTAGGTCAGCTTCAATCCAGTCCTGTAGGTTTGCTGAAGTTTCGACGTTTGCGCCGGGCCACAGTGCTTGGGGAGGCCACAGTCCAGTTGGGCGGAGCCAGACTCGGCCATTGGGAAAACGCTTAATGCCTCCCGGCAGAAAGCCCAGCTCGTCGTTGGCAATCGTGATCTCCACCGGCGGATATTCCTGGCTCGCCGGTGGCGGGCCTTGCAGGCGGAGCCGCACGGTGCGGTCTTCATCGGGCAACGGGTTGTCGAGCACGTCGAGTTCAAGCGCGGCGACAGATTCGTTCGGAGGGAAAGTGATCGCTCCGCTGGCCGGCACGTAATCCACACCCGGCTTGGCGCTGCCACCCTCGGTCTGCCAGGCGACGGTGATGGATTCGGCATTGGCCCCGCAGCGCAAGAGCGTGATCGGGACCCGGCCACGATTCTCCGGCACGATGGCGCAAGAAGGGTCAACCTCAAATCGAGGCGCTGGCGCGTTGACCGACAGGCGAGCCAGCCCAAGTCGGGGTTGCCCATTGAGTTGCCCGGGAGTGGTGGTCGAAGCGAAAAGCAGGTCCCCATCGGCAAGTTCGAGAACTCCAAAGCACTTTTCACCCATGAACCCCAACAGATACCCCCCTTCCAGGAAGGCCGGTGACCAGGTCGGGTCGTTACTCCCGTCGGCATTCCGTCGCGAGAACCGAACGCCTCGCGTGCTGTAGGCTGCCGTTTCCACGATCCAGATCTTCCCATTGGCGGCGGGCACGACAGCGTCGCTGATGCTCATCGGGTGGTTGAACGGCGTAAACGTCGAATCCAGATTGCCGTCGGCGGTGAGACGGGCGAGCAGACTCGTGCCGTCGTCGGAATTGACCGTAACCAAGAGCCGTCCGTCTGGTTGGATGGCGCGAAACCGCAAGTCTGAAGGAGGTTGGAATTGCCCGTCTTGGCTGCCGTCGGGATTGAGGCGCACCAGTTCGAACCCTTGAGCGACTAGCATCTTCCCATCCGGCGTCTCCACGATCGCAGCAGATAAGTCCCTCAGCGCCGGCGGTTGGAAGGTCGTATCCAGTGCGCCGGAGGCATGCGTGCGGAACAGCGTGCCGCTAGTTGAGGAAAAATCGCCGGCCGCGACCAGAATCTGGCCGTCACGTTGCATGCCCAGGCAGTTGACGATCAAGTTCGCCGGCAGCGACATGGAAAAGCCCGCGTCCAAGGAGCCGTCTCCATTCAGTCGTGCCAGATGACGCCGGGCCACTCCATTTATCGAGAAGCTCGGATCGCCTGCTGCGTCCGGTAACCGGTAATTCCTGGCCGCGGCGATCAGCACCTGGCCATTTGCCTGGGGCACCAGCACGCCGACCGTGCCGTTGATCGCAGGGGTGTGCCAGGCCGGGTCGGGCTGGCCATCCGGCAGGAGGCGGAGCAGCAACTCACCGTCTTCGCCGGTCACCGGGGCCGCCAGAGTGACCAGCAGGATCTTGCCGTCCGTGGGCTGCACGGCGACGAGGAGGAGGTGTCTTTTACCCTCGAGTCGCCAATCCGGCTTGAAGTCTGGGTCCACTCGGACGGCATTTTGCTCGTTGTCGCGGATGAGGACAGGGACCTCAGGAGTTCTGATCCCCACCCCCGGGGAGGCCTGATCGAGCACGATGAAGAGAGTTTCTTCGCCTTCGATCAGACCATCGTCGAGGATGGTGAGCGTGAACGCCTGGTTGGTTTCGCCGGGGCCGAAGTCGAGCGTGCCTTCTGTCGGCACAAAGTCCAAACCCGCGGTGGTCCCGCCGGGGAATCCGGAGTCATCGGTCGTGGCGAGGTGGTAGTGGACGGAACTGGGGAAATCGTAGTCGCCGGCGCGACGGACGTTTACGGTCACGCCGCCGGCCCGCTCATCGAAGGCCAGCATGGCGCTGTCCGTATCCGCAATCCAATACCCGCGGTCGCTATGATCAGTCTGGGCGAGCAGGTTGACAGGCGCAGCGGCCAAGAGCGCACCCAGGGCCGGGTACCAAAGCCGGAGCGCCAGCCTGCCGGTCTGGCTTGGCGTCCAGGGTTTCGGTCCGCCGTGGTGCGCTGACTGCCAGGATTCAAAGCGGAACTTCCTTCGTGGTTTCATAGCTTTTCAATCGTTGCGACTTGAGGCTGTTCCCGGCGACGGCAGACGGGGGCGCGAGTTGTAGGGCCACTGCGACACCGCCGGGGCCGCCGGGGTCTGTCCTCCCGTTACTCCGGAAAGAAATGGAAAAGGTTACAGGCGTTCAGCACCTGAATTGGGCAGGAGCTAACGAGCAAACAGAGGGTCGACCTGGCGGACGCCCGAGCCAAGTCGGTCCCAACCGTTACCTCGTGCTGGGCCATCCTTTACCCCCTCAGCCCGCCTTCGGCGGGCGCTGCCTCGGGCTTGCCTCGGGTCTTTCCTTTCCCTCCCATGAATTCCCCATCCCATTCTGGGGTACCACTGCGCATGAAAGGTAGGGCGGCCTGTCCCCAGGCCGCCGCGGAGCACAATTCCCGGTGGCGATCTTCGTCCGGTGCGGTGGGGACACCGCGCCATCTACCGACTCTCGGGGTCACCGCAACTCAGTAGGACAGGCGTCCCGCCTGTCCGCACTGACGTCCGCACCGGCTGCGACCGGGGGACCGGTCGCGGTCCTTTCCAGTTCATGGTCACCCTGCGCGGTCACCCGGACGTCGAGCTCCCCAGAAACCGATCGAAGCTACTCCGCCACGACCTACCACGCCCGCAGCCGATAGAAGCGTGCCATGTTCGTCGGTGTACCCACGTCCATGGTTTCCGGTTGGCCGGGATAGACCCAAGCGGTGTATGGAGGATCCAGATTGTGCCAGTCACGCAGGTTCTCGGAGGCCTCGATTTGTGCTCCGATATCGGGGACACCGGTGGAGTGAAGCCACACCCGGCCATTGGGGAATCGCTTGATGCCTCCGCGGGCAAACCCCGGGTCGTTATTGAGGATCGTGAGCTCGACTGGCGGATACTCCAGGTTGGAGGGCGGCGCGCCTTCGAAATGCAGGCGCACCGTGCGATCCGCATCCGGCACCGCGTTATCGAGCACCTCCAATTCGACCGTGGCGGTCGATTCGTCAGCCGGGAACGTGACCGTGCCGCTGGCCGGGACGTAATCCACGCCCGGCCTGGCCGTGCCGCCCTCGGTCCGCCAGGTGACGGTAATGGGCTCCGTATTGGGTCCGCAGCGCAGGAGCGAGATGGGAGCCTGGCCGGCGTTTTCCGGCACCCGTGCGCTGGCGGCGTCCACCTCGAAGCGCGGCAGCGGCGCCTCGACCAGCAGTCGTGCCAGGCTGGCGCGCCACTGGCCGTTCACCCACCCGGGCCTGGACGACACGAGGAGCAGGCTTCCATCGGGCAGTGGCTTGAGCCGGACCGCGGTGCCCGGGTCGTCAAGGCTCCCCAACCAACCGGAAGTCACCTGAAGCCCGGCTGCCGGCCAGGTCGGGTCGTCGCTCCCATCGGCGAGCCTGCGCGTCAGTCGGTAGTCACTGTTCGACGAATTCAACCAATTTTCCGGTCTCGTCAGAACCCAGAGCTTTCCGTCGGCGGCGGGGAGCACCTGCGCTGGCAAATCGGGGCCAAGTCCGACAGGCTCGAAGGTGGGATCCAGTTGGCCTTCCGGCGTCAGGCGGCATAGCTCATTGCCGGTGGTGGAGAATATGGATGCCAGGAGCCGTCCGTCGGGTTGCACGGCTAAAAGCGTCGAGTCCGAAGGGGGCTGAAATTGTTGGTCCACGGTTCCGTCTGCGTTCAAACGGCCGCTGGGGCAGACTTCCAGAATAATCCCTCGGTCCGGCGTTGCGGCGATCGAGTCGCACCAACGGCTTAACGAGAGTGCGGGTGAACTGAAGGTGGGGTCCACCGCGCCGGATGGAAGGAGCCTGAAGGCAACATTGCGGCTGGCACTGCGATCCCACATGAGCGAGAGGATGCGTCCGTCTGCCTGCAGCGCCAGGGCTGAGAGCCACAGGTTCGTCGGGAATGAGACGGCAAAGGTAGTGTCCAGGGAACCGTCGGCATTGAGCCGGGCAAAGTGGCGACAGGCGACGCCATTGACTGAGAATTCCGGAACGTAGTACCCCGACGCACTGCGGGACGCTGCCACCAGCAACTGGCCGTTGGTCTGGAGGGCGAGAGCGGCCACCGAACCGCTGATGGCGGCGGTGGTCCAGGCCGGATCAGGCAGTCCATCCGGCAACAAGCGCAGTGCCAAGACACCGTCCTCGCCAGTCACCCGGTGCGCCGGTGTCAGGAGGTATATCTTGCCGTCCGCCGGCCCCACAGTAACCTGGCCTTCCTTGCCCCACCTCACCAGCCACCACCACGAATCCTGCGAGGGCCATTCCGGTTGAAAGTCCGGGTCGATGCGGACCGGGTTTCGTTCACAGTCGCGGATCACAACCTGGACCGCCGGGTTTTGGATGCCGACACCTCCGGTCGCCTCGTCGAGCGTGAGGTAGAAGACCTTGTCTCCCGCGATCATTCCATCGTCCAGGACGGTGAGGGTGAAGATCTTGTTGATCTCGTTGGGGGCGTAATCCAGCGTGCCCTCGGTGGGCACAAAGTCCACGCCCGCGATGGCCGAACCCAAGTGACGGTACGTGGTCCCGCCGTCGGTGGCAACGCGGTAGTGGACGGAGCTGGGGAAGTCGTAGTCGCCAACACGATTGACGTTTACCGTCACTGTGCCCGCCCGCTCATCGAGCACGAGAACGCTGAGGCCATCGCCGTTCGCGTCCGCGATGTAACAGCCCCGGTCGTTATCGCTAATGCCGATTTCGAGTTCGCGGGGCTGGCTGAGCGGCAAGCCCCCGGCCGGATTCTGCAACCGGAGCCAGAAGCTCTCTCTCCATTCGGTGATGCTATCGTTGCCGATCGGGATGGCGATGGTCTTGCGCGACTCCCCGGCGGTGAAGGTGAGCGTGCCGCTCACGGGGGTATAATCCGCGATCGGCGTGGCCTCGATCGGCTCGGTGCGGTAACCCACGCTGACCGGACGGGTGGTGGTATCGCCCACGATGACGACATCCAGCAGCGCCGAGCCGATGTTTTCCGGGATTGTGAGATACGTTGACGGATCGAAGACCGCGTTGGCCTCGGCATGAGGCTGGAGTGCAAACCCGAGGGCGTCGTTGGTCTGCGCCTCCGACACTCGCGGCCCCGTTATGAGCAGGAGGCTCGCGGCCAATCGGCCCAGCAGCACGGCATGCCAGGCCCGGCCTGCCGGCCGGGACGGGTTCCGTTGCGCGGGCGTTTGCGCTGATTGCGAGGATTCAAAACGGAACTTGCTTCGTGGTTCCATAGCCATTCAATGATCGCGACTTGAGACCGTCCAGCTCGGCAACTCTCCAAACAACTCACGGCGCTTGGATCGGACGGAAGAACTGCGCCGAGCCGCTCAGCGGCACCGTCATCTGCTGCATGCCGGGCATCGCCTGATCTTCGACCGGCTGCCAGGGGCCCTGGACGGTGGGCGCACCTTCAACGCCATAGTTCATCGTGGCCGAGACCGGCCAACTCAGGCGCACGGCGCGTTCGATGCCGACCGGCGGGATTTCTGAGGTCCGCAGTTCCAGGTTGTCGAAGGTGGCGTCGGCCCGCCCCTTGGTGCCATCGTTGTACTGAAACACCCAAAGGTTTGGACGGAACGCCGTCAGCGGTTTTCCCGCTGCGTCGCGGGTTATACCCAGGAGGCGCATTCCAGATACCTGCTCGTACTCAACCGTCGTGAGCGACGGGTCGGCCTGGGGTGTGTCCACCATGGTGAGCGCATCAAGGACGACGTTCGGATCGGCTTTGTCCAACACGCGCGCCGTGACGATGACATTGGGATCCACCCGCGATTCGAGCGTCTGGCCGTTCTCGACTTGCAAGGGCGCTGTCGTCGGAACCATCACCACGTAGGTATCGTGGGTGGATGTGGTGATGACGCCCGGGAAGTTTCCCCAGACGGTGAATTGTCCGTTTGCTACGATCGCTCCCCCGGTTCCTTTCTCGTACTCTGCGGTCCAACCGACGCGAATATCATCGAAGTTGTCGAACACTTGGCTGGTGTTGACCGGCGGCGGCTTGAGCGTGCCCGTGTATTCGTAAGGAATGGCAGGATCCATGGGGCTTGCGGCCGGCGCCCGCGTCATCGTCTCGTCGATGCGCAAGCCGTCAATGGCCCCACCCCAACCGTAGCCGACGCTGTGGAGTTCGAGGCTGTTATCGGCCCCCATGGTTCCGCGGTAAGTGTTCTGCCACATCCCGCCGGTGGGTGTGAATTGGCCGGTCGCGTCGAAAGTGCCGACCTGCTGGTAGCTCGCGCCCCAGACGAGCGCCGTGCCGTCGGCCTGGGCGTTGCCGTCCGTGAAGATCAAGCGTTGGCCAGTCAGGCGCGGTTCCGTGCTCTCCACGCGTGCGAGGTGGGCGTTGCCCCGCATGATCACCTGGCCGAGGGCGTTCGTTTGCCAGATGCCCGGAAGGGGCGCTCCGATCGTCCAACCGGTCGAGGTGAAGAGGGTGGCGGTCTGGGCGTTTCCTGGCAAAGCGGCCAGGAGCAGCGTCAGCATTGCCGCGCCAAAGCCAAAGGTCCGGTGGCCAGCCAATCGGTGAGGTAGCCTTTTCATGATGTTAACCTTTCGGTTGCTGTTTGGGGACCTGCCGGCCAGCGCGTGTCGCCAGCCCGCATCCGCGGGCCGCAACCGCGACACGGGGTCGCCGGGGTCTGTCCTCCCGTTACTCCGGGAAAAGGCGGAAAAGGTTACAGGACGAGTGCCGCTCGTCGTGGCACGGCCGTCACAGGCCACCGGACACGGCGTCCAGCACGCAGCGCTGATCCGCACGGTCCGCTGCGTTCCGAACGGGGGTGTGTACGCCCGCGCGGAGACGCCCCAGGTATTGCCATTCCGGATGATCCAGTTGGGCGCGAGCCGCTCGGCGTGGTCCTGGGCGTACATCTGCCAGGCGAGTTGCAGTTGCTTCAAGTTGCTGCTGCATTGGATGGACTGGGCGGCGGCTTTCGCCTTGCCAAGAGCAGGCAGAAGCATCGCCGCCAGGATCGCGAGGATCGCGATGACGACGAGCAACTCGATGAGAGTGAAGGCGCAAGGAGCAGTCGGAAGACGCTTCACCGAAGGCAACGACACGAAGCGAAAGGCGGATGAGGGCTGTCGCTGATCGCCTGGGATTCGACGCCGCGTTTTTGAAGTTTGTCTGCGACGCAGACTTGCGGCTAAATTGGCCGCATGAAGACGCTCAGCATTGCCCAGGGTCGTACCCGTCTGGGCCATTGGCTCAAGAAGGCCGTGGAGGGCCAGGACATCGCCTTCGCCTTCGAAGGCCATGTGGTCGCCCTGCGCCCCGTCAAGATCTATTCCGAGGACTACGCCCTTCGCGAATACGGCGCAACGTCCGGAGAGATGGACCAGGCACTTGCGAAGGCGGAACGCGAGTGGAAGCGGGACGCGCGCCGCGGCAAGGTGAAGCCGTTCACGCCGTGATCCACGTCCTGCAAGGCAGCCGGTTCCTGCGCGAGCGGGCCGGATTGCCGGTCGCGCAACGGGCCGAGGTGGACGCCGCGCTCCGGCAACTGCCGGCAGCCTTCGGTCAGATCCATGTGCATGCTGGTTTGGGCATCCGGCGGCTCCGGCGGAACTGGTTTGAGTGCCGGGCTGGCTTGCACTTGCGCGTGGTGTTCTTCGTGGAAGGAGACGAGTGCCGCTGCTACACCGTGGGGAACCACGAGCACGTGCGCCGGTTCTTGCGCTCAACCTAGGAGCGTGGTTGGAAATTCGCACGGTCAGGGGATCGGGCCTCCAGGGAGGTCGGGTGCTGGCCGTTTTCTGTGGGGGGCCTGCCTCATACGCACGCTGTGCCTCCAGCATGTCGGCGGCATAGGCGTTTTGCCTCGCGCGCAACTCCCCCGCCTTGGCCCGGTTCCACTGCCACAGCACCCCGCCCAAGCCGAACGCCAATGACAAGGCCAAGGCGCCAATGAGACTCGCCCGCACGGGCTGCCGGCGGCACCAGAGCCAGGCTCGTTCAATGGCGCTCACGGGCCGCGCTTGGATCGGCTCGGCGCGCAGCCAACATGCGAGATCATCGGCCAGGGCCCGGGCGGAGGCATAGCGCTTGGCCGGCTCCTTTTGCAGGCATTTGAGGCAGACCGTCTCCAAGTCGCGGTCCACGGACGGATTGCCTGCGCGCGGTGTGACGGGCTCCTGCTCAATCACCAAGCGCACCGTCTCCAACGGTGTGTCGGCCTGGAAAACCGCCTTTCCCGTGAGCAAGGCGTACAGGACCGCGCCCAGACCGTAAACATCGGCGGCGGTTGTCACCTGCCGGTTCTTGCCCGCCGCCTGCTCGGGCGCCATGAAGCCGGGACTGCCGATGACTGCGGAGCTCATCGTGAGGCCACTCTCTTGGTCCAAGAGCTTGGCCAGCCCGAAGTCGGTCAGGTGCGGCTGCCCTTCGGCGTCG
>VHCO01000201.1 GCA_016871715.1 Verrucomicrobiota bacterium
GGGGGGGCGGGGGGGCGGGGCCGGCGGAGCCAGAAGGGGGGGGGGCCCGCGGGCAAGATGCCCGCGCTCCGTTCTTGGCCGGCGCGCAGGCTGCAGGGGGGTCCGAGGAACCGCGGAAGGGAAGGGTGCGTGAGTGGAAGGAGGTTGGGGCAGAGTATCGGCGGCGGTTGTTTGTGCGGGGAGGGGTGTCTGGGAGCAGCGGGAAGGTGGCGTTGAGTCGGGAGCAGATTAAGCGGGTGTTGCAGAAGGGCGGGGAGTTGAGTGTGGGGGAGGTGTTGCGGTTGCGGATACGGCACATGACGGACGGGGTGGTGTTGGGGTCGAAGGGGTTTGTGGACGCGGTGTGGCTGGCGCATCGGGAGTGGTTTGGGGGGAAGCGGCGGAGTGGCGCGCGGCCGATTCGGGGCGGGGGCGCGGCGTTGGCGGGGGTGAGAGCGCTACGGGACTTGCGGGTCGAGGCCATCACCTGAGGGCTTAGGGCGTTGTCGGGTGAGCCGGAGCGTTGGGTGAAGGCTCGCGTCTCCACGGCAGCCCCAGAACCCGCTTGGAGAGCTTCTTGCGGCGCTTGGGAGCAGGCACCGATTCAGAGAGTTCTTGGCGGTCATGCGCTATCTGCTTCTGTCGGAGTGGATGCTCCGCACAGGAAAGCTAAGGTATGAGGCGCCTCCGTTCAGCCCCACAACTGGCGGTCGAGGCTGCGGAGTTGAACCGCCTCAGAAACGTGCTCGGCGACGATTCGGTCGGACGCCTCGAGGTCGGCAATGGTGCGGGCGACCTTGAGGATGCGATCATAGGCGCGGGCGCTCAGGCGCAGCTCGCTCATGGCCAGCTTGAGCAGCTCGAGCGTGGATTCGTCCAGGGCGCAATGAACGCGCAGCTCGCGCGTGGTCATGCGGGCGTTGCAGGCGATCCGGGCTTTGCCGGCGAAGCGCCGGTGTTGGCGTTCGCGGGCGGCCATGACGCGCTCGCGGATGACGGCCGAGCGTTCGCCGGAGCCTTCGGCGGCGATGTCCTTGAACTGGACGGCCGGCACCTCGACGTGGAGATCGATCCGGTCCAGGAGCGGCCCCGAGATGCGGCCCAGGTAAGTCTGAATCTCGCGCGGCGAACATCGGGATTCGCCGGGCATCTTGCCGTCGGGGCTCGGATTCATGGCCGCCACGAGCATGAACTCGCAAGGAAAGGTCATAGTACCCGCGGCGCGGGAGATGGTGACTTTGCCATCCTCGACCGGTTGGCGCATGGTCTCGAGCACGCTGCGTTTGAACTCGGGCAACTCGTCGAGGAAGAGGACACCGTTATGGGCGAGGGAGATTTCGCCCGGGGTCGGATTGACGTTGCCACCCAGGAGGCCGGCGTCGCTGGCCGTGTGGTGAGGGGACCGGAAAGGCCGGCGAGTGATGAGGGCCTGGCCTGGGGCCAGGAGACCGACGATGCTGTGGATCTTGGTGGTCTCGAGGGCTTCGTCGAGGGTGAGCGGGGGCAGGATGGTGGGCAGGCGTTTGGCGAGCATGGATTTGCCGGTGCCGGGCGGGCCGATGAGCAGGACGTTATGGCCGCCGGCGGCGGCGATCTCGAGGGCGCGCTTGACCGATTCCTGGCCTTTGACATCGGTAAAGTCGAGATCTTCCTCGAGGGGCAGCGCGAAGAGACGGTTGACATCGACGCGGGTGGGGGCGATGGGAAGCTCGCCTTCGAGGTAGGCGACGGCCTCGCGCAGGTTATGGACGGCGATGACCTCGAGGCCGGCGACGACGGCGGCTTCGGCGGCGTTGTCCAGGGGGACGAGAATGCCGCGTTTGCGTTCGGCCTTGGCGCGCAGAGCGATCGGGAGGACACCTTTGACGGAGCGAACACGACCATTGAGGGCGAGCTCACCGGTAATGAGGTAACGGTCCAGTTGGCGGCGGTCCATCTGGTCGCTGGCGGCGATCGTGCCGATGGCGATGGGTAGATCGAAGCTGGGGCCTTCCTTCCTCACGTCGGCCGGGGCGAGGTTAATGGTGATGCGGCCCATCGGGAACTCGAAGCCGGAGTTATGGAGGGCGGTGACCACGCGATCGCGCGACTCCTTGACCGCTGTGTCCGGCAGTCCCACGATGACGATGACGGTGTCGCCGGGACCCGCGTTGACCTCCACCTCGACAGAAAAGGCCTCGATCCCATTGACCGCGGCCGAACCCACCCTGGCTAGCATGGAGTACATATCGGCCAAGCCGAGCTTGGCTGCAACTGGGAATTGCGGCGCGGGTCGAGGTGAGCTGGTCAGGGGCGGAATGCCGTGAGGCCCCAGGGTGCGTCAGCGGCGCGAGGGCTTGGGGCGGTGTCGGCGGAAGCGGCGCTGGTGATCGCGGGCGTGCCGCCGGAAGTAGTCGAGTACGCCGGGCCGGATGCGGTGGTACATCAAGAGGAGGGCGCAGTAAGCGAGCCCACCGACGAGCAGCGTGTTCAAGACGGCGCCCAAGGTGAACACGCGACCCCAGACGAGGGTGTCGATGATCTTGGGAGTAACGTCCTCGAATTCATCGATCACAATGCGCGGCTGGAGGAAGAGCGAGCCGGTGCGCATGTTGAGGTAGAAGAGCGCCGGCCAGAAGAAGGCCAAGGCGGCCCCGCCAATGAGACCCGCGATAGCGCTGCCGCCGGCGGCCTTGGCCAGGAACCCGGAGATGATTGGGCCGAAGCCGAAGGTGGGGAAGAAATTGACGACCACCCCGATGGCGAATCCGCGGGCGACGTGTTCGGTGGCTTTGCGAATGCGAAAGAGCCTGATCACATTGTAGATCAGGCTGCGCTCGAGCCGGTGCCATCCGTAATGCCACATGCGGCCGGGAGCCTAAGCAGAGGGAGTCACAGCGCAAGCAGATTGGAGTCCGGCCCGGACACCAGCCCAACGCCTTGTCACTTCGCTTCGACTCTGTCACAGTCCGCCTGCGTGATGGCCGATGCCTCCAATCAGCGGTTCCCGGCTAACGGCGGGTCGTTGCCGGCCAGAACCGCCCCTGCTCCTGCCGCCTCGGCGCGCCGCCGGCGCCGGACTGCCGCTGGCCTCTTTACTCGATGAAGTCCGAGGGTTCAAGTTCTCGTCGGTGGGCGTGGGTGAGGCGGAGACCGGTCCGCACCCCGCCTCGGGTAGCTTCACTCCGAACCCTGATCCACCTTGGTTCATTCCTCACCCTGCTGCTAGGGGGCACACCCCCGTTGTGGAGCGCAGACTACACCGCCCAAATCCCCCAACTCGAGACCGTCGTTCGCGAAGAGATCCGCGACTGGGGCATCGGCGGCGTGGCGGTCGCCCTGGTGGACGGTCAACGCCTGATTTACGCCGGGGGGTTTGGCGAGGCGAAGCGCGACTCGATCTTCCGCGTGGGTAGCATCTCGAAGCTGTTCAATGCGGTGGCGGCGATGCAGCAGGTCGAGGCCGGGCGCTTGGACCTGGACGCACCGGTGCCGACGGAGGCACTGCCGCTGAATCCGTTCTCGGACAAGCCAGCCGTGACGCTGCGCCAGATCCTGTGCCACCGCAGCGGTCTGCCGCGCGAATCTCCCGTGGGGGGGTACTTGGACGACTCGGAACCGGGCCTGGCGGCGACGATCGCCAGCGCGCGCCGGTGTGTCCTCGTCACTCGACCGGGAGAGAAGACCCGGTACTCGAATCTCGCCCCGAGCCTGGCCGGTTGGCTGGTCGAGCGGGCGAGCGGCCTGTCCTACGAGGATTACCAGCGGGCGAACCTCCTGGATCCGCTGGGCATGAAGGATTCGGCTTGGACTCTGGCACGGGTGGACCGCTCCCGTGTCATCCCCTCGCAGATGCGGGTGGCGGATGGTCGGGGCGGATGGCGCCGGCAACGCACGCCCTTGTTCGATCTCGGCACCATCCCGGCCGGCAACCTGTTCTCGACCGCCGGAGACCTGGCGCGGTTCGCCTCGGCGCTGCTGGCGGGCGGGTCGGGTTTGGTGAAACCGGAGACGCTGGCGGAGATGTGGACGCCGCAACTGACGTCGGAGCCCACCGGATTCGGATTGGGTTTCATGGTGGGGAAGTACCGGGAACACCGGGCGATCAGCCACACGGGTGCGGTTTACGGCCACAGCAGTTCGTGGGTGTTGTTGCCGCAAGCCAAGCTCGCGGCGATTGTGCTCGCCAACGAAGACATCATCGCGGGGCGCATCCGGCGGATCAGCCATGCCGCGTTGTCCCTGCTGCTCGAGGCCAAACTGGGGGAGGCACCGCCGCCACGGTCCGTGCCGTTCGCCGTGCGCGACCTGAGCGTGTATGCGGGCGACTATGAATCGCAGAGCTACTGGGCGCGACTCGAGGTGCGTGACGGTCGGTTGGTGGGCGATCTCTCCGGCCAGCCTACGCAATTCACGCCCACGGCCGAGCTCCAGTTCACCGCCGAGAGCCGCCTCGAGCACGCTGCGCCGGTCACCTTCGCGCGGGATGACGCGGGTGCCGTAACCGGTTTCACACTCGGTCCGCAACGCTACGTGCGGGTGGCAGTGCAACCGCCGCCGTTGCCGCGCACGTGGAGCGCGTTTCTAGGGGCGTACGGCCCGAAGTTCATCCCGGTGATCGTGACCGAGCGGCACGGCCACCTCTACGCCATGACGGAGAACATGGTGGACTATCGGCTCACGCCCGTGAATCGGCATGTCTGGGGTTTGCCGCCGGGAATGTACGTGGATGAAGCGGTGGTTTTCCTGACCGACAAGGCCGGGCGCGTGCACGGGCTGGACTTTGCGAGCATGCCCTTGCCGCGGCGCAACTGACCCGTTCTCAACCCGCACCTCCTTCATGGAACTTCACCTTCAGGATCTCAAGCTCCCTCTGCGCCATGCCTTCACCATCGCGCATGGCACGACCACCGTGCAGCACAACCTGCTGGTCGAACTCCGCCAGGACGGCGTCAGCGGCTACGGCGAGGGCGCCTCAGCGCAGGCGTACCCTGAGTACACGGCCGACTCGATGAGAGCCGCGCTCGAAGCCGCGCGCGCCCAAATCGAGGCCGAGCGGCTCGACGACCCGGCGCCACTATGGGATCGACTCGTACCGGCGTTGGGCGGGAACCGGTTCGCTTTGTGCGCTTTGGACCAGGCGGCCCACGACTTGTGGGGCAAGTTGCGGGGGGCGCCGGTGTGGCGGCTCTGGGGCTTGGACCTGCGCGATCTGCCGCCCAGCGACTACACCATCGGGATGGATTCCATCGAGAAGATGGTGGCCAAGCTTAAGGAGTTCGACGGCTGGCCCATCTACAAGATCAAGCTCGGCACGCCGGACGACCTGGCGATCGTGCGCGAGTTGCGGCGGCACACCTCCGCCGTCTTCCGCGTCGATGCCAACACCGCTTGGACCGCCGAGCAGACCATCGCCCTGGCGCCGGATCTGCAGCGGCTCGGGGTCGAGTTCCTCGAACAGCCCCTGAAGGCGGATGACTGGGAGGGGATGCGCCGCGTCTACCGCGGGTCCGCCCTGCCGGTCTTTGCGGATGAGAGTTGCCTGATCGAAGAAGACGTGGCGCGTTGCGCCGGCTCTTTCCACGGCATCAACATCAAGTTGACCAAGGCCGGCGGCCTCACCCCGGCGCGGCGGATGATCACCCGGGCGCGCGAGCTTGGGCTGCGGGTGATGGTTGGTTGCATGTGCGAGAGCACGGTGGGCATCAGTGCCATTGCCCAACTGCTGCCACTGCTCGATCACGTGGACATGGACGGGGCCGTGCTGCTGGCGCGCGACGTGGCCAGCGGCGTGCGCCTGGACCGGGGCCGGGCGGTGTTCCCAACCGAGAACGGCACTGGCGTCCGTCTGCTTTGAGATCGGCGCGGCGCTGAGTCGCGCCTCGAGTCGACCACCTGTGCGGCCGTGCCGTCGGCGGGTCACAACCGCAACCCCAGCGGGAGCGTGTCGCCCAAGGCCTGGGCTTGATCCGTCGCCTCGAGTTCGACCACCTCGCTGACCATCCGCAGCCAACGCTCGGGGGCCTGCGCCGCGCGCAACGCCGCCACAGCGCGTTCGCGCAAGTCGTCCTCGAGGTCGCGCGTGCGGTCGCCGGTAACCCGCGCCAGTTGCACGGCGGCAAAGGCGGCGCCATCCAGGTTGCCCAGGCCCAACTCGAGCAGCAGGGACAACCAGGATGCGGCTTGGGCAGCCGCGACTGTGTTGTGGCCACTGCCATAGAGGGGCGCCCGCGCGCCCAGGCGGCCCAAGGCCCACGCCCAGGGGCCGGCTGCCAGCGCCGGCTGCTGCAATCGCAGTGCGATCCAATCGCCCAGCGTCCCTTTGGCCGCCGGCGCGAGATGTTCAAGCGAGGCCGCCGTTCGGACCATCTCGTTCAGACCCTCGGGGGCTACGCCCTTGGGTTTGGGCGTCGACTTGGGGGGAGTCGGCGGGACGCGCCGGGCCAGGTGCGGCTCGAGGTACGCCCAAAGCTCGGCTTGCTGCGGCTCGGTCAATCCGCCGGCGAGCCGGCGCCAGAGGACCCAGAACTCGTGCCACACCGGGGCTTGCCCATGAAACGTGACGCCCTCCGCAAAGAGCCGCCAGGTCTCCTCACAGCGCCAGTCGTCCAACGGATAGCCGAACCCGGGCCGGAGGCTATAGCCGGCCAACTGGTAGAACACGCGCTCGTGATCCGGCGAGCGACGCCGACGCTTGGCGGCGGCGTAGAGCGCCGCCCATAGCTCGCGCAAGACCGGTAACCGCCAGCTTTCCCGCGGCCCGACCACCTGCTCGATCGAGCGCAGCAGTTGCCGAACCTCCCGCGCCCCGTCCGCAGCGGCCTGGTGGCCGTAACAGTGCGCCAGCCGCATCCGCGCCTCGCCAAAACGGGCAGGCATCGATTCCGTGACGGCGGCCTTCGGGTTAGCCCGAGTCCCGCGCAACTCGAATTCGAGTCGCCACCGCTCGTCGGCCACATTCGACACGCACCAGAGTTCGAGTGTGCCCAACTCGGTCAAGGTCGCGCGCAAGTGAACGGGTACCGCCGCCGCCCGCCCACCCCCACCCCGGAACAGAGTGTGGATCGGAGGCAGGGGGTGAAAGTCCTCGCGCAGCGGGACCACCGCCCCGGGCCGGTCCACGCGATCCGAAGTCGTCGAGAAGAGCGGGAACTGCACCGGTCGCCCGAGAGTTAACGTGAAGGGCCGCTGCGTGAGGTCCACCGGTGTGCCTTCCTCGTGCCCGCGCGGAATCAGACAGACCGCCTGCGTGGCCGCCTCCTCTCGCTTGGCAGCCAAACCCACGTAAAGCGCATGGGCCGTGCCGCCGCCGATCCGCCGGCCCAACCCATGCCGCACCAGGCCGTAGTAGGCCGCTCCGCGGGCCACGGCCAGGTCCAGGGAATCGTGCGCCAGCAATCGCAGTCGCGGCGCCTCCGGCCACCAGGCGGACACGGCGTCCACGAGGCGCTCGGCGATCTTGGGCGAGTTGAACACGCCGCCGTTGAGGAGCAGAGCGTCGGGGCGAGGCAGGTTGGCGGCGCGCGCCAAGCCAGGCTCAGCCTGAGTTGTGGACCCGCCCCCCGGACCTGCAAACGCTGCACGCCAGGCGTCGGGTTCGGCGCCGGGTTCCGGACTGGGCGACGCGGCGTCCCCCAGGGCGGCGTAGCCGGCGGCGGCGTGTTGCCGGAGGAACGCTGCCAAATGCCGCGTGATGGCGGGGTCTTGGGCATAAGGCAGCCCCAACTCCTGCAACGCCAACCGCGCCTCGCGGCGCGGGGCGTCGCCCGGCGCCGCGAAGGGAAGAAAGCCGTCCAGAATCAAGCGCTCGACTTCGGCCTGCTCGAGGTCCGCCGAGAGTGTGTCGGCTAGTAACCGGCTCCCTTCGGCCACCACGGCCACCCCGTGCCTCTCGGGTGCGCACTCGGCGAGCAGCGTCTCTTTGGCCGCCCGAGCGGCCTGCACCAGTTGGGTCCACTGCGTAGCGGAAAGACGACGCCCGCCCGCTTGCCACCGCGCTTCGACCGCCCGCGCCAGCGCCGCGTCCATGTTGTCGCCCCCGAGCATCAGATGCTCGCCCACGGCCAGGCGCCTCAGCACAGGGCCTTCGCCCGTGCCGACCACTTGAATCAGCGTGAAGTCCGTGGTCCCACCCCCGACGTCCACCACCAAGACCAGCCGCACCTCCTTCAGGGCCTTCGTAAGCTGCTCGCGGTGGCGCGCGGTAAAATCGTAGAACGCCGCCTGCGGTTCCTCGACCAGCGTCAGTTTCGTCAAGCCCGCCCGTTGCGCGGCTGTCACCGTGAGCGCGCGCGCGACTTCGTCGAAGGACGCCGGGACGGTGACCACCACGTCCTGGGTGGCCAAGGGCGCTTGCGGGTGAGCACAGTCCCACGCGGCCGCGAGATGCGCCAACAGCCGCGTTGTGGCTTCCACCGGCGATAGCCGGGCGACTTCCGCAGGCGCTCCCCACGGCAGAATCGGTGCCGCGCGGTCCACCCCCGCATGGCACAGCCAGCTCTTCGCCGAGGCCACCAACCGCCCGGGCACGCTCGAGCCTTGCCAGCGCGCGAACTCGCCCACCAAAGGCCGGGGCGATTCGCCCCACGGCAGCCGGGTGGCGCCCGCCGGCAATTCGTGTTCGCCCGCCGCGTACAGGCAAGAGGGCAGTAACGGCTGGGACACGACCTCGGCCAGGCGGTAGAGCTGTGGGATAGGGAAATCCACCACCGGCGCCGCCGCGCCTTGGGCCAACTCGACGTGCGCCAGCGCGCAGTTCGTCGTCCCCAGGTCGATGCCGACGAGGAACGCTGCGGCAGGGGCGGCGGGCCGAGGCGATGAAGCAGGCGCCTTCAAAGGGTCTGGGGGGGCCGGGCAGGGGTGAGTGGTTGTCGGTCACTCTTTCATGCGCACGTTCAGTTCGAGTTTCCAACGGCCTGCGCCCGCTTTCTCGAGACAACGAAGTTCGAGCGTGCCCACCTCGGTCACGGCGGCCTGGAGGTTGACCGGGACCAACCGCCCCGCTGCGTCGGCGGACCCGACCAACGTGGTCTCGATCGGCGCGACTTCCTCCAACTCCGGGTGGCCGGCCACGTCATCCACCAGGTCACCCACCCGATCGTCACGACGGACTGTGCTGGCGAAGAAACGGAACCGCGTCGGTTCGCCCACGACCAGTCCGAACTCCTGAGGCGGCACATCGGCTTGTGTGCCTTCTTCCATGCCGAATGGGGCAACACACAGGGCCTTGACCGGGGGTTCGACGCCCGGCACCGCCGGCATGGCCGTCTCGATACCCACATAGTAGGCGCGGGCCGTGCCGCCTCGAATCCGCAACCCGTGCCCTTGACGCACCCAACCGTAATACGCGGCGCCGCGCGCAACCGCCAGGTCCAGTTCCGTGCCGGCCAACTCCCGCACGGGCGGCGCGCCGTCGTCCGCCAGCCAGCCATTGAGCACCTCGAGCAGGCGCTCCTTGAGCGGGGTAGCCTTGAAAACGCCGCCGTTGAAGAGCACCGCCGTAGGATGAACGAAGGTTTGACCCTGGACCCGGACCGGGGCGTCGTGCGCGCCGGCCAGCGCCCGCGCCTGGCGCGTCAGGAAGGCCGCCAGATGCCGCGTGATCGCCGGGTCCTGGGCGTACGGAAGCGCCATCTGCGCCAGCCCGGTCCGCCGCGCCGTTTGCGGCGCCTCCGTCACGGCTGTGGGTGGGAAGAACCCCTCCGTCAACAACCGGTCCAGTTCCGCTCGGCTGAGTTCGGCCTTGATCGTGCCCCCCACCAGCGCCGAGCCGCGGCCGGGAACGATCAGCGGCGCGCGCTTGAGCTTGGGGTCGCTGAGGAGCTGTTCTTTGCCTTGGCGGCAGGCAAAGGTGAGCGCGTTGAATTGCCACGCGTCGAGGCGCCTCCCCTCGGCCGCGAGCCGCTGGCCCACCGTGTGCGCCAGCGTCAGGTCCATGTTGTCGCCACCCAACAAGATGTGGTCCCCAACCGCCACGCGCGTGAGCGCGACCTCGCCCGCCTCATCGGTTACCGCGATCAGCGACAGATCCGTCGTTCCCCCCCCGACATCCACCACCAAGATCACTTCACCAGGTCGAACCCGTTGGCGGAAGCGCTCACCTTGGGCTTCACACCAGGCGTACAAGGCGGCTTGGGGTTCCTCGAGCAACGTGACCTGGGCGAGACCCGCTTGCTGCGCCGCCTGAAGCGTGAGCTCCCGCGCCGCGGCGTCGAACGACGCCGGCACCGTCAGGACCACCTCCTGTTCGGACAACGGTGCGCCGGTGAACTGTTGGTCCCAGGCCTCCCGCAAATGGCGCAGGTACCGAGCCGAGGCTTCGAGCGGCGACACCCGTGGCACTTCAGCCGGCGCCTGCCATGGCAAAATGGCGCTGAGTCGATCGACGCCATGGTGGCAGAGCCAACTCTTGGCCGAGCCCACCAGACGCATCGGCACCTTGCAGCCGTGCGACCGCGCGACCTCGCCCACCACAAACTCGCTTCGCGTGCGGTCCCAAGGCAGGCCGAGGCCTCCGGCCGGAAACTCCTCAGCGGCGGGCAGGTAAAGAAACGACGGTAACAAGAGCCGCTCTTCAACCGCCCCCACCGCCGTCACCTGAGGAATGGCGAGCATGGACTGCTCAGAGCCGCGGCCCTGGGCAGCGTCGAGGGGAAAGTACGACACCGCACAGTGGGTGGTGCCAAGATCGATGCCAATTGCGTACGGGGTCATGAAGAAAGTCGGCCGTGTGGCGTGGATGTTCGAGTGGGATGAGGGGACAGGGAGTCGTTTGTCGGGATAGCGTCCAGGAGGATCGCCGGCCGTGCGTGCGCCCTCCGCCCGCCGCGGCGATCCGGCGGCAGCCTCTCAGAGCTCGACTTCGGCCGGGGCAAGCACGCGGGGGTCCAGCGCCTCCGCCAACACAGGGAAGCGGGCCGCCGCCGTCACCCAACCGTGATGCTTGAGCGTGCCTCGAAACGGCGGCGAACCGGCCACGTTGCCTGTGAGCCGAATCCGCTGCGCGTCGAACCCGGCCGGGACCGTCACCGAGGCGCCTTCCGCCTCACGCAGCACGGGTTCCAGGGCCAGACATTCGGCGAGCGCCTTCCGACACCCGCCATGAACCACGCGCGCCGCGGCCCCAACGTCCGCGTCCGGGAACGACGCCACGTCTTCCTGGAGGAAATCCAGCAACCGCCCCTCGCGCTGCAGCATCGCGAGCATCGCCAGGGCGGAGGCGTGCACGCGCTCCGGCGCGCGTGCGGCGGCAGGCTCGGTGGCCCGCGAGGCGGCCGCGCTGGGCAGCCCCGCTGCAAGCTCACGGCAGAAGTCCGGCCGAGTCAGGGCGCGCCAGAAACAAACCAGCGCTACCCTGACTCGCGCCAGAAAGGACGGTCCGGGCGGTTGGGCGTCGTGCTTACTCATGAGTCAGTATCTTCGACGCCCAGCATTCTCACACGGAACCGCCGGCACTGGGCAAACCTTTTTCGCAGCCCAGCCCGGGCGCCCCATCCGTTTTCGGTTCAGTAAGCCTCAACTCTACGGCAAAGTGTCCGGGCCATGAGTCAAGTGGAGCTGTCCGATGCCCTCTTCGCCGACTTGGCGGGCTGGGACGCCGTGAAGCAGGCGCGCAGTCTGCTGGCGAACGCGCGCGTCCTGAGTTCGGACTGGCAGCCGCCCCTACTCAAGGGGATCGTGCAAGAAGGCACCGCCAGCTACCGGGCTGGCCTCGTCCTCAAAAGCCGCTCCGACGCCGACAACTTGTGCCCCTGCCGCGCCTCCCGCCAATGGGGCATGATCTGTGCCCATTCGGTGGCCGTCGGTCTGCATTATTTGCGGAGCCGAACCGCTCCCGCCCCGGTCGCGGCTCCCGCTAAGTCCGCCGGCCGGGGTAACGCCCGCGAGTCGGCAGCGGTGAAACGGCTGCGGCGGGCGGGTACGGAGGAGGACGGCGAACCGCTCGAGGTGCAGGTGATCCTGTCGCCCAACCTCCCCCAGGCCCTGGCCCGCGGCCAAACGATGGTCTGTCTGGAAGGCAAGTGGCGGCGCGGTCGGAGTCCGTTAGACGCACTCCCACTCGATGTGCCCTTTGCCGTCACGGCAGAAGATGCGCGGGTGATCGACGCGCTCGAGACCCTGGCCGGCGGTTCGCCCCCCGGCCTGGTTCAACTCACCGCCCAACAGTTGGAAAAGCTGCTGCCCGCCTTGGTGGGGCATCCGCGCGTCACCTTGGGGAAGGCGCAACCGCTCGACGTCCAGAGCGAACCCCGCCGTGTAGCCATCCGCGCCACGCTCGCACCGAGCGGCGAGATCGTCTTGTCCCTCGCCTCGACGCCGCCCGCGGGCCTCATCCCGGGTAGCCCGCCCTGGGTCCTCGAAGGGCGGACGCTGCGGCCGTTGGGATGGCCGTCCGGCTGCGAGGGGCTCTTGGCCGGCCCGATCCGAGTCCCGCGCGGGCGCGTGCCTCAGTTCCTGAACCTGGACTGGCCGCAGTTGGCCATCCAAGGCGACCTGCACGCCGATTTCGGTCCCGAGGATTTCTCGCTCGAGACGGCAACGCCCCGCTTCAAGCTGCATCTGGCCGGCGGGTTGGCAATGCTGCAGGCCAAGCTCGAATGCCGGTACGCCGACCTCCAAGTCCAACTCAGCGCCGCACCCGAGGAACCGTTGTGGTTCGCCGACCCCACCTCGCCCCGACGATACCGCACCCGCGACCTGGCGGCGGAGCGCGCAGCGCTCGCCTCCCTTGCGCGCGCCGGTTTTTCCGGACCGGATACGCAGGGGCTCTACCACCTCAGGGATCAAGACCGAGTGCTCCGATTCTTCGCCTGCGATTATCCGCGCCTGGAACGGGCCTGGGAGGTCACGCTCGATGAACGGTTGGACCGTTCCACCCGCCGCAACCTCGAGCGGCTCGAACCGCGCTTTCAAATCACGCCGGCCGGGGAACGTTGGTTTGACCTGGGCGTGGCTTACACCACCTCGGGCGGGGAACGTTTCGATGCCGCAGACATCCAGCGTCTGCTCCGCTCCGGCCAAAGCCACACCCGGCTCAAGAACGGCAAATTCGCTCTGCTCGATACGGGTGCGGTCGAGGAACTCGATGAGGTCCTCCGGGATTGTGCGCCCGAGCAGCACGCGCAGGGCTATCGGCTCGACAATGCCCAGGCGGGCTTCCTGGAAGCCACGCTCCGCCAACAACCCACCTGGCCGGTGCAGTCCCCGGCCACCTGGCGGGAGCGCGCCGCCCAACAACGCGGTGACATCTCGCTCAAGCCCCCTCCACTCGGCCCGCTCGAACCGCTGCTGCGCTCCTACCAGAAGCACGGAGTCGCCTGGCTCCAGTTCCTACGCGCCAACGGTTTCAGCGGTGTGTTGGCCGACGACATGGGCTTGGGCAAGACCGTTCAGGTCCTCGCGTTCTTCGCCAGCCTCACCCCGGCGCGGTCGGCGCCGCCGACCGAGGCAGCCCCGGCGTCGTCGGCCCTCGGCGCTCCTCACTTCGTGGTTTGCCCGACGTCGTTGGTCTTCCACTGGGCCGCGGAGGCCCAGCGTTGGGCGCCGTGGCTCCGGGTGTTGATCTTGCACGGACCCCAACGCCACACCGCCTTTGCGCAGATCCCGGCGCACGACTTGGTGCTCAGCACCTACGCCCTGGTGCGCCGTGACGCCGAGAACTACCGCCCCTTCGAGTTCGACACCCTCGTGCTCGACGAGGCGCAACACATCAAGAATCGCCAAACGCAAAACGCCCTGGCCGTCAAAGCCATCCGCGCCCGCCACCGCCTCGTCCTGACCGGCACGCCCATCGAGAATTCCGTGCTCGATCTGTGGTCCATCTTCGATTTCCTGATGCCGGGTTATCTGGGTAGCGCCACCGATTTCCGCGAACGTTACGAGGTGCCCATCGCCCGGGAGCACGATGCCGCTGCCCTGGACCGGCTCGGCCGCCGGCTGCGCCCCTTCATGTTGCGCCGGCTCAAGCGCGAGGTCGCCAGTGAGCTGCCGGAGAAGATCGAACAGGTGAGTTATTGCGAGCTCAACGACGACCAACGCGCGCTCTACCAGCAGGTCCTCGAGGCCACGCGCCGTGAGCTCTTGGATGCCGGCCCCGACCAGCCCCCTCCCGGCCGCAAACTGGTCGTGCTCACCGCACTGCTTCGCCTGCGCCAGATCTGTTGTGATCCGCGTCTGTTGCCGCTCGAATCCGACTCCGGAGCCGCCGCCCAAGACCCGAGTCCGGCTCGCGCCCCTTATCCTGCCACGACACCCCCGCGGCCTGACCAGACCCCTCCGCTCGCGCTCGCCACGCCCGCATCCGGCTCCGGTAAACTCGACTTGTTCCTCGAACTGCTCGAGGAAGTGCTCGATGGTGGCCACCGCGTGTTGGTGTTCAGCCAATTCACGCGCATGCTGGCGTTGTTGCGCGAGCATTTGTCCGCCCAGGGTGTCGCCTTCTGTTACCTTGACGGGGCGACCCAAGACCGGGCCGCCGCGATCGGCCAGTTCCAGCAAAACGCAGCCATACCTGTATTCCTGATCAGCCTCAAAGCGGGCGGGGTGGGCCTGAACCTGGTCGGCGCAGACACGGTCATTCACTTCGATCCCTGGTGGAATCCGGCCGTCGAGGCCCAGGCGACCGACCGCGCGCATCGGATCGGCCAAAAACGCGTGGTGACCAGCTACAAGCTCATCACTCGCGGCACGGTGGAAGAGAAGATCCTCAGCCTCCAATCCCGCAAACGCGCGCTTCACCAGGGCTTGCTCGGCGGTGAAGAGCACCTGGTCGACCGCCTCAGTTGGGACGAGATCCTGGACTTGCTGGCGGAGTAGGCGTGGCGGAGTAGGTGTGAACCGTGTTCGCCGGGTGCCAGCCTGCGGTGAAGCGTACTGTCATAGTCATCAATATGACAGTAATTATATCGTTGACACATGACACTCACCTGTGCAACCTCCGGCTACCTAGAGCCTGTCCCAAACGGGGAAATGGCCGTAAAGAGCCGTCCTGACGGCGCTGCGGCGCAGCTCAAGCGGGGCAAAATCGCCCCGGCAGCCCGGAGAACGCCCGTTATGATGTCTTTCCGCGGCCCGCTCGCCGGCGGGTGAGGGGGGTGGCCGGTTCGGGCCGGACCAGATGTAGCTCGCCGCGGTCCAGCAATTCCCATTGCACC
>VHCO01000202.1 GCA_016871715.1 Verrucomicrobiota bacterium
CCTCCGCAGGGGTCGCCCGGTGCCCGAAAGGGGCACGCCGGTAAATATAGGGAATGAACCCTATGGCGACAACGGGGAGGGAGTGGCGGCAACGCCACTCCCTTACCCACCGGGAGAGGAGAGGAGAGGGGGTGAGTGCCGGTAGGGTTGGTAGCCGCTTGCCGATGGGGGTGGGGCGGTCGGAGCGAAAAGCGAAGCGACCGGAGAGCGAGGGGGACCGCTTCCCCTTCGGGGTGCTCGACCAGGTGTGGGACGGATCGCGGGCCGCGGGATGGGGATGGGAAGGCGCGCGTGGGGCAGACTTGGTTTTGCATTCGCACGCGCGCCTGCTACTGTTTGGCGTGCTGTTGAAGACTGCCATGTCGCCCTTGACCAACCCGCCCCCCCCGGCTACCACCACCCCTGCCCCTACGCGGCCCAAACTGCACGACAAACAGAGCGAACCGGACCATCGCGAGCTGCGGATCGACAAGGTGGGCGTGCGCGGGTTGCGGTTTCCGATTCAGATCCGAGACAAGGCGCATAGTACGCAGAACACCATCGCCACCATCGGCATGTACGTGGACCTTCCCAAGGAGTTTAAAGGAACGCACATGAGCCGCTTCCTCGAGGTCCTCAACGCCCACGGCAGCGTGGTTCACGTCGAGAATATCCCGGACATCCTCTACGCGATGCAGCACAAACTGCGCGCCAAGACCGCCCATCTCGAAATGGAATTCCCGTTCTTCCTCGAGAAGACCGCCCCGGTCTCGAAGATGGTCAGCGTGATGGACTACACCGCCCGGTTCGACGCCACCGCCTGCGGGCCGGAAATCGACTTTGTCCTGACCGTGATCACCCCCGTCACGACGCTGTGTCCCTGCTCGAAGGCGATCAGCCGCTACGGCGCCCATAATCAACGGGGCAACGTTAGGGTCCAAATCCGCTCCCGTAAATCGGTTTGGATCGAAGACCTCATCGCCCTCGTGGAAAGCTCCGCCAGCAGCGAACTGTTCTCCCTGCTCAAAAGGCAGGACGAAAAGGCCGTCACCGAGCGGGCGTACGAGAACCCGGTGTTTGTCGAGGACCTCGTCCGCAACGTGGCGCTGCGGCTCAACGCCCATCCCGAAGTCACCTGGTACAAGGTCGAGGCGGAGAACTTCGAGAGCATCCACAATCACAACGCCTACGCCTCGATCGAGAAAGGCTGACCGGCGCGAGCTCGCGGCAGCGCCGCGACCGCACGCACCCGGGCCCTTCCCGCTCGCGTCCTCGGCGCACCCTCGAGGGGCTGCATCCTCGATCCCACCCGGCAACCCTCACGGGCGCCGCTCGGCGTGCAACAGGTGCCGGTCCAACCAAGCCAAGGTCTGTTGCCACATCTCCGGCAGGTACACGTGACCCACGCCGGGGTAGACCTCGCTGCGGAAGTTCGCCTCCGCGCCGTACAAGGCATAGACGGGGCGCACCCGCTGTTCGAGGGCGCGAATGCCCTCGACGGGCGAACCTGCATCCTGATCCCCATTCATCAGGAGGACCGGCCGGGGCGCGATCAGGGACAGCACCGCCTCGGTATCGAAATGATTGAGCATGCCCGGCACGAAGTAGTAGATGCCATGAGACCGGAGCCCTTCCTGCGCGATGAGCTGTTGATACCGCGTGAGGCAGGCCACCGCCACCCCCGATCGCAGCCGATCGTCCAGCGCCAGCAACCACCATGTGCGCGTCGCCCCCATGCTGATCCCCGTCACCCCGATCCGCTCCGGGTCCACCTCCGGTCGCGACGCCAGGTAATCCAACGCCATCAGATCGTCTCGCAGGATCATCCCCCAAAGCGTCCGGCCCAGCCAAAGATTGAATTTGCTCGCCGTCAGTTCGCCGGCACTGCCTTTCTCCTCCGGACCGCCTGGCCCTTGGCCGTTGCGCTCCCCAAAACCGTACGCGTCGATTGCCAGCACGGCGTATCCCCGTTTGGCCAGGACCGGCCCCGGCTGCTCGGGGGTGTGCGCCGCGTTAAACAGCTCAATCTTGCCCTTATCGTACTCACCCCCATGCCAATGGCAGTACAAGATGGCCGGCACGCGCTCGGTCACCCGGGCCGGCCATATCAGGTAGCCCGGCACCGTGGCCCCGGCACCATTGTCGAACTGGAACTTCTCGATCAGGTAGTCGCCGCAGTCCTCGCGGCTCAGGATCCGCACCGCCGGCGCCGCCGGCCGAGCCGGCAGCCTACCCAACAGGGCCTCGAGTTGCGCGCGCACCTCCAACCGTTGTCGCTCCCACGCCTCCCGCGTGGCCGCCACACGGAACTCGGGCACGGGCGGCGCCTGCGCTAGCCAACGCGCGGCGGCACGTTGAGGATCTTGCGCGACCAAATTCACGGCATAGCCCACCCCCACCAACAGGCCGAGCAACCCGCTCGCCCGCACAGGTTCATTGTTCATACCCACCAGCAGCCAACACGCGGCGAAGACCGTCGCCCAGATCTTGCATCCGCGCCAGCCAAAAACCCTCTCCGTCCCGAGCTCGACTTTGCCTCGGCTTTGCCTTGCATCCAACGGGCAGCCGGGCTACGCCCCTCCCGTGACGATGCTCCTGATCGCAACGCGCAACCGGCATAAAGCCGGCGAAATCCGCGCCGTCCTCGGCGAGGGCTTCCGCTGCCTCACCCTAGCCGAACTGCCGGGGGCGCCTGACGTCCTCGAAGACGCCCAGACCTTCGCCGGCAACGCCACCAAGAAAGCGCTCGCCTTAGCCCGTTGGCTGGCCGACCAACCCGCCGCCCCGGCCCAGACCGCGCGCTGGGTCGTGGCCGATGACTCCGGCCTCGAGGTCGACGCGCTCGAGGGCGCCCCGGGCGTCCACTCCGCGCGGTTCGCCCTCAACGATCCAACCGCACCGGGCAACTCGACCGACCACGACAACAACACCAAGCTGCTCGCCTGCCTGACGGGCATCCCCGCCGAACGCCGCACGGCCCGGTTCCGTTGCGTCCTCGCCCTCGCACCGGTCTGCGGCCAACCGTCAGAGGCCGGCGGCAGGCCGCCGGGGCCGCCGGCGGCGAATGCACCGGACACCGGAGAGGAGCGGCCGCCCTCCGAGGTCGAAGTCCGGCTGTTCGAGGGCGCGTGCGAGGGGCACATCTTGCACGCAGGGCGCGGCCAAGGCGGCTTCGGCTACGACCCGCTCTTCCAACCGCTCGGCCACTCGACCTCGTTCGCCGAGTTAGGCGAGGCCGTGAAGAACCAGATCAGTCACCGGGCTCGGGCCTTGGCCAAACTGCGCGACTGGCTTCGAGCCAATGCGCCCCCCCCGCGAGCCAACGACGCACTCGCGCGCTGAACGGCCGCGCCGTGACCTCGAACCAGCCCGGGCCGGCCCCAGCGGACTCGCAAGCGAGGACCCGGGCCGGGCGTGCGGCGCGTCGGTGCGTCGGCTTGACTCCCGCCCGGAAAACCTCACTCTCCACCGCTATGCAACCACCGCTCTGTCATACCACCGGTTCGCCTCACTCTCTGCCGCAGTGTCCGCCTCTCCCGACTTCGCCGCCTCGCTCGGGCCTACCTCGCCCACGCCCCCTGCTCGCTCCGGCTCGACTGGCAGCCGCGGCGCTGCTCCTGCCGCTCGTCCTCGTCCTAACCGGACGCGCCGCTACGCCCACCGTCAGCACCGCTAGCCTCATCGACGAAATGACCGATTTGGCTCGCCTGGCTGAATTCCCCAACCCCGCCTTCACCTGCCGGCAGTTCTCCTCGTATGACCGCAAGTCGAAGTCGCCCACTGAAGACTGGTTTGCCAACCACGATCGCGGCCAGTATTTGCGGGTCGAGGAACGCGCCGGACGCAACGAGTTCGTCATGATGGACGCCGCCGGCCCCGGCGCGATTGTGCGGATCTGGTCCGCCAATCCGGAGGGGACCCTGCGGATCTACCTCGACGGCGCCGCGCAACCCGCCCTCGAAGCGCCGATGCCCGATCTGCTGGGGGGTCGCGTGCCCGGCCTGCCCCAACCGCTCGCCGGCGAACGCAGCAAAGGCTGGAACCTCTACTTCCCCATCCCGTACGCCCGACACTGCAAAGTCACCAGTGACAAGGGCGATTTTTACTACCACGTGAACTACCGCACCTATGCCCCCGGGACTGCCGTCGAGACCTTCAGCCAGGCGCGCCTCGGGGCCCTTGCTGGGCGGATCGAACGACTGGTGGCGCGACTCGAGACGCCCCGCGGCGCGCGCGGCGACTTCAGCGGCCAGGTCGAACCGTTCGCCCTGCGCCTCGAGCCGGGCGAGTCGGTCAGCGAGTACTTCCCCGGCCCGCTCGCCTTCACGCGCGCCGTGGTCCGATTGACCGCCACCGATCGCCCCGCCGCCCTGCGCGGTATCGTCGTCAAGATCGCCTTCGACGGCCAAACCACCGTCGAGTCTCCCCTCGGCGATTTCTTCGGCACGGCCCCGGGCATCAATCCCTACGCGACGCTGCCGCTGGGAATGACCGCCGACGGCGAAATGTATTGCCATTGGTTCATGCCCTTCCGCCAGTTCGCCACCCTCGAACTGGTGAACCACAGCTCGGTCAGCGCCCAACTCACCGGCGAACTCACGCTGCGAGACTACACCTGGACCGAGGCCTCGATGCATTTCCACGCCAAGTGGCGCGCCGCCTTCGACGTGCCCACGCGCCCCATGATCGACTGGAATTACCTCACCGCGCAGGGCCGCGGCGTGTTCGCCGGGGTCGCCTTCGCCATCGATAACCCCGTCAAAGATTGGTGGGGCGAAGGCGACGAGAAGATCTATGTGGATGGCGAGACCTTCCCGAGCCACTTCGGCACCGGCACCGAGGACTACTACGGGTACGCCTGGTGCTGGCCGGGCCTCTTCACCCACGCCTACCACGCCCAACCGCGGTGCGACGGTCCCGGCAACTACGGCCGCACCAGCGTCAACCGCTTCCACATCCTGGACCGGATCCCCTTCACACAGGAATTCAAGTTCGACATGGAACTGTGGCACTGGCACGCCCAATGCCAGGTGAACCTGGCCGTGGTCGCTTACTGGTATGCCAGGCCCGGCGCCACCGATAACTTCGCCGCCATCCGCCCCCAGGACGCCGTCGTGCGGCCGCTCGCCGAGTATGTCGTGCCGCGCGTCGCCGGCGCGATCGAGGGTGAAACCATGCGCATCGTGCGCGTGACCGGCACTGCCGCCCCGCAGGATTGGGACGGCCTGAGCGGCGGCAGCCATCTCTGGTGGCATGCCGGCATGAAACCGGGCGACACCTTGGCGGTGGCGTTTCCGGCGCCCAGCGCGGGCAAGTACCGCGTGCTCGCCAAGTTCCTGCGCGCACGGGATTATGGCCAACATCAATTGGCCATCAACGGCGCCCGAACCGGTGACCCGATCGACTTCTACAACCCGGAGGTGCGCCCGAGTCGCGAAATGGACCTGGGCGTCTTCGACCTGAAAGCGGGCGACAACGAATTCACTGCCACCGTCGTCGGCGCTAACGAGAAGGCGATCAAGGCGTACATGTTCGGCCTGGATTACCTCCTGCTCAAACCCGTCCCTTAGGTGCCGAGCCAGCGCACCCAACCGGACGCGCGCCGGCGCCGGAAACCGCGCCGGTGAACCCAAGCCATGAGCGCTGACGTGACCGTCCGCGCTCCGCCTCGCTATGGATTCGGGCCGCGATGAGCGATCGCACTTCCAGGATGGCACTTCCCAGTTGCATCCCCGCCGCGGCCGGCTAACGCTTGGTCAGTCTCAGAACCATAATGTCATGAAAACCATCGCCAGCATCTCCACCGTCCCCCTCGCTCTCGCCACGTTCCTCACCCTGTTCCCGACCGCCGGTCACGCTGCCGACCCCAATGCCATCACGGAAGAAGCCCGGGACAAGTTCATCCAGAACTTCCAGCGCATCGGCCTCAACACCACGCCCGGCGATGCCATGCTGCTGCGCATCCTGGTCCAGAGCACCGGGGCCAAACGCGGCGTCGAGGTCGGCTCGGCCACGGGGTACGGCGCGATCCAAATGGGCGTCGGGTTCGAGCGCACCGGCGGCCGCCTCATCACGATCGACATCGACCCCGACATGGTCCGGCAATGCCGCGCCAACCTGGCTCAGGCGGGGCTCGACAAGACCGTCACCGTTGTCGAAGGCGACGCGCTCAAAGTGCTCCCGACCCTCGAAGGCGAGTTCGATTTCGTCTTCATCGATGCCCTCAAGCAGGACTATCTCAAGTACCTTAAGGCCATCGAACCCAAGCTCAAACGCGGCGCGGTGGTGGTTGCCGACAATGTCATCCGCAGCGCCAATCAAATGCGCGACTACCTCGAGTACGTCCAGAGCAGCCCGACCTACGAAACCACCACCGTCCGCGCCTCGATGGAGAAAAACGACGGCATGACCATCAGCTTCAAGCGGCGCTAATCGGCTCGAGCTCGCACCCGCTGGGTCAAGGGCTACCCCGCGGCGGTCGTACAGCAGCCGCACACGCTCCCGATGAGTCGCCCTCCCCCACGGCCGGCCCCCGGCGGCGCGCCCACGAGCGCGGACCTGCTACCCTCGGTCTATGCTGAGCTCAGGCGGTTGGCGGCCTGGCAAATGGCGCGCGAAACGCCCGGGCAGACCCTGCAGGCGACCGCCCTGGTTCACGAGGCTTGGCTGCGATTGGCGGGCACCGAACCCGGCCGCTGGCAAAACCGCGCCCACTTCCTGGGCGCCGCTGCCGAGGCGATGCGGCGCATCTTGGTCGAGAACGCGCGGCGCAAACGCCAACTCAAGCGCGGCGGCCACTGGGAACGCGTCCCGCTCGCCGGCATCGAACTGCCCGCGGCGTCACCGGAAGACCGTATCCTCCTCGTGAACGAAGCGCTCGCGGCGTTGAGCGAAGTGGACCCGGTCGAAGCCCGGGTGGTGCAACTCCGGTTCTTCGGCGGCCTGACCTACGCGGAGATTGGCCAACTCCTGGGCCTGTCCGAACGAACCGTGAAACGGTATTGGCAATACGCCAAAGTCTGGCTCTACGAGCGGATCTGTGCCGCTCAAGCCGCACCCGACCGGGCGGATAGCCCCGCGCCCGGGCCAACCGCCTGAGCGACTCGGCCGTGACCATGCCCCCGGATCCCCAACGCGACGCCGAGCGCACCGCTTTTGGCGAAGCTTGCGAGCTGCCCACCCCAGCCGAGCAGGCCGCTTACCTCGAGCGAGCCGCTCGGGGCGACACCCGCCTCCAGACGCGCCTGGCAGCCCTGCTCGACTTGCGCCAGGCCGCCAACGAGTTCTTCAGCCCGGAGGATGGGGGCGCCGTCATCCCGCCTGACCCGCCCGCGCCCTCCGAGGAAACGGAACCACCGGCGCCCTCCGAAGCCGTGGGTGGGCAAGTCGGCCGCTACCGGCTCCTGGACCGTGTGGGCGAAGGAGCTTTTGGCCGGGTGTATCGAGCCGAGCAGGTCGAGCCGGTCCGACGCATCGTGGCGTTGAAGATCATCAAGCTCGGTATGGACACGCGCGAGGTCATCGCGCGATTCGAGGCGGAGCGCCAAGCGCTGGCGTTGATGGACCACCCGAACCTGTCACATGTGTTCGACGCCGGTGCCACCCAGACCGGCCGGCCCTATTTCGTCATGGAATACGTCCAGGGCACCCCCATCACCGACTTCTGCGACCAGCACCGCCTGAGCGTGCCCCAGCGGCTCGAACTGTTCCTGCCCGTCTGCCACGCCCTCCAACACGCCCACCAGAAGGGCATTGTCCACCGCGACCTCAAACCCTCGAACCTCCTGGTCACCATCCAGGACGGCCGGCCCTGGCCCAAGGTCATTGACTTTGGCGTCGCCAAGGCCATGCAAGCCTCCCTGACCGACCGCCCGCTAACCACCGCTCTGGGTCAGTTGATCGGCACGCCCGCCTACATGAGCCCCGAGCAGGCGGCCGGCGACCGCTGCGACGTCGACACCCGCGCCGACATCTACTCGCTGGGCGTGGTCCTCTACGAACTGCTGTGCGGCGCCTCGCCCTTCGATCCCCAACGGCTCGCGCGGTTCCTCCAGGCCGGTGCCCACCAGGCCCTCCGCGAAGAAGAACCTGCCCCTCCCAGCGCCCGCGTCCGCGACGGCGGAGCGGCCCAGGCCGCCGCCGCCGTCGCGCGCAACACGACCCCCGCAGGCTTAGCCAGCCAACTGCGCGGTGAACTCGACTGGGTTGTCATGAAGGCCCTCGAGAAAGACCGCGATCGCCGCTATCCCACCGTCAACGCCCTCGCCCGTGACCTCGAACGGTTCCTGCGTGAAGAGCCGGTCACCGCCGCCCCGCCCAGTGGACTCTACCGGCTGCGTAAGTTTGTGCGCCGCCATCGCCAAGCCGTCGGGGCCGCCACCGCCATTGTGTTCGCCCTCGCCGGCGGCTTAGTCCTGTCCACCCACGCCCTGTTCGACACCCGCCAACAGCGGAACCTCGCCCAAGCAGCCGAACAACGTGCCCACGCCGCCGCCACACGCACTCGCCAGATTGCCTATGCCTCCGATCTGAACCTCGTGCAACACGCGCTCGAGGCGAGCAATCTGGGTCGCGCCCGCGAACTCCTCGACCGTCACCGCCCGGAACCGGGCCAGGACGACCCGCGCGGCTGGGAATGGTATTACCTCGAGGACGCGTGCCGCAGCGACGCGCTCTTCGAGCTCGGCCACCAGGGCGAAGCCGTTAGCGCCCTCGCTGTCTCGGCCGATCAGACCCGCGTCGCGAGCGCGGGCATGGACGGCACCGTGCGCCTCTGGGACCTCACCGCGCGCAAGTTGCTCGCCACGCGACCCCAAGCCGGAACCGCGCTCCGCTTCGCCCCCGCTTCACCAGCCTTGGCGACCGCAGCACCCACCGGCGGCGCGACGCTCTGGTCGTTGCCCGACTTGAATCCGACGATCACCTGGCCCTTCGCCGAGGTGCTGCTCGACTTGGCGTACAGCCCCGACGGCCAGACCCTCTTCGCTTTCTCCTCCACCGGCGCGCTGTGCCGTTGGGACCTGCCCCAACGCGGCAAGCCCGTGATCCATGGCGGCTTTCCCGCCGGGGGACGACACACCGGCGACTTCGCGCTCGGCGCCCAAGGCCAATGGCTAGTTCTGGGTGGGAGCGACGGGTTGGTGCGCCTGGTCGACCCGCGCGCCGGGGGACTGCTGCACGCTTGGGCCGCGCACGGCGAAGCCCTCACCGCCTTGGCCCTCACCCCAGACGACCAACGTCTCGCCACCGCCGCCGGCTTCTCGGAACGGACCGTACGGCTCTGGCGCCTGGCCGAAGGGAGCCTCGAACGGGCCTTCGAGGGCCATCAAGCCTGGATCTCGAGTCTAGCCTTCTCCCCTCGAGGCGAACTCCTGGCCTCTGCCAGCGCCGATCAAACCTTGCGGGTCTGGAGCCTCTGGACGGAACTACCGCCCCAAGTCCTGCGTGGCCACCAGCACGAGGTCTGGGCCCTCGCCTTCCTCGCCGACGGCGAGACCTTGGTCAGCGGCGGCAAGGACGGCACGCTCAACGTCTGGCACCTGCGCCACCTCGCCACCCCCATCGGACCGCGCGACGCACCGCTGCGCGCACCCAGCTTCGCCGCCAACCACAACGCGCTCTTTGGGCTGGATGCCGCCGGGGGCGTGGTCCGCGTGTCCCGCAGCTACCCGTCATCCCAAACGCCGAGGCAACTCGAAGCGTTGGGCGTGGGAAACCGCCTCCTGGCCTCCTGCCCCCACCGCGGTTGGATCGCAACGGCCGACGCCGCCGGAGTCATTCGTGTCTGGGATGAACGAGGACCGACCTTGATCGAACGCCTCGAAACGGTGCGCGACGGGTCCGCAAACCTCAGCCGACTCCGCTTCACCACCACGGGGTCGCACCTCGTCGCGATTGCGGACGCGCGCACAGTCCACGTGTTCGCCACCGATACCTGGCAACCGGCGGCCCCACCGTGGCAGACCTCCTACGGCACGCTGGCCGCCATCGACCTTTCGCCCGACGGCCAGTGGCTCGCCGCCGCCGGGGACTCCGTCGCCGTGTTCGCCTTGGGCACAGGAGAGTCGGTCGCCGAGTTCCGCGCCCACGACCAACCGACCGACGCGGTGGCGTTCTCGCCGGACGGACGATGGTTGGCCAGCGGCAGCCAAGAAGGCCTCGCTAAACTCTGGGAAACCCAACACTGGACACCGCAAGCGGTGCTGCGCGGCCACCTGCTCGGGGTCCACGCCGTCGCCTTCTCCCCGGATGGCCGCCGCCTGGCCACCGGGAGTGTGGGCGGAGAGTTTATCAAAGTGTGGGACCTCAGCACGCACCAAGAACTGCTCACGCTCACCTGGCCGGGAAAACTCGTCGCGGAGTTGTCCTTCTCCCCAGACGGCCGCGCCTTGGCAGCGTCGAGTTCGGATTTCCGGCTGCGCTGGTGGCAGGCAGGCCCCCCCACACCGCAGTAACGCCACCGCGCTTCCCCTCGACCGAGAGCCGCCCCCACCCCCACCAGGGCGAGTTGGGTCCCGAACGCTCCGCTCCCTCCAACACCCATCCAGCCGCCAACCCCAGTCCGCCCCAACGATGGCCCCAGCGAGAAAGCGACTCGAACGTTCCCGCTCTGTCACTTTCTGCCGCCCGATCTCGCATGATTGGGTAGAACTCGATCAGACCATGAAAAACAACTGGGCAACGCGCTGGGGCTGGGTCGCCGTGTGGATCGCCGCCGCAGCCGGGGAAACCCCCGCTAGCCAAGTCTTCGTGCGAGAGACTCCGCGCGAATTCTTCGGCACCGGCGATTTCAACGGCGACCAACGCCAGGACATCGTGATCGTCGACCGAGCCAGCGGCAAGTACCGGCTCGGGTACACACTCCCCGACGGGGGAATCCATTGGGTCAAACACCGACTGGCCGGCTTCCTGGACGTCTCCGGACTCGCCTTGGGCCGGCTCCTGGACCCAGCCCAGGACGCCCTGGTCTTCGTCGGCATCAACGCCAACTTGGCCCACCTCGTCGCCGCCAACCAGCCCGAAGTCACCCCCAAACCCGTCCCGCTTTCGCTGACCGCTGTGGGGCCCAACAGCGCCTTGGCGGTAACCGGCGGAACCGCCGGCGCACCGCAGTTACACAACCTCCTCGTCGCAAGCATCTACAACGCACCCGACGCCAACCAAATCGCCCAACTCGTAAACCGCGCCGGCACATTCGAGGCCGTTGCCGAAGGGCTCGAAACCGATGCCCAATTCTGGCAACCGAATCGTGCCGTTCTCGTCCACGGCGACGCCGAGCTGATCTGTGGACTGTGGACCACCGACACCGCCACCACGTTCCGCGTGCAGCGCTGGACGCGCGGCAAGCTCGAAAACCTGCTCACTCTCGAGAACCTGCCCGCCGGTTCCGAGTACGCCATCGGCCATTTCCGAGGCAAGGCGCAGGCCGAGTTGCTGCTGTACCAACCGGGTAACCCAACGTTGCGCCTCTACCCCCTCGAGCCAGGAGACGCCGGTGGCCTGCGTTGGGGCAAACCGGCCGACTTCCATCTCCCCAAACCCATCCGTTCGGTCCTGCGCGTGCCCCGCGAGGAGGGCGGTTCCCACTTGCTGATCGCCTTCAACCAAGGGGAAACAGCCGAGGTCTTCGCCTTCAATGGCGTCCAACCGCCCACCTCCATCGGCCCAGTCGAACCGCGCTCCGGCGATCTGATCTTCGGCGCCGCGGCCCTCGAAACCCAGTTCCTGGTCTTCTTCGGACCCGATTACTCGAAGTTCTCGACGGACATGCAATCCTACCGCTGCCGCGCCCGCACCGTGCTGCCGGGCGACTACCGAAGGCTCGCCTCGATGGCCGACAACGACGACGCCACCGTGCCGCTGATCCACCGCCAGATCCTCGAGGTGCTCGCCCAAGAGCGTATCGCCACCGCGGCCGACATGCGGCCCTATACCAACGCCATCCCCGGCACCGCCGTCACCTACGTGATGCTCCCCGTGCCCGCCGGCGAATTCACCCTGGGCAGTGACCCCGCAGAACCAGGCCGCCTGGCCGACGAAGGGCCGCCCGTCCAACTCCGAATCGAGCCGTTCTGGATGGGCCAGTGCGAAGTCAGTTGGGCTGAGTACGAAGCCTATGTGTGGCGTGAGGACCAACGGGAACGGCGCGCCCAAAACCCCTCTCCCGACTACGTCAACTCGGTGGCCGATGCCGTCACCGGTCCATCGAAACCCTACACCGACATGAGCTTCGGCATGGGCAAGCAAGGGTATCCAGCCGTCTCGATGACCCACCACGCCGCCAACAAATACTGCCATTGGCTCAGCGCCAAAACCGGTCATTACTACCGGCTGCCCACCGAGGCCGAATGGGAGTACGCCTGCCGCGCCGGCACGACCACAGCCTACCACTTCGGCGATGACCCTAGCCACCTGACCGACTACGCCTGGTTCGAGGAAAACAGCGACCTGCGCTACCATCAACTCCGCCGCAAACGACCCAATCCGTGGGGATTTCACGACCTCTACGGCAACGTCTGGGAATGGTGCCTCGACCGGTACGCCGAGGACTACCGCGAACTCGGCCGCCAACTCCACCTCGCGCCCTGGCTGCGAGCCTCCGCACCCTTCCCCCACGTCGCACGCGGCGGTTCCTATGACGATGAGGCCACACGTTTGCGCAGCGCCGGGCGAAAAGCCTCGCATCCGGCCTGGCAAATGCGGGACCCGAACCTGCCCAAGAGCATCTGGTGGCTGACCGAAGCCCAGTCCGTGGGGTTCCGCATCGTCCGGCCGCTCGCAGTACCTACCCCTGACCAGTTGGTGCAGGCCTGGAGCAGCGACCTCGAACAAAGCTCCTGAACGTGAACGGCCGAGCCTCGGAACCGCTCGTCGGCGACATCTCGCTTCCGCCGGCGCGCCAGTTGGCTCGCATTTCGTACCACCAACCCAAGCGCGCGGCGTTGGCTCGGGCCCCATCGCGTCAAGGTCATGTGCGCGTTGCCTTCAGGCCCAGGCGCATGATCCGGTCTATCAACTGCGCGTAACTCAGCCCCGCCCGCAGCGCCGACTGAGCGAAGTCCTCTTCCGCAGCCAGGATCGGGTTCGGGTTCGCCTCGATGAAGTAGACCTCGTTGGCCGGCGTCAGGCGCAGGTCGATGCGCGCGTAGCCGTCGATGGTGAGCAGGCGGTATATGCGCTTGCAGGTCGTGATGATCTTGCGCGCCACGCCGGGCTCCAGGGATTCGGCAAACTGGTTCTGCAACCCCCAACGCTTGCGGTACTCCTCGTCCCACTTGGCCCGGTACGTCGCAATCTTGGGCTCCTCCGGCGGAACTTCCCGAAACACCAGCTCGCGAATGGGAAAGACCTGAAGGCGCTGGTTCCCCAACACGCTCACGTAGAGCTCGCGGCCGGCAATGTACTCCTCGGCAATCACATCCTGCTCGTGCTTCTCGTGCAGGAACTGCACCCGCTCCTGGAACTGCTCGTCCGTCTCGACGAAGGATGCCTGCGAAATGCCGTAGGAAGCCTCCTCCTTGAGCGGCTTGACCAAAATCGGAAACTTGAGCCGCCGCGGCCGCGTGGCCCGCCGGCCCCGGGCGACGACGGTGAACCCCGGCACGTGAATCCGGTGGTAGCTGAGGATCTTCTTCGAGATCGCCTTGTGCTTGCAGAGCGTCAGCCCCGTCGACCCACAGCCGGTGAACGGCAACCCGTGCAGCTCGAGAAACGAAACGATGTTCTGATCCAAAGCGCGGTTGTTCCGGAATTGATCGGCCAGGTTGAAAATGACGTCCGGCGCGAACTGCGTCAGCTTCTGGTTCAATACCTCGAGGTCGTCGAACAGCACCAGGTGCTCCGCGGCGACACGCAGTTCGCCTAGCGCCACCAAGACATTCGCCTCCGTCTGCCAATCGACCGTTTGCAGCTCCGCGCTCAGGTCTTGCTCCGGCGGGATGGGTGTCCGGGTATCGAACAGGGCCAGGACTTTCGGGGGACGTTTCACAGCGGTTACTTGGTGCGTTTGAACTTGCCGGTGAACAGGTGGTTCATCACTAGCGTGGTGAGATAAGCGGCCACCTGCAGGTTCTGCCGCGGGTCGTAGCCCTTCAGATACAGGCCCAGTTGGTCGCAACGCTCGATCAACCGCGCCAGCAGCGCGGTGACGTGGTACTTGCGCTCGTTGGTCCATTGGCACACCGCCTCCATCAACTGCGCCCGGTGGTGCTTCAAGTACACCGACGCCTTCACCCGCCCCGCCACGTCCGCCCCGGCATCGAACAGTTGCCGCAGATCGCTATCGTAAAAGTCCGGAAACGAATCTTCGTACAGCCGGCGCTTGCGAGCGTAGTAGGTCTTCAGCTTGACGTTCAGACAGTCGTGGTCCCGTACCCGATACTCAGGCAGCGCCGGCGGCGGTTGGCCCGCCAACGACCGCAGCATCTCGTCAACCACCAGCAACTTCTCGAGCGCCTTCCAGCCCCGGTACCGCTCCTGCCAGTCCAGTCCCGGCGTCAGCCACACCGCGAACGTCTCTGCGAAATCCTCGTCCGGATGGCTCTGAGCATACCAGTCGTCCAAGTGCACCACGTAGCCGCGGCTGTGGGGTCGAGGCCGGTAAAACGACGGGGTCTCCTGCGCCGAACTGCGCCCAAATGCGCGCTGCCACTTGCGCCGCTTGAACAACTGGTAGGCGTAAGCATAGGCATGCCCTGCCTCGTGCCGAATCAACTTCATGAACCACTCCGGCGTGTCCCCTTCCACCTCGAGCATGATCTTCCGCTCGAGCTGGCCGAGGCGCTCGTGCGCCAAGAAAAACGGGATGAAAATCGCCGGCACACCCACCGGCACAAACCATTCGTCGCCCACGTGACAGGAGGGATGGAACACGAGCCCCTTCTGGGTCAGCTCGTCGTAGAGCTGTTGCACCAACCTCTCCAGCGGGCTGCCCGCAACGCTCAGTCCCAGTCGGCTGATCCGCTGCTCGAGCAGCTCGTCGTCGCTCAGACTGGCCCACGCCGGCGCGTCCATGCGCCCAGCCTAACCGCTCCCCCCCCGCCCCACAAGCGCCCCCTCG
>VHCO01000203.1 GCA_016871715.1 Verrucomicrobiota bacterium
CAAGCGGCGGAGATCGCGGCCAAGCTCAAGCGACGTCGCCTCCCCTCGCGGCACTTTACCCGCACTCAAGGCGTGCAGCCAATGTACCTAAACGACTGCGGCGGGCGATTGACACCAAACGCATTGTCGAGCTTTAAAGGAGTTTCGTACAGACGCGGCTTTCTGACGCGAATTGCGTATGCCATCTCCCTTCCATCGAAGTAGCTGTAGAAGCTATGTTCAGGAATACCCGCGTGCCGCTTTGTTCGCTCCCACAACTCGCTCTTGCCCAAGGCCAGAATGCCCGCAACCTCAAATTCTCCGATTACCCGTTGAACTGGCCGGGAAGCGTAAACGACAATGCGCGACACGCACTCTGATCTGAAGACTACTCTGCGAAACTCGTACTTCTTCAGGCCTTTGAAAATGAGTTCTGCGAACTCTGGTCTAATCGACAATAAGACGCATGTCTGCATGAGACACCTCCAGCAATGCCGAAAACGCTTGGTCTGATAGCTCCTCGAAGCCCCGTGGTGCTTCAACCAGGACGTTTGCTGCTTTCAACGTGGCGAGATTTGGCCTCTTCGGAAAGGAGTGACTGTAAAGAAAGTGGACTACAAACGGTCTGCTGCGCACGTTCCAATTCCAGTGTTTCTTCAACTCATCGTCGGAGAACACACTGCGCTTGCGACATAAGTCAACAAACGCATCGACCGATGGGATTGCGGTGACGACGCGCTCGACTATTCCGAGCGTGGTTGCCACTGAAGTGTGGTGCGCATATCCGCCGGACGCCGTTCGGTAAAAGACAATAACGTCCCCTTGGGACAGATCGCGGCGGAGTGAACGGGAAACATACACCTTGCGGATGGCATTTCTGTTAGGGCGGTTTTCAACGAAATCGAGGGGGGACTCTGTACGCAAGATCGAGTCGGGCAGCAACTCAGTGTGGTATTCAGGGTAGATTGGGACAACAAACTTGCGCTGTGCACGCGACATGAAAGGATAGGTGGCCAGGGGGTTGGAGGCATCGGCGCGCGGACTGAAGTCACGAACGTACACCAACTCTTCTCCAGAGGAGCTTCGCTTGACGCCGTGTTGTACGAAACCCCAATCGAGGAGGAGGGCTATCAACCGTTCCTGATCGGCGTCTTTCCTGAAGATAGTCACGTAGATCTCATCCACTTTGAAAAGAAGCGCATTATCGAAAATGATCTTCAGAAACCGCTCACCTAACTTGTACCCATTCATCGCGACCTTGAATGTGCCGATCTTGAGGCGACGCTTCGGCATAAACAGGGGCGTGATGTCAGCATATGGCTCTCGCTCGTCCTCGGGTTTCACGTAGAGGAAGGCGAGAAGGTCGTCGTTGTCTGACCGGCATACGTATGCGATCTCGTCCGCTTTGCGGTTGAACCATGCGGCGAAGTCGACGTAGTCACGCTTGAAGGAAGCGAAGAACGGGTCGCGAAGTGTGATGTTGCCGAAATGTTCCCTTTTTACTGCTAGGACCTTGTAGGTAGCGAGATCTGGATTCTCGGCTGTGACCTTTTCGAGAAAATCATCGATCGTGAACACGCGGTCGGCGACACCCAGGATCTTGGCTTTCCGGTGGATGCCTCGGTCTTCGGTGATGAGCGCGTCAACACGCTGGGCAACCACTTCTTTGACAAGAGACGTATCATTGCGGTCGTTCTCGTCAGTGTCAGTCTGGCGTAGTTGCTGGATTTGTGGCGTCTCGGGGGCCACAGTCTTAAGCTCTACGTAGCTCTGGAGTTTCGCCCTGAACGCGGAGACCACCCTGGGGTCCTTGTGCTTGCTGACTTCGACAATCGAGATGGGGTGGACGCATTTCGCGTAATGCAGTCGGTCAAGCCAGTTGAAGAGAACGCCGATTTCCTGCTTTACGACGGTGCTGGCTTCCCGGTGGATGAGGACGTTGGTGTCCAGGAGCACTCTCATGGGGATTCAGACATATAGGTTGCTTCTCAAAAAAGAGGCAGCGGTGTCGCGCTCGGAAGGGTTCAGAACGCGCATGGGGATTTGAAGCGTGGAACACACGACATTGGCATGGACGATCTCGGCTTCCTGCAACCGTTGGAGCAGCTCCGCGGAGTAGTCCTTTTGATCTCGGGTGAAGAGCCGCTCTTGGATTCGTCGCACATCGTCACGGAGCAGCAGGGCGGCGACAGGGGAGAGCAACCTGAAGATCTCGATCGGTAGCGCGCAGATCTGCTCGGTTTGGTCCAAGACGCAGAAATGCCCATCCAGGAGGAGGGGGGCGTTGGGTGGGGGAAGGGCGGCGATGGCCGCAACCAAGGCATGCTGGTTCGCGCCCACGTTGTTCACTCGCTTGTCAGGCGTGCGGGTTCGATCCTCTTGACGCGCAATGAGTTCGCCCGCGCTTGCATGGGCGATCGACAGCGCTTGTGCAAGCGCAGTCGAAAAGCAGGACTTGCCGACGCCATGAATCCCGCCGACGAAGACAATTGGTGGCAACCGGCGGTTCATTCTAGCCGTCGTCACGCGGACTTGAGCGAAAGAAAACGTTCACGTCCAAGGACCCCGAGCCGGCGGATTGAACTGGCCGGCGAACGGTCCTTTCCTATTTGACGTAACGGATTGCGTCAATGCTGTCGTGTGGGGGAAGTTCTACAGAATGGGGATCGGGGCGTGGTAGGCGACTGGGGTGAGCCCCTCGGGCGACCCGATTGGGCAGGCACGGGTCATCTCTCTTGAGGGACCGTCTGGTCGGAGATTGTCAGGTTCGGAACGTCTTCCGATCGCGCGATGACCGACCGCATGGTGGGCACCACGGTTCCGTCTGCGCGCCTCGCGAGTCCGGTCACGCGCACGCACATACCAGCCTGCACCAGAACGAGCGACGTGTGGACCTCGGGACTGAGCGGTGCGAGCGTGACTTCGCCTAGAGGTCCAGTCCCGTTGTCCGCGGAGAGCAACAGCGCGAGTGCGGCACCACCGTAGATCGGCCGCGGCGCGGCTGGCGCCGTGCCACCTATGGCTGCAGTGCCGAGTTGTTCGATCCACGAGTCGCCGGCTGCCATCCAGAACGCCGGACAGAGGATCTGGTAAGGACACCACTTGCAGGCCTCTGGCGACGGGTTCGCGAGGCTGGCCGGGAGACCGCCCGCCTCGATCTTGTGGTTGTAGTTGTCCAACAGATGCAGGGCTTCGCTCGCGGCGCGCTCGCACGCAGCTGGCTCTAAATCGATTTCCAGCGGCGGGCCCGCCATCGGAAGGAGCACGCCGCGGGCTGGCCATTTCCCCATCCGCTCCCTAGCGAGGAACGCATAGATCTGGAGCTGGCGGACGTAGGACGCCTTCGCAACGGAGCTGTCGCCTTGCTCGTGAACCTCACCCGTCTTGTAGTCGATGACAGCGTCACCGTGAATCAGGTCTGGCCGGCCGACAAGTCTGCCGTTCGCGCTGGAGAGCCAGTGCTCGCGACCGGTCTCCTTCGCTTCCAGAGCTTCCGCGCCGGGAGCATTTCGCGACGCGTTGGCGATCTCCTGAGCGCGCAGAAGCGCCATGGCTCGGACGAGGTGGTAGCCGGGCCATCGTTCCGGAGGTCCGAACCTTCGGTCGAGGGGGTGTCCCCGCGCGCGGTCATGTTGTTGGTTGATGGCGGCGACCCACGCTGCTTCGTGCGCAGCCGCAGTGTCACCGCTCGCGGCCCCCTGGAGAACCAAGTGGTACGCTGTGCCCAGCCACGCTTTCGGTTGGCCGAGCACGAACCGGCCTGCGCCGTCTGCTCTCGACAGGCCGGCCCGCAATCGGCACAGACGGAGGAGTTCGGCAAGGCTCGGGCTGACAGATGGGATGCGAAGCAGCTCGAGCGGTGAGGGCGGGGCGCTCAGAAAGGCCTCCTCAGAACCTCAAAAACCGACTTGAAGTCAACTTGTTGGCACCCAGCTGCCACAGCCTGGGCGTAGGCATTCGCGAGTTGGGGACCGAAGCGATTCGGGTCGCAGTCCCAGAGTGGGTGCGTGATGATCACCGCCCGGTTGTTCCGGCGTCCCGCGTACAGGCCGCAGAACGTCACGGGCTGCCATCCTGGCATCGCGGCGAAGTACGGCCCCGCCGCCGCCGCATCGACTCCTTGCCAGTAGGGGACGCTGAAGTCGATCGGCGCAACGGGGTCCAACGCCAACCGCGCAAGATCCAATCCGAGTCGCCAATCAAGGATGCTGTGATAGGAGAGGTTGCTGAAGTCGCGCAAGCAGTCCGGACACGACGTCGTGCAGGCGTTCGGGCCGGGACCCGCGTGCTGTTGGCTGACGAGGAAGCCGTAGAACGTCGGGCTTGACTGGCCGACCATGTATTGCAGCAGCGCCTCTGCTTCGACTGGACTTCCGAGCAGCGAAGCGTATCCCGCACCGTTCTCCAGGCTGTCGGAGATGAAGATCTGGCCGACGATGTTTCCGGCAGCATCCCGAAGCACACGGAGTCCGACCTTGATCTCTCGCTCGTGGACATCAAGTCGATCGGCAGCGGCGCGGCGCGCAAGGAACCCGAACGAGTACAGTGCCGCTCGGACGCCGAGACCTGCAACGCCAGCCGGAGAGGTCTGAACTCCGGAAGGCCAATTCTGGATCCCGAGTATCATCACGTCTGTTGTCTTCACAGAACCCAGGGCGCGAGGGTCAACCCCTGCGCCTGCGTCGATCGACGGGTTGTTGACGCCGACGTTTGCTAGAGCCTCCCGCGTGATCCAGGTTTCACTCTGGGCGAGCTTCTCGAAGTCGAACAGGCGCCCATCGTTGTCGTTGATGACGTAAACCGTTTCTTGGTCGGCCCACACCTCGAAGTTCGCACGCGGCGTTAGCGGGAGTAGTGAGACGCCCATCTTCGGCCGCGAAGCGCGCGGGGTCCATTCGAACGTTCCGTCGAAGTCGCGGCTGCGCCCAAACCAAGTGCGGAACCCAGCCGGTTGCGAGACGTTCATGGTTCGGTAGCCAGGGGTCTGGTGCGGTGTGGCTCCGCACACGGGGCAGCTTGCAGCTGGAGGCTGCGTCCCATCCACGGCCTGGCAAGCCCCGCAGACTCCGAGGCCGATGGACGGGCCGAGCGGGTTCGGCGCCTCGACAGGCTGGTTGCCTTGGGGGCGGTAATCGACCACGCCGATCGAGGTGTGGATGACGCCATCCTTTACGGTCTCGGCGGCAGGGGCGAACTGGCTGATCGCGATGTCGAGCTCTCGGTCGACCGTCTCGTCCGGCGGCCACGGGTAGGCCCGCGTCGGGCGATCGTGGAACAAGTACCGCGTTCGCGTGGGAAAGCCGAACATCGGCAGCACGCCGGCGTTCGCAAGGCGCTCGCTGAGCGCGTCCTGCGGGAATAGCGGATCAATCGACACATGCGTCACCCGGAGGACCAGTTGCTGCAGGCAGTAGTTGATCAGCGGCGCACGTTGCGACTGCAACGATTGATCGCAGTACGCCAGCAGGACATCGGTAACCCGTGCGACCTCGGCCGCATTCGTCTGAATCCAGCCCGCCACGAGCTGCGCCGTCGTGGCACCCGGAGGAGCGCCCGCAGGAGGTTGCGCGGGGACTTGAATCCAGGCGGTGGCGGCACCGAACTCGCCGTGAACGTTCTCGCCGCCTCCTGGCGCGAACAAATTGAGCCACGAAAACGCCTGGCGAAGGATCTCCTTTGCGAGCACTCGCTTGATGATGCTCTCGCGCCTGACGTCAACGTACGGCTGCGGGGGTGGATCCGACGTGATCCGCTGCGGGCGCTGAAAGTAGTAGTCGTCGTGGCTACGCCCTCGGCACAGGGTTAGGGCCACAGAGACGCCTGCTCCCCGCCGGCCTGCGCGTCCGACGCGCTGCTGGTAGTTGAAGCGCATCGGCGGCATGTTCGCCATCATCACGGCGACGAGAGTCCCGATGTCGACTCCCGCTTCCATGGTCGTCGTCACGCTCAGCAGGTCCACCGGGTCGGCGAGCGGATTCTCCTGCGGGGCGGGGAGGCAGATGTCCTGGAAGAGCCGCTGCCGCTTGCGGGCGTCGGACTTGTTCGTCTGACCCGTGAGTTCCTCGCAGTTCAGCCTGAAGAAGCTGCCTGCCTGCGTCGCCAGATACGAGTAGTATTCAGGCATGAGATGCGCGCCGGCGGTCGGTTGCGCGGGACCGAGCGGCGACAGGCAATCGGCGCACAACCCGCCTGAGGGGTTCAGATGGATTCGGCGGCACTGCGTGCATTCGCGGAAAGCCGGAGGAGGGCCGAGCAAGCACAACGATGGAACATTCAGGTAGTAGTGAACCGTGTTCAAGCAGCCCGTCGCGGCCAAATAGCCCATCACGTCCGCTACGAAGGCGCTTGGATTCGCGCCGTTCTGCTGTGCGACTGCACCAAGGTAGGCGACCACATACCCAGGAGGCGTGCTGTTCGACGAACACGAATGTGTCGATAAGCGCTTCCTCGACCCGAACAGGAAGATTGCGCCATCGGCCCCTTCAAGGACCAGCTGCGAGGGCGGCGGGTTCGCAATCCGGTCCACGGTCGGAAGCGCGAGCAACAGCGACTCGATGCTTCGCCGGCCGGACGCGAAGACGATGTCCATCAGCTCTGCCTGGGAACGATCTTGGATACGGTTTAGGTGAACCTGCTGCTGGGGCATGAGTTGAGCCGCCGGTTTCGGGATTGGCGGGGCACCGGCCGGCCACTGATACAAGTCCCTCCAGCTCCCCCCGCGATCTTGTGGGTTCGTCCAAAGGACGTTCTGAGAGTAACCCGCGGGGTTCATGCCCGCAGCCAGCATTCGAACGGCGATATCCGATACGATCTGCGTCAGTCGGAATGGTCCTGCCGCAGCTCGTTGCAGTATTTGTTGCGCCGCCTGCTGGTTGGTCAGTCCCGGGTAGGTCGCGCACGGCAGGGACGCGGTCGCCGGGTTGAACGACATCGCGATGGCGGTCGCATCGGCTGGCTGCGTGCCGGCGAACGCTGTGGCCGCCGCCGCCTGAGAGGCCAGCGGTTGACCTTGGCATTGAGCCGCAAAGGCCTGGGGCCCGGCTCCCTGCTGGGTTACGGAATCCACCAACGCTTGGCGAGCCGCATCCCGGTAGTGCGAGAACCGCATTCCTGCCGACAACTTGGCGGCATCCTGCCGGCTGTCGGAGAACACGACGAGCTTCCGGGCAGTGGAGAAGGGCGGGCGGGATAGGTCGCGCAGCAGGACATCCGAGAGAACCTGCGCGATCTTCTGGAAGCCAGTACGCTGCGTCCTGATTGGCGAGGTGACGACATCGCGTCTTCGCCAATCGGCGTCGCATCGGGGGCAGATCGCAGGATACGCCTCGCGTCCAGACGGCGCAGGCGGCGGGTTTGGCCCATGCAGCGGCGGCACGTAATAGAGGTAACCTGGGATACCTGCCGACACGCCCAGCCCCAACCTGCCGTCCAGGGGATCGAGGGTTGCTCGGCGCCAGGCGCGAGGAACGGAAGGGGTGCCCGATGCAGTCCCGGCCGTTTTCTGCGTCCACGAGGCTGTCGTCGGCGTCAGGTTCCCGGTCGCCGGCCAGAACACAGCGAAGCGTTCGTAGTCCCGGTCAAGGAATGCGAGATCCGGTGCGGCCTCAAGGTTGGGGTGATCGGGTGTCAGGTACCACTCGTTGGCGTTCCCCGTGTCGCTCCGATAGCCGCCAACAAAGACCTCGCCACATGCCTCGCAGTAGACCAGTTCGAGAACGCGCGACCCGCACTGGCAGGTCAGCGTCGGTACATAGTGCAGCGTGCCGACCGGGCAAGGCCCCGTTCGTGCCGGTGCGTGAGTACACGCTGGACTCGTGCATACCCAGAGGCCTTGGAGGTTCCGAAGCATGAGATGTACGCGGGAGCGGGCACGTCTCACTGCTCTCCGATCACCTGCGCCGCGCCCGCGGGGTTCTGCCGCAGTCCGACGCCGGCAGAGTCTCGAAGAGCTGCGCGACGTCCGGCTCGAACTCGGTCCCGGCGAGGGCCCGCCTGAACAAGCGCTGGAGCTTGCACGCTCGTTGTAGCAGACCGTGAAGCGGAGGCGCGTCCGCATCACGCGGCCAAAACCGCCCGGAAGGAGCCCAGGCACCGCTCTCGATGTTCGGAGTTGCGGTAGCCGAACGGTACGGCCGCCAGGACGAGACGTACCCGACGCCTGCCCGAGGTCACCGTGGCGACCGTCGTCGGCAAGTGGTCGTCTGAGGCGATGTGCGGGTACACCAGCAGGGCGTCGACCTGCGGAATATCAGCCAGCGACGCGTAGGCCAGCGCCTGATGCAGGTCGGCGCGGTGATCGGCGCGTACCTCATCGGAGAGCCCGCTCCAACCTTTCCGAACGAGAAGATCGAGATGCGCCTTGTACTTGGCGTCCACCCAGACTACGCGCTCTGCGCCGCGAAGCTCGACGTCTGGAACGAGCGCACCCATCGACTGCGCCGGTCCGTGCCAACGAAGCGATCTTCGCGCTGCCTGAAAGGGGCTCGCGATCATGCCGAGCTGTCGACCGAGCTCGGCGGTGAACGCAGCGACCCAGGCTTCCCAAACGGCATCGATCGAAAGATCCCAGGCAAGTCCGTCGAGATTTCGTGCTCCTCCGAGACCGCGCTCCTCGGCTACCCAGGTCATGGCCTCCACGGCCTCGGTCACCCAAGCGGAAGCACCAGCGCGAATCCACCTTGACGATGGGCGTCGCGCTGCGCCTGTTCCAACGACGGACTGAAGCTCGGCTGCGCGCCTGAGCAGGTACCTCGCGGGAGAAGACCAGGCCACCGACGAGAGATCTTCGGCGAGGCGCAACAGCGTCCAGCGGACGGAGGCGATCAGGTCCGGATCGTCGTCGGGCTCGGAGAAACAGCAAGGGAAGGTAGTCCATGCGCCGCGTGGAACCTGCGCCGTGGCCCACGTCATCCAGTTGACGCGTCCTCGTGGGCTCGTCCGGTTTTCGGCGTGCTCGATGAATCCCCGCCGGCGGTGTCGCAGCAGCGCCGCTATGCGCTCAATGACGGGGCCGGCCAGCATCCAGGGTGGGACCTCCCGGGCCGAACCGGGCACGAGCGGTGCGCCGCCCAGGCTCGGCTCGACGGAGAACCCGATCGCGCCAAACACCGCCCCAAGTGCTACCCAGCGGAAGCGGGGCTCGACCAGGAGTCCCGCCGCAACCTTTCGAGTGGTTGGGCTGAGCAGCGGGATTGCCCCGATGCGAGGGCCAGGCCGCAACATCACCCTGAGCACTGGGTCGGCGCGGATCTCGTAACGGAGATCGAGACGTCGGAGCCCCGCCAGGTTCGCCGCCAAGAACGGCTCGACCCACCGATCGCCAGTCGCTCCGACATCCTGGGCACGGACATGGACTGGATCCCCGTGGTCCTGCGCCTTGAGCAGTGGGCGCGACGACGAGGCGGCTGCCATGAGCGCCGCGCGCGGGCGACCCTTCCTGGTCTGGCCGCGCCCCATTAGCGCTCCATCAGCCGTGCCTCGATTCGATCCGCGAGACCAGCGACGGCCTCGCTGGCGGCTCCGCAAAGCCTCTCGTCCAGGTAGTGCCGCAGCAGAGGCACGAGTTCGAGCTGCATGCGCCGCGCGACCCGGTCGGCCCGGCCGCGGCGATCGAGATCGGGCCGCGGGTCGAGGAAGTAGGCATGGCCCGGGACCAGACGGAGCGTGTCCTCGTCGGAGAACTCGACGAAGGTATGGATCGTGTCCGCGAAGGCTGCGATGGCGAGATCGACGCCCTCCTTCTCGACAGCCTGCAGATCGGGCCACATTTCCACGAATGCAAAGCGTCGTCGAATCGCGATGTCCATGCGCGCGATGGTCCGGTCCGCGGTGTTGCGCGTGCCGAGCACGAGTAGGTTTGGCGAGAGCTTCATCTCCTGTTCGTGTCCGGTAGGCGCATGGGGGAGCCGTATGCTGCGGGAAGTTTCGCCGGCCTCGAAGAGGACGACCGCCTCTCCCAGCACCCGTGCGAGGTCCGCGCGGTTGATCTCGTCGATGACCAGCACGTGCTCCCGTTCGCGCGCCGCCATGTTGCCGACGAGCAGATCGCCAGGCCGGACGTCGAAGGCGAGACCCTGCCCGGTTGGACGAGGGAAGAGACCCACGACGAAGTCTTCGTACGTCCGCGCCGCGTGGAACTGGACGTGCGTGGCCGAACCGACTCGCTCGGCGAGCTGATAGGCCAGGCGTGTCTTGCCTGTCCCAGGAGGACCTTCTAGCACCACGAAGCGCCGCTCGCGCAGGATGGCGAGCACCTCGTCGAGCGTGACCGCCGGGAACACTGCCCCGGCGATCTCCTCGAGGCGTCGCTCCCAACGCTTCTTCGCGTCTCCGGTGAGCGGGGCGCCGTGCTCGTGGAAAAAGAGGTCGAGCAAGTCCTCGACGGCTGGGCCATCGCCGTCCGCCCGAACCGTGACGGCAGCGTAGATCACGCGTGCATATGCCTTGAGCGCTGCCGGGATCTCCGGCCAACGCTGCGCAATCACGCTCGGAATCTCGGTGCTGACATCGAGAAGGTCCGGTTTGATCCAGACCTTGCCCCGATGAAGCCGCGTGAGCGCCCGAAGGCGGCGCGCGTGACCGGGCCGGCCCAGGACGGCAGTGTCCGCTCCGAAACCGTCGGTCCCTATCACCAGCACGGCAACGCTGCCCGACTCCCCGGGAAACCAGACGAACGAGGTCCCCTGGTAGGGCCCCGACGTCGGGTTCTCGGCCGTGATCCAGCCTGCGTAGGACGCAGCGTCATCCTTCTTCTGAAGGTTCACCCGTAGCTGGAAGCGCTCCTTGTAGTGCAAAGCTCGGTGGCAACGCTCGTCGTAGACGCGGTCGAGCAGACCGCGCACGGCCTCGGTGTCGCCCATCGAGCTCCATGCGCGCCCCTGCGCCATGCCCTTGATCAACTCTCTCGTTGCGCTCATCGCGAACTCCCCACGATCCGTTCCGGTGCACGAGGGGTGCGGCGGCTGGCACCACGCCCCTTCCCCGCACGGCCCTTTCCCGACCTCGACCGGCTGCTTACGCGCGGCAGTTCCAACGGGCGATACGCGGAGTCGAACCGGCGCGAGAGGCTATTGAGCTTCTCGGGCGGAATGGCGCGGGCGCATCCCCCCGGTGGGATTATCGCAAGCCGTTGAACGGTTTCATCTCGTACGCTAGGCGTTCGCGTGTCGCGCAGTAGGTCCGGCGCGCCGGATCGGATCGCGCGCTGGTACGCGGTCACGGCCCGCATGGCGTACGGGCGCGGGAGTTCTGCCTCGCCGGGGTCCAGCATGGGCAGATCGGATAGAGCCTGGGCGGCAGTCGTCATCATGATGTCAGACGGGTCCGCGAGGACGTCCTGATAGTGACGCAAGCCGTCGGGCACAGCGCCGCCATGTCGGAGCGCGGCGTAGAGCGGGCCGAGGTCAGGAGACGCGGGTGGCAAGCGCTCGTCACCGGCTCCATGGCGTACCCCCAAGATGAGAAGTCGCCGGCGAGCTTGGGGTGTCCCGAAGAGGGCGGCGTCATAGACGCCTTGCTGGACGCGGTAGCGGAGACCGCGAGGTCCAGGCCGCTCCAACCGGCGAAGCAGGTCCCTTAACGATTGTCCGCCGCGATGACGTGCAAGATCCGGCACGTTCTCAATGACGACAAGCCGCGGCTGGAGGAGCGCGACGTACTCCGGTATTGCGAAAAGCACTTGGTTGTGAGGATTCGGTCGATCATGATGGCCGTTCCGGATCTGGCTGAATCCCTTGCACGGGGGGCCTGCCGCCAAAAGATCGATCCCTCGAAGACAACGGCTATCATTCCCGATCATCCTCCTGCCCGCCTCGGACAGAATGTCGCATTCCTTGGCGACGGGCCTCGGTGAGTTGTGATTGTAGACGGCCACTGCTTCTGCCCACGCGTCGTAGGCGCAGACGACCTCGTAGCCGGCCGCGGCGAGGCCGATCCCGATCCCCCCCATCCCGCAGCAGAGTTCGACTGCCAAGCGGGAAGCCCGCGGCATCTCGGCAGGCCAAGGCACGCGCTGGGAACACGTGTCGGGTCGGTGCGTCACGCTCTCTCGAGGATCGGCTCTCATTAACAAATAATCGGCCTTCAGATTGACGCCCTTTCTACTTTCAGAACGATGGTTTGGCCTCACCGAGTCGCGAGTCAAGAAGTATTGGCCCAGAAAGGCCAATCGTGACCTGACCGACGGGGTGCTCAGCGGAACGCCGTTCAACAAGTGAAGCGCGCTACCGCCTGCCGGGATTCCGTGCGGGTCCAAGATCGGGGGCACGGAATCGCGATGGGGCCGCGCGGCCCCTCCAGAGCGCAGGAGCAACTGACGCGAAGAGCGCCGGGCCAAAGCGGCGCTTAAGCGGTGAGGGAATCGCGGTCCGGCACCGAGCGCGGTCAGCCATCGGTGTTTGGCGCTCTTGGACCTCGAAGCCGAGAGTGACCGGGCCCCGGATCGGGGGTGCCGCTGGTGGTCAGCTGGCGGTTTGCCAAGACCCAATGCAATGGGTTCATGTCACGAGCGTCACTCGCTGAGACTGACAACGAGGTTCCGTGCGGATTCCAGGGCTTTCAACGCCGCAGGGTTCTTGCCGTTGAGCAAGCTCGCCGCCTGATCGAGGCAGGCGAGGATTTCCTCGCGGAGGCTCGGGGACGGTGCCATGGGCGCGGATTTGTTGCCGGTGGAGCTGGGTTCCGGGCGGTACGACTCGATTTCGGCTTTGAGTTCCGAGTGCGTCATGGGCGGTTGTCCGGCCTCGACCCGCCGCACGAATTCATCCCGGAGAGTCTCGGGGGTCGAGTTGGCGGCCAGCAGGTAGAGGGTCGAGCGGGGGATTTTCAAATGTGGAAACTGTCCACATTTGCGGGCGACGTTCATCCAGCGGTTGGCCAAAGAGATGTCGAGGGGCCACAGGGTCTGGAGCCAGGAGCGCCAGTGGCCGTGACCGAGGCGGTTCTTCATCTCGATGAGCTTTTGGCCGATGGCGATGATGTCGCCGGTCGAACGTTCCAGGAGCAGGTTCACCTCCCGAGTGGTCTGTTTCACAAACTGGATGTCCTTCTTCGGGAGCGCGTCGTAGTCAAAGGTGAGTTGGTTCATGATCTTCGATGTTAGTGGTTCATACGTTCATGCGGCGAGCAACGCGCCGGCGCTGCCGTCGGAGGATCAGTCGGGGAACGGGCCACCAGCCGAACAAGCGTTTTCGCCTCTCGCCTCCCTCGCTGAAAACCACGCATCTCCTTGAGCAACAGCGGTCAGACGGAGCCGGAACGGGTTGGCAGAAAGGCAATGGGGTCAAACATTGACTATTGACATTTTGCCTTCAGTTGACGTGTGAATGCCGCCCGATGCGCATCTTCCGCCGCCCGGCGCCAGAAACCTCGAACCCCCTGCGCCGCCGCCGCATACTTCAAGCCCCGCACCTGTCTCGCCACCTCCACCAGCCTCCAACCCAGATGCCGCGTCGCCACGGCCATCGTCCCGTCCCGTCCCCAGTCCCCATATCCCTCCGCCATCTCCGCCCACTCCCGCCCCAGAATCAACTCGGCGCCACGAACGATCGCGCCCCACTCCGGCCGCACCCTTGCCGCCGCCTGGCGCATCATCTGCGCCTGTCCCTCGGGGTTCCTCTCCGCCCCACCCAGCAGCGCCGCCGCCTCCGACCCGTTCCCAAGCACCACCCCGGCCACCAGCCCCTCCCACGGGCTCTCCAGCCGCCCCTGGCGGATGGGTCCCTCCGTGTCGCTCAGGTCCAACCCCCGACACCGCACCAGCAGGTGGTAATGGTTGTCCATCAGCACGAAGGCATGTACCTCCGTCCCGAACCGTTCCGGCAACTCGGCCACCAGCCCAAGGAATCGCCTTCGATCCTAATCGCTCCGGTAGACCGCCTCCCCGCCGTTGCCCCGGCTCATCACATGGTACCAGCCCTCAGGAACATGGATCCTCAAACGCCGCGCCATGCCTCCCGCCTCCTGCGCTCCGCCCACAATGTCAACTGTCAATGTTTGACCCCATTGCTGTGCGATCCAAACCGACGCCTATCAAGTGTACGATGCGCTCAAGAAAGTCGTGCCCGACTTGGTGCGCATTGGCTGTGCGGCTCACTCGCGTCGCAAGTTCCACCGCGCGCTCAAAGACGGCGAGCGGCAGGCGATCTGGTTCATCGGCCAGTTTCGGTTGCTCTACCGCCTCGAACGGGAGGCCAAGTCCCTGACCGCCGACCAGCGTCAGGCGCTGCGCCAGGAGCAGGCGGCCCCGATCTGGGCCTTGCTCAAGGAGCGGGCGCAAGCGCTCCAGCCTCAGGTGCTCCCCCAGAGCAGTCTGGGCAAAGCCTTGAGCTACCTGATCAACGAATATGAGGCCCTGATCGGCCATTTGAAATCGGGCCACTATGAGATCGACAATAATCTCGTGGAAAATTCGATTCGGGTTCCGGCTGTGGGTCGTCGCCGCTGGCTCTTCATTGGCCACCCCGACGCGGGCTGGCGCAGCGCCGTCATCTACTCGCTCATCGTCAGTTGCCGCCGCCGCGGGATCAACCCCCAGGAGTACCTGACCGATGTCTTGCGCCGGTTGCCGGCGATGAACATCACGCAAATCGGGCAACTCCTGCCCAGTCGATGGAAAGTGGCACCGCCCACCAAGGCCTGATGGGGCATCAACCCCTCGGCTCGCTGGCAGGCTCCGGTACGGACGCTCGGGACATTCGCGCAACGATCCTATCGCCCCCGCCTGCCCGCCGAACAGATGCACCCCGCTTACCGCCTACGACCGTCCGCTGGAGTTGGGCGACGAGGTCAAGAGCATCAGTGGCGAGGAAAGGTTCCTGCACGACACCGAAGACCGGGGCGTGCTGCGGGCGTGCCTGTGGGAGCAAGCGGCGGAGATCGCGGCCAAGCTCACGCGACGTCGCCTCCCCTCGCGGCACTTTACCCGCACTCAAGGCGTGCAGCCAATGTACCTAAACGACTGCGGCGGGCGATTGACACCAAACGCATTGTCGAGCTTTAAAGGAGTTTCGTACAGACG
>VHCO01000204.1 GCA_016871715.1 Verrucomicrobiota bacterium
AGCCTTGCGAGGGTCCCAATTATCCCCGCGTGTGGTTCGTAGAAATCGAGGGAGTCCGCCCCCTTCCCTCAGCTACCGCGCAAGAACCCATCCCCCTGCGCCTCGCCTTTCGTGCCAAGGCTCAGGTGAGGAAACGCAAGTCCGCACCGCGCGCAAATTCTTGAACGCAACCCTCCCGCAACAAGGCGCAAAGACCGCGCACCTCTGCTCCATGAAGATCACCGAGGACGTCCGCAAATACGCCGCCGAACAGGAAGCTCTGCAAAGCGGAATGGAAGAAGAGAGCCGCGAGTTCGTCGAGAAAGGCGGCGAGCTTTACGCGAACGGGTGGTGCAGGCGAATCGCGCGCCTGCCCATCTCAGGGACTGGCCTTGTTTTTCGTCTGGGCGAACAACGAAGCCTGTTTCGGTTCTTGCAAAACCCGCGATAACAAGTCAGTTCCTTTTACCTCTTCGTAGCGGGCTTGGAGATTATCGCGAAGTTTGAACAGGCGAGCTTCCCCGGTTCGCACAAGTTGGCCGTAGGTGGTGGCCTGAACGCGCCCGAACTCAGGGTTCTTTCCGAGCGTCAGAACGCGCTCCACTTTATCGCCGACAGTATGGCCGACGACAAAAACATCAACGAACGGTGGACCATCCAGCAGGCCGCATTTGAGCAAGTCTTGAACGTAATCCGTAGCCTGATGCATTTCGCTACGCCCAATCTCGGAAGCGCCTTTTTTCAGTTCGATGAGCAAGACGTGCTTCATCGCCAAGAGCATTCCCTTGTCGTCAAAGCCATCAATTGCCACAGCGCTCAGTGAGCCGTCTTTTAGTATCACCAAGTCCGGACGCTTTCTGCTGTTCAGAAAAGCATCGGCTCACAAGCGTTCGCCAAAGACCTCCTTCACCGCGTTTTGCAATGACACGTTCGAGGCATACTCAGCCGAATCGAAGTCCGGGCCAAAAAGCCACCGAGCTTGGGTGACGAGCGGGTGAAGTGTGTGAAGCTCATCGGTTTTACTCTCAGACGAGAGTTTCTTGATGGCTTCGATTGTTGCAAGACGACGGTCAATTTCGTCGAGCACGGTCAGCGCGTCGCGAACTGTCCACTCGCTCAGAAGGCGATCCAATCCTTCAATGTCTTCCTCTGAAAGCTTCGCCAGCTTTTCCAACAGCGAGCTTCCGCTGTGTGATTGTTCCAAGTTGATCATGGCCTGGACTGCGACCGAAATCGTCTCGGATTGCATTGTTGGCTGCTCTTTTGACAGCTCTTCCACGAATTCCGATACCTCGTATCTCGCTCGCGGAGAAAGCGCTTGCAGCCGCTCAATGTTCTCGCGAAAGACTGCCTCCTTCGTTTCCTGAATCCGCTCCGAGGAAACTTTCTGAAACATGCCTCTCACATATTTTTCCACCTCCTCAAACACAGCGTCCATGACCTCCGACTTCCTGAAATCCGACCAATCAGGCAGTGCTTCGTCAAAAAGCGCGTCCGTCTTGACGACGACTGTGTATCGCTTGGCAAAGTGCGTTCGGCCGTCAACGAAAACCCGCTTGCCCCACGTCCAGCTCGGTTCTCCGACGAGTCGTCCGCCGACCCAGAAGGCCACGCCTTGGTGTCTGATTGTCCTCGCTACTTCTGTCGAATCAATGAACGTGACGTGAAGGTCTATTCTGTCATTGATCGTGATCGTTGTTTGTTCGACCAAGCCCGGCAACTCGGTCAACGGAACGGATCGCTCGTTGACGAACACCGTGAATTTCGGGTCGTGGAGAAAGCGCGCGGCCAAGACTTCACGAATTCTATCAGGCGAGGCCAAATTCCGCTCCAGTTTCGCCCTCAGCTTCGTCCCGTGGCTCTTCCGTTCGCTGGGACTCTCACTTCGCAGCACAAAAGGCTCATCGCCGCTTGACGTCGCCACCACGAATTGCCGAGCTTCTCCGTCTCGACACGTCTCGACTTCGTAGTGATCCGCAAAGCACAGAAGACCGTGTCTGCCGACGCCGTTTCTCCCAAATGCCATTCGTCGCCAGTCTTGGCGCTCGGGCGGGAAATCCGCCTTGCGCCCTTGGTGCTTCGTGCGGTCATAACCAAGCGTCATCCAGCGCTTCTTGAATTGGTCCGGCGTCATTCCGCAGCCATCATCTTCGACAACCAAATCCAAATCATGGTCGGGCGGAATTGTTATCCGTACTTCAGAAGCGCCCGCGTCCCAAGCGTTGGCGACCAATTCGGTGAGCGCCACGTCGGCGGAATGCGCGATTGAGCCAAGCGATCGAACCAGAAAATCTTCCTCGAACAGAGTGCCTTGAACTGGACCTGTGTTTTTCTCTGGCATTGACGTTTCGCTCTTTGTTGGCGTCGGAGCTTCCTAGCTGGGCGGCATTACATCCGGATACGGCCCAAGAAACCGCTCGCCGTTGAAATGAATCAGGTGGTCAGGATTGTCCGCAATCCACACTTCTGTCTCCCACGAAATCAGCGGCAAGAATGTTTGCATCGCGCGGCGCGTCTCGAACGCGGTCACGAAGACCAGCCCGGCCTTGCAGCCTTTGAAAAGTCCCTTGAGTTCGTTCCGGCGTTTCGAGTCCACCGCGCCCGCGCTTGTGACGGCTTCGACCAGCAGCAGCCAGTTGCGTTTCGTGTCATGCACGACGACATCGGGCATTTTCGCCGACGGCGCGATCACGACGCCCAAGCCTTCGAGGTAGGCTGCTTCGAGATGCAGAAATTTGCTTTCCGCGTCGCCGATGTAAACGACCGTCGCCCCCGGCGCGAAGCGCGGACAGAATTCCTCGATGATTTGTTTGATGAGCGGGTTCTGTCCGCCCGGCGAGAGCGTCACTGTTTCGCCGGACGGCAGACTCACCGGGATGCGCGCCAGCTTGCGCTCGCGCTCGACGGCCTTGCGAATCTTCACCCGGTTCGCCAGATATGCCTTCAACTGCGCCTGCCACGGCTTCGTTCCGAACGTGCGCACCAGCGCCAGCGCCGTAGGTTCGACTTGATAAACGGTTTGGCCGCTGTTCGTCGGGCGGCTCGGATTGTCCGGGTTGCGCAGCAGCAAGCCGGCTTCGACGAAGTATTTCACGGCTTCGTCGCGAATCGTCTCGCGCGTGTTCGGCGCGTAGCGGACGCCGTAGGCTTTGGCGATGAACTCAATGATGGGCGTGATGCCGCGGAGTGGATTGGCGGCGGCGCTCCACGGCGCGTTGGCCGCAAGGTCGAGCAGCGCGAGGAGCGTGTAGGCGGCGACTTCGTTGCTCTGCCGCGGGCCGAAGCCGAGTGCCTTGAGGATGTCCATCGCTTCGCCAAGCTTTCGTTTTCTGGCTGCGGGGCTGACGCGAGCGTTGGTGGCGGCCATCAGAGCAGCTCCTTTTCAACGAGCGCGTCCAACTCGGCTTGGCCCGGAAACGCATCGCCGATTTTTCGACCGAGCGATTCCAGTTCCGCGCGTGTCGGGTAGTGCAAGTTCCGCAGGTCGGTCGCGTTAACCTGGGTGTGGCCGTTGAACTGGCGGAAGTAAACGTCAACGAGCGTCGAATTCAGAAACGCCGCGAGTCCCTTCGCCAAGTCCATTGGCAGCCCGCGACCGCGCGCGTGGAAATAGTTCAGATGGTTTTCAAAGCCGACTCGCTCTGCCCGGATGCGATGCGGGTCGTAGATGCAGGCGACCACTCGCCGCCGCTCTTCTTTCGACGTGAAGCGCTTCACCAGCACGTAAATCGCGCCGGGCACGAGCAATTCTTGCGTGTGCTCAACGTCGCGGATGGCGTTCGGCTTCCGTCCGCCCGGCTTGGGCCAATGCACGAAGCCACCGTTGAAGTGACACGGGTAAATCAGCGGTGCGGTGTCGTTCTGGGCTTCGCGGACGAGGAACTGCTTCGCGCGGAAATCCACGACGCGGCCTGTCGAGATTTCCAGACCCATCTTGGCCAGCGGAGTCGCAAATCGCCGCATCTTCTGTCGAACAGCTTCGTCCGACTCGGCGGCGACCAAGTGAATGAACCGCTCCGGGTCGCGCGGCGAAATAACCTCACTGTATGGGCAAGCCCGCTCCGTCACTTTGCCTCCGACCTCACCACTGCTCGTCGAGATGATGACGGACTCGGGCTTCTCCGGCGACTTGACCGCATGAACGATGATGTTCTCTTGCAAAACCTCATCGTGCTGGAAGGCAGCCGACCGCGAATCGAAAACGTGAAGCCGTCGAAGCGACATCATGTCGAGGAACTGCTCGCGGAACGGGCGGAAGTAAGGGCCGTTGCAGAAGCTGCGCGGACAAATAGCGACCATCTCGCCGTTCTCAGCAAGGAGCTTGGCGGCAAGCGCAAGGAATCCAGTGTAAAGGTTGCTCGTCTCAATGCCGGCCTCACGCAGCAGCCGTCGTGTGTGCGAGTCGCTGTTAATTTTCCGGTAGGGCGGGTTAAGAATCGCCGCGTTGAACGGGGTGCTCGATACACCGAACAAGTCGCGGCGCACGAGCGATACCGCAGCCTCGATGAAATCCTCGTTGCGAAGCTCGGCTGAAAACTCAATTCCACTCTGTCGGCATTCCCTTTCGCACGCGTGCAAGGTGCGCTCAAGAGCCAGAACAATCGCCTCGTCAAGCTCGTAGGCGGTGACGGCAATTCGCTTTGGCCGACGCCTGCCGCCACACGACTGTCTTACGAAAGCAGCGATGAGCGCGCCGTCTCCCGCGCCCGCATCAAGCAGTCGAATTTCAGCCGGGTGCGCCTCAAACAGCGAAGCCATGAAAGCGCCAATGGATTCTGGCGTGAGGAACTGCCCCAACTCGTGTTTGCGCCCGGCGGCAGAATCAGCAGGTAGCCTCGTATGCGGAGGCTCAAGCACAGAACTTCGAGTCGAATCCAACGCCTGCATCGCTGGGCGTGACGCTACTCGTAACAGCCTTGCTTCCGCAAGACGCTTTGCATCTCCTCAGAGATTCCGCGCCGTTAGGTTGAATCGAATCAGCGTGCATCAGCGACGAGCCGCAGTGTCGCTCGGCGGGCATGCGCTTCGCCACTTTTTCTGCGTCCTTTTCGCGACCCGTTCGTCTCAACCCCTGAAGCGACCCGGCGTGTCAAGCCGGGCGCGATGACACGAAAACGCGATTATGAAACTGATGGTGGACCACATTTGGAACGAGTTCGCCGCAAGGCTCGGACGGTTCATCCGCGCGCGAGCAAATCGAAGTTGTGACCGGAAGCAGAGAGGCAGTACCACATGACTTCGTTCACCGAACTCCTCAATCAAGGCCAGGCCAGCGCGTGGCTGTTCGCTCCGACCGCGATTCTGCTGGGCGCGCTGCACGGCCTTGAGCCGGGCCACTCGAAAACGATGACGGCGGCGTTCATCGTCGCCATCCGGGGCACGGTCGCGCAGGCCGTGTTGCTGGCGCTGGCGGCTACTGCGTCGCACACCGCCGTCGTCTGGGCGCTGGCGCTGCTGGCGTTGACGTATGGCCGGAACATCAACGTGGAAGCGACCGACCCGTATTTCCAAATCCTCTCCGGCGCCATCATCCTGGGCATGGCGGTGTGGATGATGCTCCGCCTCTGGCGCGCGCGCCGACAACACGAACACACGCATCACGCGCACCCGCATGACGCGCACGAGGCGGAGGACGAGCATGCACGCGCCCATGCGCACGAACTCCAGGCGCGGTTCACCGATGGCAAGGCTACGACGAGTCAAATCATCCTGTTCGGCCTGTCCGGCGGACTGCTGCCCTGTGCCGCCGCCGTGACGGTGCTATTGCTCTGCTTGCAACTGCAACGCTTTTGGCTCGGCGTCACACTCGTGTTCTGCTTCAGCCTCGGGCTGGCGTTGACCCTGATGCTCTCCGGCGTGCTGGCCGCGTGGGGCGCGCGCCGGGCCGTGCGGCGCTGGAAAGGCTTTGAAGCTCTGGCGGCTCGTGCTCCGTATGGCGCGAGCGTGATTTTGATCGGCCTCGGAGTGTTCGTGGCTGTGCGCGGATTGCTCGCGCTGTGATTTCTGAACGCCGGGCGCGCGTCCTCGGGGCGTGCGCTCGGCGAACTGAACCTCACCGAGTCGAAAGGAACATCCCATGTCTCCAGTGAAATCTTGTTGTCACGTTGAACCCGCGAAACCTCGCCGGTTCGTCCGACCCGCGCTCGCTCTGGGCATCGTCGCCCTCGGCGCGGGAATTTCGCTTCACCTCTACGCCAGCCACGTTGCGCACTGGTGGCTGCCGCTCGTGCTGCTGGTAGTCGCGCACGGCGCAATCATCAGCGCGATGGTCTGGCTCTTCGTGCGTGTCCGGCGCGGACTACACGGCGCAGCGCCTCACTCCTCCGAATGTAGCGACAGCCACGACCACGGCGAGCACGGCAAAGTGATCCGCAACCCGCACGCTTACGACTGGCTGGTGCGAATCCTGACGCTTGGCGGCGAGAAGAAGTTCCGCGAGCAGACACTGGACTTGGCGGACCTCCAGCCAGGCGAAAGCGTGCTCGATGTTGGGTGCGGCACGGGAATGCTGTTAATTGAAGCCGCCAAGCGCGTTGGCCCGTCCGGCACGCTTCACGGCATCGAGCCTTCGTCGGAAATGGTCGCGCACGCGCGGCGCAAGGCGGCAGCGGAAAGCGTCACAGCGCATTTCGCCGAAGGTTCAGCCGAGCGATTGCCATTTCCCGACGCCTCATTCGACGTGGTGTTCTGCACGATGGTGCTTCACCACCTTCCTGTGCCGATGCACGCGACTGCCATCGCCGAAATGCACCGCGTGCTTCGGCCCGGCGGCCGGATCGTCATCGTTGACTTGGATCGTCCCAAGACCCTTTCCGCCGCGCTGTCGCTGGTCACGCTCATTCACAACATCGGTTCCCATGCGGCCGCACCGGATTGGCAGGGCATTTGCCGGTTCTTGGAGGAGCACGGGGTGCAGCCAGTCCAATGGACGGCGATGTGGAGCGGGGCAGTGGCGGCCCTCGTGGGCCGGCGGTCTTGATCGCAATGCCTCGCCACCACTGGAACGGCCGCAGGCCTCAGGCGCGTACCACCAAACGTCAACGGACTTCGCCAACGCTTCATTCATGCCGTAGGCTGGAGCCGGCCCTTTGGAACGCGCCGTGCTCTTGGTCGCAGCCGCTTCGTTTTGCTCCATGAGTTCCGCAGCCTTCGCCTTCTCCACGATCTCCTCCACGCGCTTCATCATTTTCACGTAGCGCTCGTAGTGAATCGGGTCCGTCGCCGCCAGGTCTAGGTGCAGCCGACCGTAAGCCTTTCCCACCTCCAGGTAAGCGATGGTGTCGAAGCACTCTGGATCGTTGGTCGGATGGGGCGAGCCAGTGCAGTCCACGTAGATCAGGCCCTGGTCGGTGGTCTGGAAGGCGTTCAAGCCGTGGCCAGGCCCGCGCTCGAATTTCACCGTCACCAAGGCGCAACGGATGCCGGCGGCCTCGGCGGCGTCATGCAACGCCACCGCGAATTCCGAACAGACAAACTTGCCCGGCGTGTATTTGAGCATGTTGATCCGGTTGGACCTGACGAAGGTGAGCACCCGCTGAAACGGCACATCCTGGGCCTCCGGGTTGTTTTGCAGGTGTATCGGCTCTTGGTTGGAGTCAACGATGATCTCCCGGCCGTCCTTGGAGATCAATCCAGTGAGCGGTTTTCTGGCGGCGGGCGAGGCACAATTCACCGCCAACAGCGGCGCGAGCAGCAGGCATCCAAGGAGAGGCAGTTTACGAATCATAGAGCGAGGACGGGCGCCGGGAGTTTAGCGGACGGATTCCGTTTCCCTGCCGCCGTCAGCCGAACTCTTCAAGTGGGCCACCAACGTGTCGAACTCTGATGCGATCCGGTCGGCATCCCGCCGGGTGGCCATGGTGAGCGGGGAGCGGCTGTGCCAAACGCAATGAAGCCGCAGCGGACTCACCGCTCGGACAGAAACCTCGAGCGTGGTCGGGACCTTGCCGATTTTGAACGTGTAGAGCGCCGCCAGTTGGCTGCCGCGCTGAAACGTCCAGCGCTGCGGCGAGTCGCACAGGCAGGCAAACCCAGCCGCCTTGGCCCAGCGCTTGAGACGCAACGCGACGTCCGCTGGGGTTGTTTCCAATTCAAATTCCCTTTCGAGCTTGAGATTCAAGCCGAGGCCCGCTGACGCGGCGGACGCCGGAACGGACGCGTCTTTCGAGACCGCCCGCGCATCCGGGCCGGCGATGGACTCTACGTCCGACTTCACCTCCGCCTGCATGTTGGTAGCGGCGGGCGGGATCCTTCTCCAGCGACTTGAGCACCACTTCGTCCAGCCGCACGTCCACTTGGACTTTTTGCGAAGGCGGCGCGAAGCCTCCCAGGGGCAACTCGCCGGTGAGCATTTCGTAGAAGACCACACCGAGCGAGTAAATGTCCGCGCGATGGTCCACGGCTTTGGCGTTCTCGATTTGTTCGGGCGCCACATACTTCGGGGTGCCCATGCCCATGCCGGTGCTGGTAATGGCTCGACCCGCCGGTTCCTGGCCCAACAGCTTGGCCAAGCCAAAGTCGGCGATCTTCACGCGGCCTTTCTTGTCAATGAGGACGTTCTCGGGCTTGATGTCGCGGTGCATGATGCCCTCGTCATGGGCGAATTGCAGGGCGTCGCAAATCATCGGCACGATGGCAAAGGCTCGCTCGGGGGGAAGGTGGCCGGCTTGCAGCATCTCACGCAGGTTCGCGCCGTCCACAAATTCCATGAGAAAGAAGAACAACCCGCTCTGCTGCCCGAACTCGTAGATCGTGACGATGCCAGGATGGTTCAGCCGGGCCAGCGTCCTGGCCTCGCGCATGAAGCGTTCCGCAAACGCCGGCTCCTTGCCAATTCCTGGCGGCAGGAGCTTGAGCGCCACCACGCGGTCCAGGGCCTTCTGCCGCGCCTTATACACCGCGCCCATGCCGCCTTGGCCGACGAAGCCCAGAATCTCTTGGGCGTACCGGGTTTCGGCCGCTCCCGATTCGAGTGGGACCACCTGCACATCCCCTCCCCGCTTGAGCGCTTTGGCCTTGTCCCATTCCTTGGCCAGAAACCGTTTCATGGCCATCAGCAGAAAGGACCGGAACCGCCCCTTGCGTCGGTCGGCGCGGGCGATCCAGTTGTGCTCCAGCAAGCGGGCGAAGAACTCCTGCGTCAAATCCTCGGCGTCCGGCGGCGAATAACCGCTCCTTCGCACGAAAGCGTAAAGCGGATAGCAATACGTTGTGCAAAGCCGCTCCAACGCCCGCGCCGATTCCGGCGAAGGCGTCCCCCCGGCAGCCAGCACCACCGTCCACTGGGTCACGGGGAAGACCTGCGGGCGGTCTCCAGTTGTGGCGCGCTCAGTCATATCTAGTGGCTATTCAATACGGAAACCTGGTTCAAAGTTACAGGATTTCGGAAGGCCCGGTAACCCCGCAGTAAAGACCCGTTGTAGCGTCGGCTCTGTGAGCCGGGGCCCGCTGCGCTCACAGAGCGCACGCTACATAGACATTCGGTGGAACAAGGTGAAACTCACGCTCACGACCCATGACCAGGGCGGGTTGACGAAAAAGGACTTCGCGCTGGCTGCCCAGTTCGACGCAGCGGCGGGGCGCTCGTAGCCCTCGGCCCGCCGGGTCAGGGGACCCGGCCTACAGGAACGGCCCGGCTTGTAGGCCCGGTGCCCTCACCGGGCGGGCTACAGGAACGGCCCGGCCTGTAGGCCCGGTGCCCTCACCGGGCGGGCCAGGCCATCTCCATGGGATCAGGAGTCTCGGAGGCTGGCCGATGGAACTTCCCCAACTGGGCGTCCGCCTCGCGATGGCCGTAGGAATCGCGCCTGAGTGCCCATCTGCCCCGCGCGCTCAATAGACGCGGCTCTCCCAGCGGCGGCTGTCGCGCACCAATTCCACGCTCGCAGCGCCGCGGGTCATCACGAATCGGGCCGGCTCTGTGCCTGGGGAGCGGACTTCCACGGACACATCGGTGGCACTGGCCTCTTTGAGGAGCGTGACCTTGCGAACGGCGCTGGCGGGCAGAATCAGGCGGAACGGCGTCATGCCGTTGTGCTGGATGCTCGCGCCGTCTTGCAGCCACACGCATTGCACCTTGCTGGGCGTGGCGCTGCGGACGTGCAGAACGGCCCGGTCGGACCACGTTGGCTCGCCAATGGTCACCGTCGGGGTGCCGCAGCCGGGGGTGAACAGAAGTCCTCCGAGCAGAAGTGCGGGGAGGAGAGTCTGGAGTGTTTGCGTTTTCATTGTAGTGCTCAATGGTTGTTGTTGTTTGTTTGTGGGGAATTGCTGGCCGCACCATGCGGTCAGAAATCAAAAGAGAGATTCTCTGCGGTGCCGGCGCTCAACGCCCGGCGTTCGATCCGACTTGGGTCGGGCGGGCCGTGAAGGAAACGCGCCGGCTCTCCTGACGGACAAATCGCAACGTCAGCGAACGCGCGTCTGGCTCCGCTGCGAGCAGGTAATTCAGGATCGCGCTTTGCGAAGAGCCGCCCAGTTCAATCGTCACCGGACGCCCACGCTCGTCAGTCACCGCCATCAAAGTCACTCGCTGGCCAACTTCCGCACCTTTGGATTCCACCAGGAGCTTCAAATATCCGCCCGGCGGCAGACCGACACGTTCTTCGATTGAATTGCCTTGGGCGTCCAGCCTGACGCGAACCCACCCTTTCTCGGGCGGATAAGCTTGTGATCCCAAGAGCGAAAGGAGCCGAAGCGGCTGACCCGCCAATTGGTAGTCCTGTTTGAGATCCATCACCTGGTTGGTTGCCGGCACCGGCAGGTTGGTGACGGTCAGCACATCCGTTGGCGCGAAGTCATCGGTGCGCAACAGTCCCAAGTCGAAACGCCACGCCGACTCGCTTGGCCACAGCGCGCCGCCGAAGGCGGCTTGCAGACGCGTTTTCTGGCCGGGGAGCGCGCGCGTTGCCAGCGGACGCGTCCGCCATTGGTTGCCCGTGGCATCGGCAACTTGGATGGAGTCCAAGGCCCAAGGCAGGCGGGAAAGTCCTTCCTGGCGAAGGCCGACCGTCAGGCACGTCAAAGGCACATCGTTGCGCCTCGAGGGCACGGGCGCGTCCAAGCCTGCGCGCGGATGGCCGACCTCCACTCGCTCCAGCGTCACCGCCAGATTTCCATCGCTGGTTGTCGCCGGAAGCGTCTGAGCGGTGAGTTGCGGATAACTCCCACGCGCCGGATTGGGAATCTTGAACTTGGCGGCGAAACTCTCGCGTCCGTCGTCGCCAAGTTCGAAGAAGCGCAAGAACAAGTTGGTGCCGCGGCGCGGGAACGACGGCACCTGCCACAACTGGAACTTACCACCCTTGGCGTCAAAGAGCGTTCCGGGCTGGAAGTCCCCGGCAAACGAGTCGCCCCGGTCGTCCGCGACTTCGAGACGATGGACGAGCGCCTGCGGAAACAGCCGGCGAAGTCGCTCGACGATGTCTCCCCCGATGCCCCATCGCCTGCGCTGGGAAGTCAGCACAAACAGGTTTGTGACGCCTTGGTCGGTGGACCACGTGAAGGGCGGGCTTTTGCTCTGGAACCGGCTTGTGAAGTGGACCTCGTCCACCCGGAAGCGCGAGCTGTCGCTGAGGACGATTCCGCCAGAGGCCAGCGCCGCGAGCGCCACCACAGCAGCGGCGATTTTGGCTTTCGTCCAGGCCACGACTTGGCTGGCACCCTGAACCAACGCGGCGACGGAAGCTGAAAGCACCGCACCCTTCGCCACCGCACTCGCGGTCACCGTGCCCGCCAGCCCGGCGGGCGCGGCGCTGACGCTGTGCGTGCCCAGCACCACCACCAGCGAAGTTCCCGCCACCGCGACGCCGCGCCGCGCGAAGAACAGCCGCAGCCGTTCCACGGCCCGCGACAAACGCTTGCGCGATACCGCTTCGTTGACGCCCAGGCGAGTGCCGATTTCCTCGTGAGATTTCTTTTCGAAGAACCGCAGTGTCACGACATCGCGGTCACTCGCGGTGAGCGACGCCAGCGCGTCATTGAGCAACGGAGCCAGTTGCTCCCAGAGGGAGTCGGCTTCAGGTTCGGGACTGTTCGGGATCATGGCAGCGGCTTCTTTCTCGTAGTGTTCACGACGCCAGGCCGCCCGCCGCGCATTGCGCGCCGCGTAGCGGACGGTCTGAAAGAGCCAGCCCGACAACGACTCGCCGCCGCGAACCTGCCCGGCTTTCCGAGCCAGCAGGATGAACGCCGCCTGCGTGAGATCGGAGGCCGTGTGCGGCTCGCGGATTTCGCGCCAGGCCGCCGAATAGACGTGGTGGACGTGGCGGTTCACCAACTCGGCGAAGGCCGCTTCCGAACCGTCGTCGGCGTAGCGTCGCAGCAACTCGTGGTCATCAAGACTCGTGCTCATTTCACCCGTTATATGTCCGCTCGCTCGGAAGTGTGACACCTCCCCGGCGGTCGTGACAATCCACCGTTTATGTCCATCGGCGTCGGGGCTGCGGTCCCCGCCGCGCTGCGTCCTTTTCTGCCGTTTATTCGTCTTCATTGGTGATGGCGTCCAAAGCGATTCAACCGGGCGCGATGAAAAGAAAGAACGACTATGCAGACACAGGAAATGGACTCGGTTCGAACTTCGGTTCGAGAACACTACGGCAAGATTGCCGTGCGTGGCGGCGGCTGCGGATGCATGCCGACTTGTTGCGACTCGTCCAAATCCGCCCAGCAGCGGAGCGCGGCCACGCTTTCGCGAACACTGGGATATTCGACGGAAGACGTGCGCAATGTTCCCGACGGCGCGAACCTCGGCCTCGGTTGCGGCAATCCCGTAGCCATCGCGTCGCTCCGACCCGGCCAGACGGTGCTGGACCTGGGCAGCGGCGCGGGCTTCGATGCTTTGCTCGCCGCGAAGGCGGTCGGGCCAGCGGGCCGGGTCATCGGGGTGGATATGACGGCGGAGATGATTTCCAAAGCGCGACAGAACAAAGCCAAAGGCGGCTACACGAATGTCGAGTTTCGTCTCGGCGAAATCGAGAATCTGCCGGTGGCGGATGGCTCGGTGGACGTCATCTTGTCCAACTGCGTCATCAACCTTTCGCCCGACAAAGCGAAAGCGTATCGCGAGGCGTTCCGTGCGTTGAAGCCTGGCGGGCGGCTGACGATCTCAGACATTGTCGTGTTGCAGCCGCTCCCCGAGAGCGTCCGCCAAGAGGTGGAACGCTACACACCTTGTGGAGGCGGCGCGGCGTTGGTGGGAGATTTGAAGAACATGCTGCGCGAAGCGGGTTTTCAGAACATCCGTGTCGAACCCATAGCCGAGAGCCGCGAATTGATTTGTGAGTATTTCCCCGGCCGAGGCTTGGAGAACTACTTCGCCTCGGCCACGATTGAGGCCGTGAAACCGGACGCCGCATGAAGCCCACGGTCGAAAGCATCTGGAACGAGTTCGCCGCGAAGCTGGGGCAGTACATCGCCGCGCGCGTGGCAGACCCGGCGACGGCGGAGGACATTTTGCAGGACGTGTTCGTCAAGATTCAGACGCGGCTCGGCCAGCTTCAGGACCCCGCGAAGCTGCAAGGCTGGCTCTACCTCATGGCGCGCAACGCCATCATTGACCACCACCGCACGCGCAAGGAAACCACCGAAGTGCCGGAGTCGCTGCCCGCCGAACCGCCAGAGCACGACGCCGAGATCGAGGAACTCAAGGCGGCGTTTCGCCGGATGATTCACAGTCTGCCGGCACCGTATCGCGATGCTCTGGTGCTGACGGAGTTTGAAGGGCTGACGCAGAAGGAAATGGCGGAGCGGCTCGGCATCTCGCTCTCGGGCGCGAAGTCGCGCGTGCAGCGCGGGCGCGAGCAGTTGAAGCAGATGCTGCTCGAACGCTGCGAGTTCGAGTTCGACCGGCTCGGCCGAATCATTGACTGCAAGCCGCGCAGGAAGGACGCCTGCCAGAAGTGCGCGTAGGACGGAGTGCTGCGCAGGCGCGGTCTGGCGCTGCGGTCAGAAGATGCGCAGGTCGTGGTTGCGCTGGAGTGATTGCCAGAATGAACTTCCACTCCGGAACGCCGGCCTCCGGCACGGCCCGTTGGCAACCGCTTTGGTGACTGGCCGTGCCGGAGGCCGGCGTTCCGAAGGCCGAGCCGCTTTTCGGAAATTCACTTTGGCAACCGTTCTAACACTACAGCGACACCTTTCGGCGGACAGAACCACGGGAATTGTGTGAGTTGTATCTGCAGGGGTTGTTGAGCGACACCGACCGCAAGAACATGGAAGCGATGGCTTTGGGGTTAGCGGGACCGGAGACGGTGCGTAATCTGCAACGTCTCATGAGCGAGTACCGGTGGCAGGAAAGCTGGATGCAGCGACGGCACTGGGAACTGTGTGCCGAGAGGCTCTCCGACCCGCGAGGGGTATGGAGCGTGGATGCCAGCGAGATGGCCAAGAAAGGAACGGAGTCGGTGGGGGTGGCGCCGCAGTATTGCGGCTCGCTGGGGAAAACGGCCAATTGTCAGTCCGGAGTATTCATTTGTTACGCCAGTTCCAAAGGGCACGCGCTCCTGAACCGGCAGCTCTATTTGCCGAAGTGCTGGTTTGAGCCAGAGTGGGCTGATCGTCGCAAGCAGTGTCGGATTCCGGTCGAGGTACAGTTCCCCGACTTGGTGCTGGAGATCACGCTGACCAGCGGCGGGGTCAGCAGACTAGAAGTTTACCGCCGGTTCCGGGTGCCGGAGGTTTGGTTCTGGCGCCGGGACGCGGTGGAAATCTTCGCCCTGCTCCCGGACGGGTTCGGCTACGAGCAGGTTGCCCAAAGCCG
>VHCO01000205.1 GCA_016871715.1 Verrucomicrobiota bacterium
TACCGAACGGGACAGGCGGTAGGGCGTGCACTCCGTGCGCGCCGCTGGGGCGAGAGCCACGGGCGCAGCGAGCATGGCCGGCGGCTCGCAGGGGACTGCGAGCCCTACCGAACGGGACAGTTGGCAGGCCATCTGAGTAACTCATGAGTATGTCTCAAACCAATAAAGATCTAGTCCGCCGTTACTACGCCGAGGCGCTCGGTGACCTGGCGGGAATCGAACAGGTGGTTAGCCCCACTTTTGTGGATCATCATTTTCCACCCGGCCTGCCCCCGGGGCCGGCGGGGGTGCGCCAATTCTTCCAGACTATCCTGGGAGGGATCTTCGGTGAGATGAAGATCGAACACGATTTTATGCTCGCGGAAGGGGACAAAGTGGATTGTCACTTTGCTCTGGTGGCCAAACACACCGGCGAGTTCGCCGGCATCAAGCCCAAGGGCAACAGCATCCGCTGTCCCGCCATCAGCACCTTCCGCATCGCCGAGGGCAAACTGGCCGAGGCGTGGGAGATCTTCGACAGCGGCAAGCTGCTCGAACAAATGCGGGCCTGAAGAGATTTAGGATTTAGGATTTAGGATTTAGGATTTAGGATTTGGGATTTTGGATGTTGGATTTGGCGTGCGGGGCGCACGCTGGAGACGGTTCGGTCAGTCAAAGTCTTACGGAGAGAATATGAAGAATCTATCTACAAAGGTGCTGCTATCGGCGTTGGCGTTAGGGCTGTGGCTGGCGGGTGGCTGTGCCACGACGGGCACTGGCCGGTTCGCCAAGCTGGACCAGCAGCAGTTCTATGACGCCGAGGGCAAGTTCGATTCGGAGGCCGCCAAGCGCGTCTATCTGGATTACCTCGAGCAGGCCGGGTACCCGCTTACCGAGACCATCGCCGCGAAGATCTTCGTGTCGGACTTCGGCCTGGGCCGGTTCACCGAGGTCGGCTTGGGCGGCATCTTGTGGTGGGGCGACGAGCGCCACAACTACTCGGGCCTAGACGCCTTTCTCCTCCCGGGTCAAATCATTCCGGAACATTGGCACGTGCGCGTAGGGACGATCCCCGAGAAGATGGAATCGTGGCTGGTGCGGCACGGGGAGATCTACGCCTACGCCGAGGGCCCTGCCACGCCCAACCCGAAGGCGACGTTGGCCAGCGCCGACGCGGCGCACGTCACCGCCCGAAACGAGCGCGTGTTGCGTGTGGGCGACATCGTGGGCCTGTCGCGTCCGCTCGAGAAGCACTGGATGCAGGCCGGGCCGCAGGGCGCGATCTTCACCGAGTTCTGCACCTATCACACGGGCGAGGCCGTGCGCTTTACGGATTCCAACATCAAGTTCTGAGTCGCAAATCATTAACCGGAGATCGACCCCATGTACTTCACCTTTCTCGCTCCCAGGAAATATGTGCAAGGCCGCAATGTGCTGCGCGAAGCCGGCGCACACTTCAGCAAAGTTGGCAAAAAGCCGGTCGTGCTGTGGGACGCCCGCGTCAAGGCCCTGGTGGGCGAGCGAATGCTCAGCAGCCTGAAGGAAGCCGGCCTGGAACCCCATGAGGTCGAGTTCCGGGGCGACTCGACCAAGGCCGAAGCGGCGCGCGTGGCGCAGCTCGCCAGGGACCACAGCGCGGACATGGTGGTGGGCGTGGGCGGAGGCAAGACCCTCGATACCGCCAAGGCTGCTGCCGCCCAGGCTAGCGTCAAAATGGTGTCCGTGCCCACGCTCGCCTCGACCGATTCGCCCACCAGTTCGTACACGGTCTGGTACGACGAGAAGGGCGCCTGCCAAGGGTTCGAGAGTTGGGGCGTGAATCCCGACTTAGTGTTGGTGGACAGCCAAGTGATCGCCGAGGCGCCCGTGCGGGCGTTTGTGGCCGGCATGGGGGATGCCCTCTCGACTTGGGTCGAGGCCGAGGTGGTCCACACCACCCGCGGCCAGAACCTGGCCGGCGGCCGGGCGACCATGGTCGCCATGGCCATTGCCCGCTTGGGCTACGAGACCTTGCTGCAGTACGGCCTGGAAGCTAAACGGGCGGTCGAGCAGAAGGTCGTCACCCACGCCGTCGAGAAGATCATCGAAGCGAATACGCTAATGTCCGGCTTGGGCTTCGAGAGCTGCGGCGTGGCCACCGCCCACATGATCGCCAACTGCCTGCCCGGCTTCCCCGAGTGCCGCCAGTTGATGCACGGTGAAGAGGTCGCCTTCGGCGTCATCAGCCAACTTTGCCTCGACGAGAACATGCCCACCGCCGAAATGCACCGGATCGTGGACTTCCTGATCGCCCTGGGATTGCCGGTGAGCTTCTCGGAACTGGGCCTCGAAGGCGTTGCGCGCGATCGCCTCAAATCGATCGGTGAGGTCTGCGCCGGCTCGGGTTCGTTGTGCCATGCCCACCCGTTTAAGGTCACCCCGGAAAAAGTCGTCGACGCCATGATCGCCGCCGATGCGCTGGGCCAGGAACGGAAACGGAAGTGCCGAGCCAAAGCTGAGTAAGGGGGGGAGGACCAGCCTGTGACGGTAGGGCGCGCAGTCCGCTGTGCGCCGGGGCGAACGGCTTAAGCCAGCGCCCAAACAAGCTTGTCGCCCGCGGCAGAACAGTCGAGAATCCCGCCCCATGAACCGCACCGTCATCGCCGAGGCGTACCGCCTTAGCCTGGTTGGGATCGCGCTGTTGGGTCAAGCCCTGGGCGCGCTGGATGAAACCCAGGAGGCGGGCTTGGCCGCCCGCGCAGCGCAGGAGGCGTTGCCGCCGGCCTTGGACGCGACGGAGCTGGGGTTCGCGGAGATCGTTTTCGTCAAACGCAAACCGTACTCGTCGGATCACTATTACACGGACATCGACAACGGAACCAGTGCCGACCGGTTCCACCCCGACAACGGCATCTATATCTATAACGTGCGGACCCAGTCCGAGCGGCCGGTGGTTCGCGCGGCGGACCTGCCTGGCGGCCAGGGTCTTATTGGCAAGGTCAGCCTCTCGTTCGACGCCCAGAAGGTCGTCTTCGATTTCCGCCCAGAACCACGCGCCGGTTTCCGCCTTTGGGAAGTCCGCACGGACGGGTCCGGCCTGCGGCAGGTCTCTTTCCCGCCGCCCGACGAAGCGGAGAAGGCGGCGCGCTGGCGGTCCGGCTGGCACACGGACGACATTCACCCGTGTTACTTGCCCGACGGCGGCATCATCTTCTCCTCGACGCGCAGCGAGCATACCGTGCTCTGCGGCGGTTCCGGCGCCCTGGTGGCCCCCACCTTGCACCGCCTGAGCTCGGACGGCAGCCACGTCCAGCAGCTCACCCGCAGCCCGGTCAGCGAGTTCTGTCCCGTGGTGCTCGAAGACGGCCGGGTGATGTATCATCGCTGGGAGTACATCGACAAAGGCGCGCGGGTGGCCAAGACCGTCTGGGCGATGAGCCCCGACGGGAGCGGCACCCAGGAGCTGTACGGGTTGGCAGATGATACCACCACCGTCTACATGTACCCGCAGCCGCTCCCGGGCAGCCGCTCCCGGTTCGTGTGCGTGGGGACCTGCCATTTCCCGCAGGGCGGCTGTGTCGGGGCCATCATGCTGGTGGACTATGGCAAGGGTATCCGCGTCCGTGGCCCCGATCCGGACCAGGCGGATTACCGACCCCATGATGCGTGCCAAGCGGTTTGGAACCTGACCCCCGAGGTGTTCGTCCAGCGGCGGACTGAGCCGGGCTGGCACTTCTTGCAGGCCGACGGCCGCTACGTGCACGATCGGGAAGGCCGCCGCGGGCACTTGTACACCCATCCGTATCCCCTGAGCGACCGGCAGTTCCTGGTTTCCGCCAAGGTCAACCCCGCCGATCACTACCAGCAAGTTCCCCAGGCCTATGCGTTGTACCTGATCGATGCGGAAGGGGGCCGCCGGCAGGTTCACGCCGACCCAGCCCTCTCGTGCTGGCATCCGCTGCCGCTCGTGCCACGGCCCGTGCCGCCCACGATCGAGTCCGTCCGCGACCCGACCTACGCCGCGCGTCAAGAGGCCCTCTGCGTCGTGGCCGATGTTTATCAGGGTTTGGCGGGAGTGGCCCCGGGCCAGGTCAAGTGGCTCCGCATCAACGAAGCCTTGCCCCGATACTGGTCCACCGGCAGACGCTGGGATCCCGCCTTGAGTAGCTCGAGCTGGAAGGCCGCCCTTTGGCCTCGGGTCCAGTGGGGCGTCGTCCCGGTCGAGTCGGACGGTTCCGCGCATTTCGTCGTGCCCGCCCAGCGCGCCATCTTCTTCCAGGCGCTGGACGAGAACTTCCGGGAATTGCAGCGGGAGCGCACGTATGTGACCTACATGCCGGGGGAGGTCCGGTCGTGCTCGGGTTGCCATGGGCAAGCCGCGCAACTCGCCTCCGCGCGCGCTCCGGCGCAACCGATCGCTTTGTCTCGGCCGCCTAGTCGACCCCAGCCGCAGCCGTGCGACTTGGTCGAGAACGGCGGCGACGGTCACGCAGGCCAAGTGATCCATTACCCCGCCGACATCCAACCGATCTGGGATGCGAAATGCGTCTCCTGCCACGGGCCGAACGACCCGGCTGGCGGACTGCGGTTGACCGGCGAGGTGACCCAGTTCTACAACACCTCTTACGAAGAACTGGCTCGCAAGGAACTCGCCGGCCCGATCATCCCCGAGTTCACATCGTTCCTTCAAGGCGACCGAGGCAACTACAACGGCGCCTACCTACCGCCCAGGAGCCTGGGTTGTCACACCAGCACGCTCATCGCTCTCTTGACCGATCCCGCACATCCGAAGAACACTCAGGATAACCACGCGCGGATGCTCACCCAGATGGAATTGATGACGGTGAGCCGCTGGGTGGACTCGAATTACCAGTTCTATGGCAGCTACTTCGGCCGGCAACACCCGCAATGGGTCAACCCAGATCCCAAAGCCCCCGCCTACAACTCGGCCGACTTCCGCCGCAAAGCCACCTTCGCTGAGGCCACCGCCTTCACCGCCCCGGCGTGGCACCGGTGAGGGTGAGTGGCACCGGTGAGGGCAAGGACCCTGCCGCTTGTGGATAGCGAGCCAAACCCCGCGGGCAAGATGCCCGCGCTCCAATCTTGACCGGCCCGCAGGCTGTAGCGTGGTGCGAGGAGCCGCGGAACGCGGAAGGAAGAGACGGGTTTTGCTATTGTTGACAGCATGACAGCATGGAGGCTTGGGCGTCCCACGCAGGCCTTGCGTCCTGCGCCGCTGCGGCGAGCCGAGGTATCGGAGGAGGGTCTAGTACTACGTGCCAGTGATAAAGACGTTGACAGCGTTGACAGTGACAGTGAGGTCGGGGGCTTATGCGGTCGATGCTTTGGATGCGCCAGCCAGGCCTGAGGACGTGCGAGGCTGCGAGCGGCGCGAGTGGCCAGTGGCCAGGGTCCGTGCCGGTTCGTACCGGCTAGCTCGGGATATTTGTGCGGGCGCTCGGGGGGGGCGGAAATAGGCGGAATTATGCTTTGCAGGCGAGGGGCCGGCGGGAGAAGGATGGGCGCCATGAACGTTCGCCGCCACCACCGCTACCGCCTATCGGGTCGAACTAGTCTCGTCGCCGCGGTTACAGGGTTGGTTGGCTGGGCCTGCGCCTGCGCCGCGGACAAAGGGGCGCAGCCAGGTTGGGCGCAGCTCCAAGGCGACGCGCTGCGTTCGGGGAACGCTCCGGAGGCGGTGCTCGAGATGCCTTTGGGGTTGCTGGCGGCGATTCCGTTGACCGACGCGATATTCGCAGGACCGGTCGTTGGGGATGGCAGGCTGTTCGTTCTGGATGGGGCGGGGGTGGTGGTCGCGGTGGACGTGGCTACGCACCAGGAGCTGTGGCGGTTTGGCACGCGGGGCGGGATGGGCAACTGCAACAACGTCGCCACACCGGCGCTGGCGGGGAAGTACCTGCATGTGGGCACCACCGCCGGTTACTACTACGTGCTGGACGCCGAAACGGGCGCGGTGGTCAAGGAGATCGATTGCCAAGAGCCGATCTTTTCCGCGCCGGCGGTTTCCGCGGGCGCGCGGCGGGTGTACTTCGCCACGCTGGGCGCGCGGGTCTACGCCGTCGAAGCGAACGGTGAGGCGGTTTGGACCTGGGATTTCGTGAAGGAAGTGGTCGGGTTCGAGGGGGATCGCTGGAGCGGGGCGGACTGGCTGGCGAGCCGGCCGGAGCGAGTGACGTGGCGGGACCATTTCGTTTGTTCGCGCGACCTTTGTTTGATTGGCTCGACGGTGGTGGTGCCGGCGGGAGGACGGACGGTGTTGTTGGAGGACGGCGGCGAGCAACCGCGGTTGCGTGCGGTGGGCGAGATACCCGACTATGCCGGTCGGGAGTATCCGGCGACATTTGGCCAAAGCGCCGACAGGACTGGGGCGATCTATGTGCAGTGGCATCGCCGCGATAACTCGGGTCGGGTCGAGGTCATACGGTTAGCGGGTGACGAGGTCCAGACCGATTATGTGCGCGGGACGGAGACGTTGATTCGTTTGCCGGGACTGCTGAGCTTCGCGCCGGTGAGCATTCGGGGCGACGAGGTTTATCGGGTTCGACCCGAGCACGGCCTGGGGTTGTGCCGCCACACGCGGGGTCGGGTTCGACCCGAGCCGCTGAACGCGGCCGGGTCGATTGGACCGCCCGTGTTGACCCGCGACCACGCGGTGTATGGCGCCTTGGATGGCAAGCTCTATGTGGTTCCCCTGGATAGCGGTCCAGTGTGGTCGTTTGCGACCGCGTTTGGCGCGCCGATCACGGCGCCGCTTGCGGTGAGCGGGGGGCGGATCTACCTGGGCGGAGAAGACGGCTATCTTTATGTGTTGGGCCCCGAGGGCCGGGCGCCGTTGCCCACGCGCGACTTGGGGGTCACCCGGATCCGCAGCCCGTTGACTGGGCCGCGGGCCGGACCGGAGTTCGACTGGTACACAAACTACGGCGACTTCCAGGGGGCCAATGCCAACGACCAAGGCTTGCAGCCGCCGCTGCGCATGCGTTGGGCGCGCCGGCTCGAGGGGACGGTCAAGCACCTGCCGGTATGCGGCGGGGGCCGCATGTATGTCCACACCGCGGAAGGCCAGATCATCGCGGTCGAGCAGGACACGGGCCGGTTGTTGTGGCGGCGGTACTGGCCGGATGTCTATTTGTCCTTCACCTCGCCGCTCTATGTTTCGGGCAAGCTCCTGGTGCCGCAGGCCGGCATGAAGTATTCGCGGGTGCGTTGCCTCGATGCGGCTACGGGGAAGCTGCTGTGGGAAGCGGCCTTCACCGGGTCGCCGAGCTGGAGTCGGCAGTTCCCGCCAGTGGTTCATGGGAACCTGGCGATTTACGCGTCCGGATCGGGCGAATACGCCGCCCAAGGCACGGAACGGCCTTTTGTGTTCAGTGGCGAGCCGGTTCCGGCCGAGGGTCGCGAGGTGATGAGCTGGATCTACTCGAACGACAATCCGTACTATCCCAAGGACCATCGCCCGACCTTGTGGGCGTGGGACCTGGAGACTGGCCGGCTGGTTTGGCAGAAGGACTTCTCCGACTATGGGCGTGGGGGCAACGATTGCGGCCTCTGTCTGCTGGACGGTCGATTGTATTACTCGACGTTCTTTGGCTACGGGGCCAGTGCGCGGGCGCAGCGCGGTTTACCGCCCGAGCACAACGGCCTGACCGCTTGTCTGGAGCCGCAGACCGGCAAGGTGCAGTGGTTGACGACGCAGTACTACGTGACGGCCAAGTGCACCCTGAGCGCACGCGACGGCCGGTTGTATCTCGGGGGCCACAATCAGGCACACGAGGGGACCACCAACCGTTTTGTCTGGTGCCTGGACGCTCGGGACGGATCGTTGGTGTGGCAGTCGGATCCGGTCACCTCGGCGCTCAACGTGGTGACGGTGGGCGAGCGTTTCATCTTCTCGAATGCGCTGCGGGGCAAGGGCAACGTCTTTGACCGACAGACGGGCAAAGTGGTGAGCAGCATCGGCCACAACTACGCCTGCTGTCGGTTCACCCTGTCCGAGCCCTACGTGTTAGGGGCCAACATGGACATGATCGATTTGTCGGCTGAGGGCAAGCTGGTCTCGACCGGTCCGGCGGTGGATTCGCGCGAGTGCCTGGGCGCGGTGGTATCGAATGGGCGGATTTTTTACGTGTCGCAAGCCAGCGGGTTCATGGTCTCGCAGACCTACGGTTCGGAATCCCGCGCGCTGCCGGCGGTGTGGGAACGGCCTTGAGGACGACAGCGTTTGGCGCGCCATCGAGTCAGGCTCAGTGCTGGGCGGGCGACGGGACCGGAGGGGCGGGTTGGGCGCCCTCGGCGACCGGGGCGGCAATCTCGATGCTCGAGGTTTCGGCCTTGAGGTAGTGGAGCAGGACGGGCGCGAGGATCATACCCGGGATGCCCATGAGCCGTTCGCCGAGGACCAAACCCAGGAGGGTGAGCCAGAGCGGGTTGCGGATGCGGTGGCCGATGATCTTGCTGTTGAGGAAGTACTCGGCCTTGTGGATGGTGACCAGGAAGGCGAGCGCGGCCAAGGCCATCTTGGGGGAGACGGTGAAGCCGATTCCTACAATGATGGTGTTGCTGACTAGGTTGCCGACCACGGGCAAGAGACCGCAGAGGAAGGCGACGCCGATGACGACGACGGCATAGGGCAGGTCCGCCGCGGCTACAAAGGCCGCCGTCAACACGGTGTTGATGGCGGAGACGAGGATCTGGGCGCCCATGACCCGCACAAAGCTCAAGTAGAAGGTGCGAAATCGAACCGCCACGGCCTCACAGCTCAACGAGTAGAGGTTGTTGCGGATGGCGTGGGACTCGCGCCCCAACTCGAGTTGGGCGTTGAGGAAGATGCTGATGGCCACGACGCACCCCACCACTAGGAAGACGAACTGGGTCGTGAACCCCTTGGCGAAGTTGGCAAGACTACCCAGATAACGCACTTGCGTGCGCACGGCGTCGAAGGCGAGGTCCTTGAGGCTTTCGAAGTCCGTGAAGGGGAGCTCGACTTGGCGTTCCTCGGCCCAGTGAATGATGGACGGGATGGCTTTGTCGGCGATCTTGGGCAGGGCCTCGACGGCTTGGTTGGTGAAGAAGGCCAAGCCGTAGGCGGCCGCGGCCAGCAACACCAAGAACAGCGCCACGGCCAGCCACTTGCCGCGGCCCTTAACGAACTGGAGATGGGCCAAGGCGAAGTAGGAGAACAAGGCCACCAGCAAGGGCGTGCCGAGGTCGAGCCAGCCCACCAACAAGAACGTCCCCGCCATGAAGGCGTACGAAATGCGCGCCGGTTTCACGATGCGATGTCCCGAGTCCAATCCTGCCGCCGATGTGCCACCGCGCGCACGTTAACGTCCCCGGCGCTGGAGGCGAGTCCTTTTCTTGACGCCGGGGGGAGGAGTGCGCGGGAGCGATGTCGTTTGACCGGGGCGGGGCCATCTGGCAGAATTAGGAGCATCATGATCATACGTGTGGGCAAAGCCTTTTATGAGGTGCAGGTGCAGTTGCTGGCGATCGGGCTGATCGTGGCGGTGGGGGCGGTGGGCCTGTTCACGATGCTCTATACCGTGCAGGCCGAGTCCCAGGGCATCATTCTGCGGTTCGGCCGCTACGCTGACACGGTCGATCCGGGCCTGCACTTCAAGCTGCCGTTCGGGATCGACCGGGTCTACATGGTTCCCGTCCGCCGCCAGTTGAAGCAAGAGTTCGGCTTCGGCACCCCTGGGGGGGCGAACCCGACCCAATACACCGGCCGAGACGAGCAGGAGTCGGAGCGGAACATGGTGACTGGGGACCTGAACGCGGCGACGGTCGAGTGGATCATTCAGTATCGGATTCAGAACCCGCGCGGCTTTCTGTTCACGTTTCGGGAGCCGGCGGAGACGTTGCGGGACGTGTCGGAGTCGGTCATGCGCGAGGTGGTGGGGGATCGGACGGTGGACGAGGTGATCACGGTGGGGCGGCAGGAGATCGAGAGCGAGGCGCTGACGCGGTTGCAGCGCATTGCCGACCGGTACGAGATCGGCGTGAGCATCGATCAGGTGCAGTTGAAGAACGTGAACCCGCCGCCGCCCGTGCAGCCCTCGTTTAACGAGGTCAATCAGGCGCAGCAGGAACGCGAGAAGGCCATCAACGTGGCCAACGGCGAATACAACAAGGCCGTCCCGCGCGCCCGGGGCGAGGCGGAGGAGAAGATCAGCGCAGCCGAAGGTTACGCGATCAAACGGATCAACGAAGCCCAAGGCGACGTGGCGCGGTTCAACGCTCTGTTTGCGGAGTATCTGAAGGCGCCGGAGGTCACCAAGCGGCGGCTCTATCTGGAACGGCTGAGCGAGAGCGTGCCGCAGCTCGGGCCCAAAATCATTCTCGACCAGCAGGCGAGCCAACTCTTGCCCCTGCTCCAACTCAACCCTCAGAGCACACGCCCATGAATTCCCTCGGACGTATCGTTGCCGTCGCCTTGGCGGCCCTTTTTGGCCTGATCCTGTTGTTCGCCACGGCCTACACCGTGGACGAGACGGAGCAGGCGATCATCACGCAGTTCGGAAAGCCGGTCGGGTTGGCCATCACCAACGCCGGCCTGCATTTCAAAGTGCCGTTCATCCAGGAGGTCAACCGGCTCGAGAAACGGGTTTTGCGCTGGGACGGTCGCCCGAGCGAGATGCCCACCAAGGACAAGACCTACATTTTGGTGGATGCGTTCGGCCGGTGGCGCATCAGCGATGCCAAGCAGTATTTCCTGCGACTGCGCGACGAGCGCAGCGCCTTGTCCCGGCTCGACGACATTCTCGGCAGCGAGATTCGCAATGCGATCGCCAAACACGAGCTGATCGAAGTCATCCGCACCACGACCGATCGTGTGCCGGAGCAGGACGAGGTGCTCGAGAAGGCGCGGGGGAACGTGGGCCAACTCTATTCGATTAAGAAGGGCCGCGCCAAGGTGCAACAGGAGATCTTCGAGAGCGCCGCGCCGAAGGTGGCCGTGTTTGGCATCGAGTTGTTGGACGTGCAGTTCAAGCGGATCAACTACAACCCGAGCGTGCAGACCCGGATCTTCGAGCGGATGACCAGCGAGCGCCAGCAGATCGCCGAGCGTTTCCGCTCCGAAGGCGCGGGTGAAGCGGCCAAGATCCTCGGCCAAAAACAGAAGGACCTCCAGGAAATCGAGTCGGAGGCGTACCGGAAGATCCAGGAGATCAAGGGCAAGGCCGACGCAACCGCGACCGAGATCTACGCCAGCGCCTACAACCAGAGCCCCGAGGCTGTCGCCTTCTATGAGTTCACCAAGACGCTCGACACCTACCAGCGGATCCTCACCAACGATACGACACTGATCCTCACCACCGACAGCGACTTGTTCAAGTACCTCAAGGCGCCGAGCCAAGTGGGGCGGGGCCCGTGACGGCAGGAACGGGCTTGGGAGATCTGGTGCGCCCTACCGCCGGCGGGTCGTCCGTCCGGGTGAGGCCTCAGTAAGATCGCGGCGGGCAAAAGTCCCCCGGTCCTGCCCTTGCGCGTGCCGATCCGCGACCCGTGGCGTAGCGGCGAACTAGCGTTCGCCGCTGATCGGGCTCCCACCCGCTCGCCGACCCCGTTCGCCGGTAGCCTCAGTGCGTGAGGGCGTAGACCGCGATGTTGAGTGCCAGACGTTGGCCGTCTTCGGGGCTGACGCCTTTGCCGGCGTTACAACGGTTTTCCATGCTAAAGGCGCAGCAGAGGCCGTCTTCGCACAGGACCATGACCAAGTTGCCGTGGAACGCGAGGCCTTCGAGGTAGATGTTGCGGTTCTCGTGCAAGCTCCGGACCTCGGTCACCCGGTAGAAGGAGCGGTAGATCGGATGATCATAGGCCAGTTGCTGGACGGTCTCGCCCGAGAAGACCCGGGCGAACTCGCGTCGGGCCGCTCGCGGGAAGCTCGGGTTAGTGCAGCAACCGGAGACGAAGAGAAAGCCGCCGTGAGCCAGGTACGTCCGCAAGGCGTCCAGCTCGGTGGGGGAGAGCACGAAGTCGTTGTGACCGTTCATGAAGAGGAACGGGGTCTCGAACAGCTCGGGATCGGTGAGCTTGAGCCGGCGTTCCCGCTGGACCTTAAGGGTCGAGGCGCGCGAGACCAGGCGCAGGAGCTCTTCGCCCACCGTGCCGCAATCGTTGCCGTCGTTCTTGCTGTACTGGACGCGGCCCATGAAGAAGGTGGCGCCGGGGTCGGTCGACCCGGCCGGTTCGGCGGCCAGCGCGGCGAGGGTGCCCCACCAGAGCGGGGCGCACTGGAGGAGTGCCCGCAAACCGGGCCATTGGGTGGCGTGGGTTTTCATGTCAGCAGCCATTTCTTCCGCAGGACCCACTCGACGGCCAGGGCTGTCAGGATCGCCGCCAGGATCCAGCCGTTCATACCCGCCGGGCGTCGCGTCGGGTTGAACCGGCGGAGCTCCTCGACTCGAGCGCGGACTTGGTCCACCAACTCTGCCGGGTCCGTGCACTCCTCGACCTTACAGGCCAAACCGCCGCTGAGCGAGGCCCATTGCCGAAGGGTTTCGAGCGTGCGCCGGGTTTCCTGGAACTCGACATTGACCTCGCGGATCTCGACGGTGCGACTGGCCAGCGGCATACGGTCCGGATCCTGAACCCAGACGGCGAAGAGGCCGGGTTGCGGTGGGCGGAAACTGACGTTGACGGGTTGGCCGATGGGCAATTCGAGGGCCTGCTCGGTGACCGTTTGTTGGCGTTCATCCTCGACGCGGAGATGAACGCCGAGCTTGGCGCCGGGGAGATCCGAGGCTTGGGGCCGCCGTTCGAGAGTCAGTTGCACGTCTTGTTGCGGGCGCAATTCCTGGTCGGCCAACTGGATCACGACATCTTGGCGGCTCGGCTCGCCCAGAAACCGCAAGAGCTGTCGCCAAAAACGGTCAAACTGAGCCGGGTCAGCCTCCCGGGCCAAGCGCCAGCGCCACAGGTTTTCGACGCAGAGAACGGCCGATCGGCCGGCGCCGAATCGTTGCGAGGCCATCAAGATACGCGGGCCGTTGGGCCCGACATCATCCGGGTGTTGGGCCCAGACCTGCGCGCCCGGCTTGGCAGCCTCGACGCGGCCATAGTGGGTGAGGGTGGGCAGCCGGGCCCAGACCTCGCGTGGGGATTGGTCGTGGGCGAGCGCAAACAGGGGATGCGCCAAGGCGGCGGCCGTCGGTTCGAGACGAAACGGTCGGTCCAACCCGGTCACCCCTTCGAGGCTAGTGAAGGTGACCGGGAGCACGTGTTCGAGGCGGCTGTCCTGCCAAGCCGCGTTGAAGGTGGCGCGGCCGCCGATCATCAACACCCCGCCGCCGAGGTCGCCGCAGAATCGCGCTAGGAGATCCTGTTGCGCCGGCGAGAGGTCCGCGGGGGCGAGACTGGCCAAGACCACGACTCGGAACGGGGCCATTTCTGCCAGGGTGGTGGGAAAGCCATACTGGAGCTCGCCTGCGGTCTCGACGTTCTGGCGGAAGATGGACTGCTTCGAGGTCCGGGTCAGGCCAGTGAGCTTGACGATCGGGTCGTCCTGGACGGCCAGCGTCGCGAATTTGTAGTCCCAGGTTAGCGCCCCTTGCACATAGAGCACGCGCAGTTCCTTGTCGCTCGCGACCTGCACCACGGCGGTGCCGGTTGTGCTGGCGCACTTTAGGCCCGGCGCCGCCGGCGGGAGGAACTGGACCAGATACTGGTGGGTGCCTTCGGCGGGCTCGTGCAGGGTGAAACTCTCGAGCCAGAGGCGAGCGCCTGGGCCGGGCCGGACGGTTTTCTGTTGCACCGGTTTGCCATCCCGCATCAGCACCAGATCGAACGGGGGTAACTCGTCGTCGCTGTTCGCCTCGAGTTCGGCGGAAACGCGAAACTGAGCGTTGGTGGCGACGACGTTGGGCGCCGTGACTTGACGCAACGACAACGTGCGCGCGCCCGTGTCGCTGCCGACCGCCAGTCCGATGAACGGCACGCGGTTCTCGACCAAGGCTGACAACCCGCGCGCGTTGTCCGCGCTCTCGTTGACGATGCCGTCGGTGAGCGCCAGCACCGCCCATGGCGGAGTCGCGTCATGGCTCAGGGCCCGGTGAATGGCCCGGCCGAGGTTCGTGCGCCGGCCTTTCGGTGCCGCGGCGTTCATTTGGGCGCCATCTGCGGGTTGGGCGTCAGCGGCGAACCCGAACCCTTGGACGCGCCAACCCGCTGCCGCGAGCGCCGGCAGCAGGTGGACGCGGGCAAAATCGAGGGCTTGGCGGTAGCTGGTGCGGCCGTCGGTCTCAACCGACATGCTCTCGCTCTGATCCACAAGCAACATTACCGTGCGCTGGTCCGCGCTTGGTGGGGCGCGGGAGACCCAGGTCGGCCGCGCCGCCAGGCACACCAGCAACCCGACCGCGGCCGCCCGCAGCGTGGCCAAGCCCAGCGCCCGAGGCCGGCTCAGGCCCCGCCGCAAATACCCCCATGCGCTCGACCCGAACACCAGCAGAACCAGGGGTGCGCCGATGCGCCAGGCCCCTGGTAGGTCGAAGGTGAACGTTTCGGGAGGCATGATGCGGGGGAGAGAGTCGGTGCTTGCAGGTTGCCGTTCACTAACTCATGAGCTACTGAGATGGACTACGAGCCGGCCGTAGGGCGCGCAGAGGATTGGGCTCTCCGTTGGGGCTGGTGACGGGGCGCGGGCAACGTGGGCGCGGGGCAGCGGGCGAGACGCCCGCTCTCCGTTGGGGCTGGTGACGGAGTGCGGGCAGCATGGGCGCGGGGCAGCGGGCGAGAC
>VHCO01000206.1 GCA_016871715.1 Verrucomicrobiota bacterium
AGGGGCGCTTCGTGGCGCTGGCTTCTTCGCCTTGTTGTTGCTCAGCCACGCGCTGTTCTTCGGTAGTCTCATGTGTACTCGCATGGGCCGGGCGTTTTACCTCGCCGCCGCGACCGTCCAGAGCCGGGGAAGTGTGCTGGCGCGTTGGCGCTGGTTCCGCCGGTGGCAAGCGCGGCGTCGCGCCTGGCGCCGTGGCATGGGGGGGCTCGAGGCGGTCTTGGCTTGGCTGCCCGGGTTGCCTCGAGACGTGCGGGCGCTGGTGCTCAAAGACCTGCGCCTGTTCTGGCGGGACACGACCCAGTGGGGGCAGAGCCTGGTGCTCTTCGGTCTGTTGGGGGTCTACATTGTGAACCTGCGCCACTTCAGCCAGCAACTGACGAACCCGTTTTGGGTTTACCTGGTCTCGTACCTGAACCTCGGGGCGTGCGCGCTCAACCTAGCCACGCTCACCACCCGGTTTGTGTACCCGCAGTTCTCGCTCGAAGGCAAGCGGCTCTGGATCGTGGGGTTGGCCCCGTTGGGCCTGCATCGGGTGTTAGCCGCCAAGTTCGCTTTGGCCAGCGGTTGCTCCTTGGTCATCACCCTCGGCCTGATGATCCTCTCCAGCCGCATGCTCCAATTGACGTGGCCGCGAACGTTGTACCTCGGGGCTGCGATCGCCGTGATGACCTTCACCCTCAACGCCCTCGCCGTCGGCCTCGGCGCCCTCTACCCGAACCTCAAGGAAGATAATCCCACCAAGATCGTCAGCGGTTTCGGCGGAACCTTCTGCCTGGTGCTCAGCTTCCTCTACATCGTCGTCGCCGTGGTCTTGCTGGCCTTGGGCTCGCCCTGGACTCGCCACGGCGACCAACCCGCGCACGTCGTGGCCCTCGCCTGGGTGCTGTTCCTCCTGCTCTCCGGATCGCTCGGCGGACTCCCGCTGCGGGCCGGCTTGCGCCGCGTCGCACACTTCGAGCACTGAACCGACCGCGCCCGAGCCAGGAGCGGGGGGGCGGGCGGCTGCACTCTTTACACCGCCTCCGCCCGTGTTACAGTCGCCGCTGTGACCGCGCCCTTCGACAAGACGGACTTCATCGACCGCGAGTTGCAGGCCAGCCAAGCCACCCGCGCCGGCACGCTGCTCGCCGCCACCACCAGCGCCGGCGGTGGCGCCACCACGTCGCCGCGGCCGCCCACCCGCGAGGAACTCGAGACCAAAGTCAGCGAGGCACAAAGCCGCATTGCGGAACTCAAGCGGGCCCAGGACCAACTCGAACGCGAGCGCGTGGCTCTCGAAGACGCGCGGCGACGCCGCGCCGAGTTCGCGCGAGGTCGAGCCGAGATGGTCGAGCACCTCACCCGCGGCATCGGCTTGTTGGAGAAGGCCGAGGGAGACGCGCGGCGCACGGCGGAACAACTGACCAAGACGCTGACGGGTTTTCGCGAGACGCTCGCTCAAGTCCAGAGCGTCCGGGAGGAGGCCTGGACCCAGGAGAACTGGAATGCCGAGCTCACCCGCGCCTTGACGGCCGTCGAGAACGCCCGCATGGAGTGGAATGCGGGCCGGCTGAAGTGGCCGGTGTTGAACGGCACCGAGCACTCGCCGGCTGACCACGCCGCCCGCGGCGATGCGCCATCCGAGCGGCGCGACTTCGGGGCGCAGAAGTTCGGCACCCTCTGCAAGGTGGGGCTGGCGCTGACCTGGCCCGTGGCGGTGGCGGTCCTGCTCGCCGTCTTATCCTTGCACCTCCTCCGCTAGGCCGGCCATCCCATGGGACTGTTTCGACGAAGGCAGGACCCGATTTCCGAGCGCGAGCGCGCCCTGAGTTCGGAGATTGCAGCCTTGGAGGACCAGATCCGCGAGCTCGACGACCGCGTCACGCTCGAACGCGGACAACCGCGGGTGCGCTCGACCGCTTGGCCGCACGCCGCCCACGGTCAGCCGCGGGCGGCCGAGCCGGGTTTCGAGGATCTCGGTAGCCCACGATCTTCGGGCGCCCTCGAGCGCGGAGATACGCCCGCACACTTCAACGAGTTGGGGGTGCGCAAGTACGATCCGCTCGCCAGCTTGCGGCGCTGGCTCGAGCAGTTGCGCGGCACCCCGGCCTCGAACCCGAAGTTGATCAGCTATCTGGCAGCCGGCGCGATCCACGGCCTCAGACCCTTGCGCTACGAAAAGCGCATCGCCCGCAACCGGTTCTTGGCCCTGCTCGCCTGCTTCATCCTGATCGTCTGGGGCGTGGTCTACTTCTATCTCCGGAGCCGCTGATCGCCTGGGGCTTCGTGGGGTTGCGAGCCCAATTCCGACCCGCCCCGCCCTTGAACGACCGGCGCTGGGGCGTGTCCATACCCCCGTGCGCCGTGGGGCGGCCAGATTCTGCTTGCATGAAGCGCGCCGTATGCCCGACCCTCCCGTCCTAGAAATGGGCCAAGATGCGGTCCGGGCTGGGTGTGCAATGTCGCGATCAGGTCAAGCCTCAGCCTCGAGTTGCCGATCTCCGCTATTGGACAACAATGAAACAAGCCGAGCGCACCCGCCCCAACCGGCGGGGGCGCGCTGTATTTGAACTGGCAACGCCTCGAACTCGAATGAGCACTCATCCCCGTCACGGCACTCTGGCTACCGCCGCCTCCTGCGTGGCGGCGGGCGTGTGCGCCCAAGCCTTCGAGGCGAAAGACCTGCTAGCCTACAAGGCCGGCCCGGTCATCCTCCGCCCCCACCTCTACCTTGGCGAGCAATACAACGACAACCTGTTCTACGCCTCCGGGGTGCGCCGCAGCGACTTCATCACGGTCATCCGGCCCAGCTTCACCGCCGCCCTGGGCCGGCCCGACAGCCCTAACCAGGTCAACCTCACCTACACGCTCGACAGCCTCCTCTACGCCGATAACTCAGACCAGAACTCGCTCGATCACACCTTGGCGCTGGGGGTGGCCTTGCGCCGGTCACGCATCGCTTTTGACTCGAACAACCAGGCCATCTGGGCTTCGAGCATCTACGGCGGCCTCCTCAGCTTCGAGCAGGCTGCAGAGGGCGTCGCCGGCGCGTCCATTGACCGCCTCAGTTACAGTCTGAACCAGCGTGTCACTTACCAAGTGGGCCAAAAGACCAGCACGTACCTGTCCGGAACCGCCGGCGGCACCGACTTCGAGGACGGCAGCGCGTACTACGACCTCAACAACCTGCGAGGCACCTTAGGTTTTGGCTACCAGGCCTTTACCAAGATCGGGTTGTTCGGGGAGTTCTACTACGGCCAGGCCGCCTCGACCCCGAATATCACCGGTAACCCCTTCTTCCGTAAAGGACCGCACCTGGAGTCGTTCGGCGGCTTCCTCGGTGCCAAAGGCGAACTCACCACCAAGCTGAGCGGCTCAGTCAAAGTAGGCTATGACGTCAGCGATTATGCCGACGGGTCGGCCGGCGCCAGTTCGCCGGTGGTCGAAGCCGATCTGACCGCCCGGTTCACCGAGCGCACCTCGGCCACGCTGGGCTACTCTCGCCGCAGCACCCTCTCGGTCCAGTATTCGCAGCAGGTCTACACCTCCGACTCCATCAACCTGGGTGTCCAACAGCGGCTCGGGGCCACCGGCCGCTGGACCGCCGGGCTGCGCGGCACGTACGGCCGCAACGAATACACCGGTACCGGAATCGCCAGCGGCGCTTCTTCGGATTACTTCAGCGTCTCGGCCAGCTTGAGCTACCAGTTCCGCCAATGGCTGGGGGCCATGTTCAACTACGAGTTCCAGAAATCCACCAGTAGCCAGGTCGGCTCGATCGAGTATGACGTCAACCGCGTCAGTCTCGGCCTGAACATTGGTTACTGATCCCGACGACGATCGACTGACCGACTTTCCCGTACGCCTATGAAACGAATCCTAACCCCAATCGCCTGGGCCCTCGCCCTTGCGTGCGTGGGGCTGACTGCCCACGCCCAGGAAGGTGTGGATGCCGCGTCGAACCCCGACCGCAAAATCCGCCCGAACGACTTGCTGATGATCACCATCACCGGCGAACGCGACCTCCAGACCGAGTTCCTGGTCAGTTCCTCCGGCGAAATCCAGTTCCCGTTCCTGGATGTGGTGAACGTGCGGGACTTGTCCACCGCCGAACTCCGGGCCCGGCTCCGCGACTTGCTGATTAAAGAAGAGTACTTCGTGAACCCGGAGGTGATCGTGTCGGTGAAACAGTACCGCACCGAATACGTCCGGGTCCTCGGAGCGGTCTACAAACCGGGACAGCTCTCGATCATGCCCGACCAGAGGATGGACATCCTGGACGTGTTGGCGATGGCAGGCGGCACCACCCCCAGCGCGCGTAACACCGTCGAGTTCACCCGCGGCGGCCGCATGCAGACCTATAGCCTGACCGATTTGAAACGAGAGACAGACCCGGCCCGCAAGGTCTGGGTGCAGCCAGGCGACCTCATCGAAGTCAAACAAAGCGTCTTTTAATGGCCATGCAGTATTATCCTCAAACCGCGTACGCGTACAGCGAGTCGCCGGCTCCCGCCATGGCCGCCGGCAACGTCAACCTGCGCCATTACTGGCACGTCATCCTCGAACGCCGCTGGCTCGTCATCGCCGCGTTCGTGTCTGTGTTCGTGCTTTGCCTCGTCTACCTCTATAAGGCGCCGCGCGTCTTCGAGGCCAACACGCGCATCCAGATCGATCGCGAGGCCGACACCGCGCTCAACCTCCGCGACGTCCTCGTGAACGTCGGCTCGATGGACCAAGACTACCTCCAGACCCAATACAAAAACCTCCTCAGCCGCACCCTGATCGAGTCAGTGATCAAGAAGGAAAAACTGGCCGAAGACGGCCGGTACGCTAAGTCTGTGGACATCGCGGCCGAGGTGGCGGGCGACATCAGCGTGAACCCGATCCGCATGAGTCGCCTTGTAGACGTCAAGGTCCAGCACACGAGCCCGCAGAAGGCCAAGGACATCGCCAACACCCTCGCCAACGAGTTCATCGAGCAAAACGCCCTCCAGAAACAGAAGAAGACCCTCGACATGCTCTTCTTCCTGCAGAACCAGGCCAGCGGCCTCGAACGCGACGTCCAAAAGGCCGAGGAAGCCCTCCAAAGCTACCGCGTCCGCTCGAAGTTTGCCTCGCTCGAACGCGACCAGAACGTCATCGCCGAAGCCCTCAGCCAGGCGCAGGCGCGCTATGCCGAGGCCAAGAGCCGCGCCCAAGTCGCCCAGTCCACCGTCGATCAGCTCGATCGCCATGTCCAAGGCGGCAAACCGGTCGAGATCTTCCCGCCCATCGCCGTCGATGGCCAACTCAAGAACCTACAGAACCAACTGGGCACCCTCGAAAGCGACATGGCCGCCCTCCGACAACGCTACCTGCGCCGCCACCCGACCATGATCCAGATGCAGGCCAAGCTCGACGATACCAAGAAGGCCCTCGCTGAGGCCGCCCAGAAAGTCGTCGCCACCCTGCGTTCAGAGGCGGTCCTGGCCAAGTCCAACGAAGACATCCATGCCCAACTCGTCACCGACTGGATCGAGCGCCAAACCGAATGGAACAAAGCCAAGATGGATTACGACGTGCTCGCTCGAAAAGCCGAGAGCAGCAAGGCCCTCTTCAACCTCGTGCTCGGCAAAATGAAGGAAGTCGAGCTGGTCCAAAAAGACAAAGCCAACAACATCCGCGTGATCGATCAAGCCACCGCCCCGCTCAAGCCCGTCAAGCCCCGCATCGTGCTGACCCTGATGCTCGGTGTCTTCGGCGGTCTGGCCATCGCCATCGGGCTCGCCTTCTTCGTCAATTACCTGGATGACTCGATCAAGAGCCAGGACGATGTCGAGACCTACCTGCGCCTGCCCTTCCTGGGCTACATCCCAAATATCAAGTCCAACAGCGTCGTCGAGCGCGACCTCCAGGCCCATCTCCACCCACAGTCCAACGCCGCCGAGAGCTTCCGCACCATCCGCGCCGCCATCGCCCTCGGCAGCAAGGCCAACAAAGTCCGGGTCATGACCGTCACCAGCACCATCCCGGGCGAAGGCAAGTCCTTGGTCGCCTCGAACCTCTCGATCGTCATGGCGCAGACCGGCTTGCGCACGTTGCTCATCGACGCCGACCTCCGCCGGCCCTCGGTCCACAAGGCCTTCCAATTGCACAGCCCCGTCGGCCTAGCCGCCTTCCTCACCGAGAAAGCCAATGTGGTCGACGAGTTGGTCCACACCACCGAAGTGCCCAACCTCGACGTCGTCTGCGTGGGAGCGACCCCGTCCCAGCCTTCCGAGTTGATCGGGTCCAAACGCATGATCCATTTCCTCCAGGAAGTCAGCAAACGCTACGATCGCGTCGTCATGGACTGCCCGCCCGTCTCGGCCGTCAGCGACCCGTTGATCCTCTCGGCCATGGCTGACGGCGTGGTCTTTGTCACCAAGTTCAATAAGATCCGCCGCGAACACGCCCGCAAGACCGTCCAACGCATCCAGGACGCCGGCATCCACCTCTGCGGCGTCATCCTCAACGACATCGACTTCGAGGGTCGCGACTCCTACTACTACTCCTACTACTACTACCAAAACCGCTACTACTCGAGCCACTACCGCGGGCGCCAAGACGCCAAAGAAGCCAAGGAAGCCAAAGCCACCGCCGAGGCCAAAGCCAAGGCCGCCAAGACCGCCCCGGCCGCCGAACCCGCTGCCGCCGCCACCGACAAGAAGGCGTGATTCGGCGCGTGACAAGACCCGGCTCGCTCGACCAAGCTGTCGGCAACATGAAACGTCATCGCATAACTATGCTCGGAGTGCTCGCACTGGCGGGCTGGGTCAATGCGGCCGATGCTACAAACCCAGCGGACGCAAAGGAAGTGGCCGTCATCAAGACTGCCCACGGCGAGATGGTGATCGAGTTTTGGCCCGACGTGGCCCCCAAGACCGTCGCCAATTTCATCAAGCTGGCCAAAGACGGCTTCTACAACGGCACCGCTTTTCACCGCATCATCAAGGGCTTCATGATCCAAGGCGGCGACCCGCTCACCAAAGACGCCAACGCCGAGGACCGTTGGGGCACCGGCGACCCGGGCTACAAGATCAAAGCCGAGTTCAACGCCCGCAAACACACCCGAGGCGTCATCTCGATGGCCCGTAGTCGCGACCCAGATTCCGCCGGCTGCCAGTTCTTCATCTGCCTAGATGCCGCCCCGTCTCTGGACAACCAATACACCGGTTTCGGCAAACTGATCAAGGGCGAGGAGGTCTTGCTCAAGCTCGGCGATACGACCGTCGGACCCAGCCGGTCAGGCGAACGCAGCAAACCCGTTCAACGCGCCGGAGTCGAGAGCATCAAAATCGTGCCGGCCGCCTCGATCAAGTAGGCAGGCTGCCCATCGAACGGTCGGCGACACCGCCCGGGCTGCGGCGCGCCGTTCATGCTGTGCCCCAACGCGCGTCCTTCGAACCTTCTAACCCGAATGTCTCGCCAACTTCGCGGTGAACCCGAGGGGCGCCAGCCCGTAGCGCAGGGTTGGAACCTGCTGTATCGCCGATTCTCGATCGGCAGCGTGTCCGCCGTGGTGGCGATGGCCCTCTGGGCTGGCACCGCCGCCCGTGCAGTTGACGCGGCTGAGCCGGTGGTGAGCCCGTTGGCGCAGGCCCATGCCCACAACGATTATGAACACCCGCGCCCGCTCCTCGACGCGTTGGCGCGCGGCTTCTGTAGCGTCGAAGCCGACATCCACCTCGTCGCCGGCCAACTGCTGGTCGCCCATGACCTCGCCCAGGTCCGGCCCGACCGCACCCTCGAGCGGCTTTACCTGGACCCCTTGCGCGAACGGGTCCAGGCCAACCGCGGCCGGGTTTACGCCCAAGGCCCAGCCTTCTTCCTCCTGATCGACTTCAAGTCGAACGGCCCAGCCACTTGGCAAGCGCTGCGGCCCGTCCTTGCCCAGTACGCCGAGATGCTCACCACCTACCGCGCCGACCGGACGGAGCCGAAAGCGGTCACCGTCGTGCTGAGCGGTAACTCGCCCCGCGAACAACTGGCCCAGGAACCCACCCGCTTGGCCGGCATCGACGGCCGCCTCAACGATCTCCCACGCAACCCTAGTCCCCATCTGGTCCCCTGGATCAGTGATAACTGGCCCAGGCACTTCCAGTGGCGCGGCGCCGGTGAAATGCCCGTCGCCGAGCGGACCCGCCTGCGCGACTTGGTCGCCCAGGCCCACGCTCAGGGTCGCCAGGTACGGTTCTGGGGCGCGCCCGACCAGGAACCGATTTGGCAAGAGCAGTTCCTCGCCGGCGTCGATTTCATCAACACCGACAAACTCGACGCCCTGCGCCAGTTCCTGCTGCGTCAACCGGCGGGCGTTCCCCCCAACCCAGCCCCGTGATTCCCGAGCATCCCCGCTCGCCTGGGCTATCCACCTCCCGCAGCGTGGAAATCCTGGACGATGCCGTCGCGGATCCACTCAGCCAGGGCTTGGCGGTTGCTGGCCTGAATGAAGCGGTACTGGTTGCTGCGGTTGCGAATGTTGCCTAGCTCGATGAAGACCGCGGGGGGCGTGGTGACATTGAGCATGTACAGGCTGCGCGAATCCACCGTGCCGCGGTAGCCGCGGCTGGGTTGGTGCTTGCGGTAATTGGCCGCGAAGGCATCCCGCAAGTTAACCGCCAGCCGCCGCCCCAACGCGCTCGACTGGTGGTGATAAAAGAACACATCCACCCGATCCTCGAGGCTGCGGCTGTCCAGATGAAGGATGATCACGCGATGGTACGCCGTCCCTTCCTCCCGGCGGTCGTAGAGGGCGTTGACAGCCGCAGCGCGCTGCCGCAAGCGGGGCACTTGCTGGGCGGGGATAGGCTGTTCGGGGTGCGTCACCTCGTCGCGGTCCAGCGGCAACCATTGGCCGTCCCGAATGCCGTCGTCGGGATCCTTGATGATCATGAAGACCTGGGCGCCGTGCTCGAGCAGCACCCGCGCCAGCCGTAAGGTGATGTCGTAGGCGTACTCGTCTTCGGCCAGCGTGTGCCCGTCGCGCTGGCCTAGCGCGCCCGGATCCGGACCGCCATGCCCGCTCACCAGGTAGAAGACCGCGCCCGCCAGTTGGTTGTCCCGGCGGTCCACCCACTCGCGCTTGGGACCGAAGATCGGATAATACAACCGCGTGCGACCGGCGCCTTCAGGCGGAGGCGTGGCCTCTGGGCTCGGCGGAAGGCGGTACCTGCGGCCGAGCACAAGCGAACGGTCCGGCCCGAGTCGCCCTTCGTTGAGCTGCTGGAACCGCGAGAGATCGTCCGGCGTCGGTTTGAAACCGTGCCGGCGCAACAGTCCATACACCCCTTCGCCCGCGCGCGGGCTGGCCTCCCGATGCTCCGCGCCAGCGACGAGGAGGGTGACGGCGAGCAGGCCCAACCGGACAAAGCGATGAAGGAAGCCGCGGGACATCGATGCCGTCAGCGTGGGTTAACTGCCGGGTAACTCCTTCCCCACTGCCGCCGCCAGGGGTCGCAACTCCTCCATCAGCCGCGCGAAGCCCGCCAGCGTCACCTGCTGCGCGCCGTCGCTCCAAGCCTCGGCCGGGTTGGGATGCACCTCGATCAACAACGCATCCGCACCCATCGCCACCGCGCCCTTGCACAGCGCCGTCACTAAGTCCGACCGGCCCGCTCCCTGGCTGGGATCCACAACGACCGGACAGTGCGATTCCCGCTTCACGATCGGGACAGCCGCAAGGTCGAGGGTGTTGCGCGTGTAGGTTTCGAAGGTGCGAATGCCGCGTTCGCAGAAGAGCAGATTCGGGTTTTCGTTCGCCAAGATGTACTCCCCGGCCAGCAACCACTCCTCGATGCGCATCGACAGGCCGCGCTTGAGCAGGACCGGCCGCCCGGTCTTCGCCGCGGCGATCAGGAGTTGAAAGTTTTGGGCGTTCCGCGTGCCGATCTGCAAAATGTCCGCGTACTCCGCCACCAACTCCGCCTGGGTCTCCGAAAGCAACTCCGTGATGACCGGCAGCCCCGTCTCCGCCCGCGCTTTGGCTAACAACTTCAGCCCTTTCTCACCCAAACCCTGGAACTCGTACGGCGACGTCCGCGGCTTGAACGCGCCCCCCCGCAACAGGGTCGCCCCAGCCCGCTGCACCGCGTGTGCTGTGGTCAGCAACTGCTTCTCGCTCTCGACCGAACAGGGACCCGCCATGATGTGGAGCTGCCGGCCGCCAATCGCTACCCGCAACCCCACCCGAACCGTCGAATCGCTCGGGTGCGCCTCGCGACTCACGAGTTTGTAGCGCTTCTGCACCGGCATGACGTTCTCGACCTGAGGCCAGGTCGTGAGCGTCTCGAGGGTGTGGTGAGTGCGTTCGTCGCCAATGGCGCCGATCACCACGCGCTCGACGCCTCGAATGACGTGCGGCCGGTAGCCCAGCTTGCGAATCTCTTTCAGCACAGCCGTCTCCTGGCGCGACGTGATGTTCGGTTTCAGGACGATGATCATGGCGGTCTTTCTTCGCAGGGCGCCCGGGTCAAACAGAAAACCGCAGGCGCAGACCTGCGGTTTGGCTCGAGGTTCAGGAACAATCGCTCGCAGTCCTACGCGCAGGTCGGGCGGCTAAAGTAATAGCCGCCGCCCAACTCGAACTCAGCGCTAGGGCTGCCCAAATGCATGCCGCGCACCCTAGCAGGCCGGGGGCGATCGTCAACGGCGGATTGCCAATTAATCGCTTGCTTCGCCCCGCCGTTGCCCTAAACCAGCGGGGCGGCGCCCAGACCCGACACCGAAACACTGACCCGCATGGTACAGTATCTCGACCTGCTCCGGCTCGTCCTGGAACGCGGCCAGTTCAAGGCCGATCGCACCGGCACCGGCACCTACGCCCTGTTCGGCGCGCAGACGCGCTTTGACCTCACGGCGGGCTTTCCGTTGTTGACGACCAAGCGCGTGCATCTCAAGTCGGTCATTTACGAGCTCCTCTGGTTCCTCCGGGGCGAGACCAACGTCAAATGGCTCCAGGACCGCGGCGTGACCATCTGGGACGAATGGGCCGATCCGCACGGCGACCTTGGTCGCATCTACGGCGCGCAATGGCGGGATTGGCGCACCGCCGACGGCCGGTCCATCAACCAGATTGACCAAGTCATCGAGCGCATCCGCACCCACCCCGACAGCCGCCGGTTGATTGTGAGCGCCTGGAACGTGGCGGACCTGGACCGGATGGCCCTGCCGCCCTGCCACACGCTCTTTCAGTTTTTCGTCCTCGACGGCACCCTCTCCTGCCAACTCTACCAGCGCAGCGCCGACCTCTTCCTGGGCGTCCCGTTCAACATCGCCTCGTACGCCTTGCTCACGCTCATGGTGGCCCAGGTGTGCCACCTCAAACCCGGCACCTTCGTCCACACCTTCGGCGACCTGCACCTCTACGCCAATCATCTTGAACAAGCGCGTCTGCAGCTCACCCGCACGCCGCGGCCCCTCCCTCAGATGCGCCTCAACCCCGCCGTCACCAGCCTCCACGACTTCAAGTACGAAGACTTTACACTCTCCGGCTACGACCCCCACCCGGCCATCAAGGCCCCCATCGCCGTCTAGCCGACCTCTCGGGCGCGCCGGGGCCGAGAAACTTATCAAAGCCAGTTACAGCTCGAACGTCCGGCGCGCAGTCCCCTGCGCTCTGTGGCGGGCGTGCGCGCCGACCGTGATGTTTGTCAACTACTACAACACTGGCACATAAAGGGGTGGACGCCACAATTCTGGAAGGCCAAAGGCCAAAGGCCGAGGGATCGAGGCCTCGGAGGGCCCGGGAGGGGAGGGGAGGGGTGGGGAGGTGTAACCGGCCGGCTCGCCGAGCACAACGTGACGTCGTCCGTCAGCGCTCAGAGCCCCCCGGCGATCCCACGGTACGGTGTAGCGGCGAACTGGCGTTCGCCGCTGTTCCTTGGTCCTGCCGCAGTAGCCGGCCGCCCTCCCCCGAGTCTCGGTCTTCGCAGCCGGGCCTAGCGGACAGAAGCTGGGCCTGAGGAGCTGTCAACTACTATCATGTTGTGAGAATGAATCTCGCAAGCCTTGGTCTCTGCGGCCGGTCCAAGCTGACAGAGCTCGCACGGAGGAGGCTGTCAACTACTAAAATACTGTCAGCTTGCACATCGCATGTAGCCGCAAGCCACGCTAAACCGAGTGGTGTCCGCCATCGGCATCGGGACTCGACTCGACCCGCCGTGCCTCGGGTCAGTCGAAATCCCGTTGCCAGGAGTTACCCGACGCCAAATACTCGCTCCATGTTAGTCGTCCACGTCCATGTCCGCGTGAAACCCGAGGGGATCGAGGCCTTTAAGCAGGCAACGCTCGAGAATGCGCGCCAAAGCGTGCGCGAGCCGGGGATTGCCCGCTTCGATGTCCTCGAACAGAGCGATGACCCGACGCGGTTTGTGCTGGTCGAGGTCTACCGCACGGCGGAGGCGCCAGCCCAACATAAGGCGACAGCCCACTACGCCAAGTGGCGCGATGCCGTAGCGTCGCTGATGGCCGAGCCGCGATCGAGCGTCAAGTTCGAGAATGTCTTTCCGGATGACGCGGGCTGGTAGGCCGGCTGCGTCGCCGCGCAGGTAAGGTATGCGTTTCGAGTTGGCCACGCCGAACCGGATCCTGTTCGGACCAGGTACGCTCAAGGAAGTTGGGCCGCTAGCGCGCGGACTGGGCTCGCGGGCCTTGGTGGTCACCGGCCAATCGGCCGCTCGGGCCTCGCGGATGGTCGAGATCCTCGCGGGACACGGCCTTGGAACAACCCGCTTCCCGGTGGCGGGTGAGCCGACGACCGACTTGGTGGTGCAGGGCGTCGCGCGAGCCCGGGCCGAGGGTTGTGACCTGGCGATTGGGTTCGGGGGCGGAAGCGCATTGGATGCCGCCAAGGCCATCGCAGCCCTGTTGAGCAACGAGGGGGAGTTGCTCGACTACCTCGAGGTCATCGGCCGGGGCCGGCCGCTGACGCAAGTTGCGGCGCCATGCCTGGCGATTCCCACCACGGCAGGCACCGGCACCGAGGTGACACGCAACGCGGTGCTGGTGTCGCCGGCACACCGGGTGAAGGTGAGCCTGCGCAGCCCGCTCCTGCTGCCGCGCGTGGCGGTTGTGGACCCGGACTTGACTCGGGACTTACCACCGGCGCTCACCGCCAGCACCGGCTTGGACGCCCTGACCCAACTCATCGAGCCCTATGTCTGTAACCGGCCCAATCCAGTCACCGATGCCCTCTGCTGCGAGGGCATTCGACGCGTCCGCCGCTCCTTGCGCCGTGCCTGCGAGGAAGGCGGCGACCCCGCCGCGCGCGAGGACATGGCCCTCGCGAGTCTCTTCGGCGGCCTGGCCCTCGCGAACGCCGGGTTGGGCGCCGTGCACGGGTTCGCCGCGCCGATCGGCGGCCGGTTCGCCGCGCCGCACGGGGCGGTCTGCGCGGCCTTGTTGCCGCATGTGATGACCGCCAACTTGCAGGCCTTGCAGGGCCGCCAACCGGACGGAGACGCCCTGCGCCGGTATGCCGAGGTGGCGCGCCTCCTGACCGAGGACACCGCGGCTAACGCCGAAGCGGGCGTCGCCTGGGTGCGCGAGTTGACGACCGCGCTCGAGGTTCCCAGCCTGCGCGCTTACGGTTTGACGCGCGCCGACCTGGGAGCGCTCGTGGCGGACGCGGCCCAGGCCAGCAGCATGAAGGCTAACCCCATCCTGCTTACCCAGGACGAGCTCACCCAGACCCTCGAGCAAGCCCTGTAGCTCCGAGCGGAGCCGAAGGAGCAGCGGCTCGATTGGCCGGCGCAAGCGCTGGGTCCGCCCCAAGCCCCATCTCCCGCAGCGCTTGGCCAGTGTGACTAGCTGGACAAGCGGCGATCTGCTCGGGCGGACCGGCGGCGACCAACCGACCGCCTTCATCGCCGGCGTCCGGGCCGAGATCGATCACCCAGTCCGCACATTTGATCACCTCGAGATTGTGTTCGATCACCAGCACACTGTGGCCGGCATTCGCGAGCCGCTGGAAGACTTGCAGCAGGACCCGTATGTCGTCGAAGTGCAGGCCGGTGGTGGGTTCGTCGAACAGGAACAACGTGCGCTGGTGAGCAGGGGCTGGAAGGGGAGCCGTTGCCGCTAGCGGAACGGTTTTCTGCCGGGCAGTCTGTTCCAGGAGTTCGCGCCCGGTCAGCAAACCCGGCATGGGAGGCAAGGCCTCGCGGAGCGCCAGCACTCGAGCATCGGGTCGCGGGGCGGGGTGCGAGGTACCCGCTGCCGGCGTGAGAACCTCGGCACCCTCCGCCGAAGACGCCGACGAGTCCATCGCGGTCGACCGCGAGCTCGACTTCCCCAGCGGTTCCGCCGCGGAAGCGGGCTCAGCAACCGCCACGCTTTCGGCCAAGTGCGCGGCCAGTTTCAGTCGCTGGCTTTCACCGCCCGAGAGGGTGCTCAGCGGTTGGCCGCAGCGTAAGTAACCCAAACCGACTTCCTCGAGCAAGCGCAGTCTTCTCAGGGCCCGGCGCGCGGGGACCGAATCGCATGCCCAGGCTGCCAGGAACCCGATGGTGTCATCGACGGTGGCATCGAGAAGGTCCGCGATGGACCACGCCGGGGAGGAGCGGGGAGCGCGGAGTTCGGCGCGCGGAGTCCGGCGTCGGGAACGGCTCGAGCGTCGATCGGGCGGCTGGGCTGGCGGGGGGGGGGGGGCGCCGG
>VHCO01000207.1 GCA_016871715.1 Verrucomicrobiota bacterium
CGTCGAGGTGGGACAAGGGTTTTCTGCTTCCTACGCCTTCCTCCCTGGAAAGGAAATCTCTCCGCCCGTCACCCAGGTGGGTCACTTCTCATGAGCACACCCGGGTCAGTTCTCGTGAGCGCTAACGCGCCATTGTTGTTGATCAGCGTCACATAAGCACTGCCGGGCCCGAGGTTGACAAGAAATTGCACACCCGGCGACACCTGGACGGGCAACCGCTTTGCCAACTGCTCTTTGAGGATCGGCGCAAGCTGCTGCACCTGATAATCCGGCGCAAACAGAATGACGCGGCCTTTGCCCTCCACTAGTTCATGGCGGTTGTCACCTTTGGGAAGCTTCACATAGCGCGGAAAGTCGCGCAGGAATGCAGAGTTGAGAATTAAAGTGCCACCCTGCCGGACGTAGTTGACGTAACGCGCGGCTTCTTCGGCGGACAGCCGGATGTCTCCCGAAAGAATCAAGCAGGGATAGCTGTCGAGCACTTTCTGCGGTGCATTCTGGAGGAGGATGTCGAACGTGTCGCCGAACGGACCATTCACCATCGTTCCGGCCTCGTTTTTGCCCATGACCTCCCAACCGCCGGGCCAGATCAGGTGGATCAAGTCCCACGTCATGTTGTCGCCGGCGTTGTAATCAAAATGCCAGAAGGCACGGCGTTTGCCGGAACCTGGGTAAGCGCCATGATGATAATCCAACACCACCGCGAACGGCGTGAGGGGGATTCCCACGTCCGGATGGGTCAGCGCAAACTGGCGCAGCCGCTGGCACACCTCGCCGTAGGGGCTGAGCCGATAACGCCCTTGCTCGTCCAGCGCGGTCAGAAATGCAATCGCACCACCCGCCTCCGCCGTGATCTGACCAGCCCCGGCCATGTAGCTCATGAAGAGCGACCGCTCGAACAAGCTCATCGAGTGGCCATGATCCGGTCCGCTGTATTCGCCCCAGATTCTTCCCTCCGAGTAATCGGTGATGCTCGGCCCATGCCACGCCGAGAAGTCCATGAACCACGGTCGCGCGTATTGTCGGGCCGCGCCGCGTGTCAGCGCGACATGCCATTGGTAGTTGTCGACGTTCTCCCCAATCTCGCTTCCGATCTGATCAAATCCCCACTCCGCCGCATAGTGATGCCAGGGAAAATGCCCGTTCATGGAGGCCCACGGATGATCCGCCCCGGCGATGTACTGCCGTTTCAAAAAAGCCTCAATCACCGTTAAGCACTCGGCGCGATTCGCAGGCGGCGTCGCGTAGCCGGCCTTGATGCGTCGCCCGGCTCCGTCCATCTGACCGTCGAGATGCGTGAACGAGTAGCCCCATTCGGCAGCCATTACTTTCGACACGGCCGAATCATAGTCACCGAGGTTGTGTCTGCGGATGGATTGCCGCACGATCTCGAGATCATAAGACGCCGTCGGCGCAGGGAGCTGAATCTCGAACTGAAAACCCTGCGGACGAATTGGGGGCGTTCGCCAGACAGGCTCGTTGCGTACATACCTGCCACCCTCCAGAGCGACTGCGGACGGAACGAGTGCAAGACTCAAGATTCCGAGCACAGCCAAATGAAAGGCCATTAAGGAAGTTTTCGCAGGAGTCGGAAACCACCGACAAGATCTGGCGGCTTCCGAAGTGAATGGAGTCTCCTTCATCCTAGACCTCTGATTGCGTTCTCCACTCATGGTTTCTGACGTTCATCGAGTAGTTCGTTGGCGGCCTTGACGGTGTTGCCCTCCAGGACTACTTCGCCCGCCTGCTTGCCGATGCGGATGCCGGTCTTCTGCCGCCCGCCGCCGGTGTCCTCGACGACGTTGCTGCGAATGATCGTGCCATGCGTTGCGCCATCCACGAAAATGCCCCAGCCCTCGTTGTCGCGGACGGTGTTGTTCTCGAAGGTATTGCGATGCGCGGCCATTGGCTCGGTTTCCGCGCGCCAGTAAACGCCGCCCAACTTGTTGCCGATGATCGTGTTTCGGCGAATAAAGTTGTCGCTATCTTTGTGGCCGATGGACATGCCGTAGCCGCCGTTGTTCTCCAGCCAGTTTCCCTCGGCCACGCCGCCGCGCACGCGCCAACAAAAGAAAAAGCCGTCCTCGCCATTCGCGATGGCGCGACAGTTCTTCACCGAAGGCCGCTGTGAGCCACTGCCGGGATGCAGCCCAAACCCGGCGCAACGCTCCACGACGCAGCCCTCCACCTTCACGTCGTTCGATTGCTGGAAGCTGATGCCATCCCCGTTGTAGTCGCGGACGAAGCAGTTGCTGATCACACAATTGTCGCCGCGATAAAGAAAGATGCCGGCGGTGCGACAGCCGTCCACTTTGGTGGAATTTTCGGCTCGGTTGCCATCTACGGTCAGGTCTTCCACGCGGGCGTCTTCCAAGTTGTAGCCGCTGATGACGGGAAAGATCGTGGCGGCGAAGCCACCATCGCTTATCAGGATGTCCGCGTTCATGTGGCGGGAGAGCGTGAAATAGTTGGAACGGGAGTTCAGGATCGTCGCGCACACGCCGAGGAAGTTGCGCTGCGTTTTCGACGCCACATAAACGCCGCGCCCAAGAGCGAAGCCTTCCGGGTCCTGCACTGTGATGGCCGCCTCGCCGAAGTCGCCATCCGCTGCCAGCGATGAGCGATGCTCGCGATCTTTCTTCAACACGGTCCGTTCGCCTGCGCCGCGCACGGTCACGCGACTGCGCAGATGCAACGAGTCGCGCATGACCTATTCGCCCGGGCCAACCTCAACCACGCCGCCGCCCAGGCTGCCGACATAATCCACGGCTGCCTGCAAGGCGCGATTGTCATTGCCGATGATTTCCGCATCGCGCAGGCCGACCGTAATACTCACCGCCGGGCGGGCGTGGAGTTCGTTCTCTGCGTGCTTGCGGCCAGCTTGATCGGCGCATGCTGTCCCCTTGGCCAGCAGACTCGCGAGGAGCAGAGGCGTGAGGTTGGTTTTCATGAGTGTAACTGGCTCGTGAGTCTGGATTTGTTTTCGTTTCACTTGCTTGAGGCGTGTGAAGGTCTTCGGTCGTCGCCGCTAAGTGATTTGGTGCTGCTGATCATCGCTTCATGGTGCTGAAGGAAGGTTGGCTGGCCGGTTGCCGCCGACGCGGTCGCGCACGCGCGGCAGCCGCGCATACGGATCGAGCACCCAAATGGACTGACCATCGCGCACCTCGCGCCGTACAGGCAGTTCGTCGCCGTTGATTGTCGCTGTGACCTTCGGTGCGTCGGTGCGGATCAGGATGTCGCTGGGGTGGGTCCCGATGTCCTGCCAGATTTGTGCGCGCCAATGTGCGCTGCTCCAGAAGGGGCGGAAGGCGGCGTCAATCTTCAGTTCCAGAGCGCCATCAGCGCCCATCCTCGTCACCAGCTTGCCCAAGGGAAACCGCTCACTTTCAATTCGGGCGATGGGCGTCTCGAGGCTGAGTGGGAGCTGGACATGCGGCTGCGGTTGATAGGCGACGTACGTGCGGGACGGCGCAGCCGAGAGCAGCCAGACCGTCTCGCCGGGCTTGGTTTTGAGGCGCGCATCATGCACGCGCAGTTCGGTCGCTCCGACGGCGAACTCGGGCGACTGGAGGTGGCGTAACGTGTCGTGGTCATGGCCGTCAACCCGGCGCACGAGATACTTCTCCTCGTAGCAGTGCCACTTCATTTCGAGCTGACGGCCCGGCCGTTGATACCGAATGTGCCGGATGAAACCATCCGTCGACTCCTTCACTTTGGCTTTGAGCATGAGGTCGCGGAAGCGCTCGAAGGAACCGTATTCGGCGGCGTCGCCCACCTCGACGACGAACCCGCTGCGGGCTTTCACCCATTCTTCGTCGGCGATGCCGTCAATGGTGTCACCTACATGGTTGTCCTGATAGAGCACGATCTGGCGGGTTCGTTCCTCGATCGTCGTCTTGCAGGGCCCACGCAGGTGGGTGGCTTCGAGTGGCCGAACGCCCACATACGTGTCGCCGTCTTGGATGAACCACCAGTCGCCGGGCTTGAGTTCCAACGGCAGGCGCGCAACCGGTTGCCGGTTGACATAGAGGCCCTCCAGTCCGGGTTGCCAGCGAAAAAGGAACATCCCCGCCGACACGCGATGGAGTTTGTCGGCGACGGGGCGAACGTCGTCATGGCTGCGATTTCTTCCCGAATAAGTGTAGAGCAACGTGTTCCTGTGCTGGAGAACACCAGCACGGCCAAATTCAGGGAACTCACGCATCCATGGTCCGGGCGATCGCGTCCATTCATCTTTGAATGGCTGGTCCGGATGGTTCTCGAAATACAGCTCCGTCCGGTCCATGAACGCCGCCCCGTTTAAGACATAATGCGGGTAGAGCGCGGCGAATCGTCTGGGGCTGCCGAGCGGCGCATCAGCTTCGGCACGGCTGTCGTTCCACCACGCCGAGGCATAGACCATGCCTCTTGAAGCTTCGTAGGGATGGTTGATCGAACCCAACGCGTATTGCTCGGTCTGGTAGTTGACCATTTCGCCGAGCACCGGATCGGGGCGTGCGTCCGAAACGCCCGGCAGCTTCGGGTACCGATTCATCCACGGGATGAGCTGCACCGAGCAACGCAGTTCGTTCGGGAACTGCTTGCGCCAGGCCACGTCCTGCAAGTAGGCGGGCAGATCGGGCACCATGCCTTCCACGTCATCCAACGGCCAGCGCCCGCCGGTGACTGGATACTTCCAAATACCCCAGTCAAAGAACTCATTGAGCCAGATCGGCTTCTCGACACCGGTGGCAAACTGCAGGCGATCGCTGCTCGTGCCGAACCAGGCTCCGGGCGCCATGCGGCTGCCCGGTCCAGTGATTCGCTCCACCACCGGCGACCACATCAGGAAGCGGTTGAGCCAGAGACGCTCGGCGATCATCCGGGCCATGCGGGCCAATTCGGGATCGCGCAGGAAGGCCTTCATCGCATCATAGCCGTTCGAGCTGCACCAATGCCCTTCGAGCACATTGAATTCGGAGATGTCGCCACTGGTGTTCAAGTGGTCCAACTCGCCGCGCAGTCCCCAGTAAGCGGCGTCGCGGACGTCAGGGTTGCCGGTGACAGCCCAAGTCAGGGCGAGAAAACTCAGGTAGTCATGGGCATTCGCGCCATTGTAACCGGGCGCGTGCATCCACATCGTCGGCTCCACGTCGGCGGTTTCGGGGTGGAAAACCGTGAGCACCTCCTTGATGGCTTGATGCGCTTCCGGCGTGAGTCGTTCACCGATCCTCAATGTCAGGATGGCCAGCGGGATCAGCTCAGTCTGGTACTGGCAAACCTCTTTGGCGGGATTGCGGCGTTTCGGGTCGCGCCACGCTGCCTCGATCTCCGCCTTCTTCCGTGTGCAGTAGTCAACGATCTCGCGGTTGACGGCGGCCACGTCCTCGGACTCGCCCCTCACGAGTCGCTCGAACTGAGTCAGTCTCGGATTATCGAGGCGACCCGGATTGCTTTGGTAGATATTTCCGCGCATCCGGTAGCGCAGCGCATCCCAACCGCAAGCGACCGTGCCGTTCGTGATGTTGTCGAGCGGTTCGCGGATCATATCCCGAACGTCCGGATACGCCGGGTTGGCTGGCGAGGCCTGCGCCAGGTCCGGAAAGTCCCTTTGGAATCGCTTCATCGCCTCCTGCGCGCCGCCTTTGAGAATGTAAAGCCGCCCGCACACGGTCACACTCCGGCCGGGCTCGATCCGACCAAACCACGGGAACAAATGAAAGCAGGCGCGATCATCGCCGGTGTTGGATGACGCCCAAATCGCCCGCTCGAACGCGAGCGCGACGGTTTTCTTTCCGTCGCGACTCGTGAGTGCGATCAAAGGCGGATCAAACCTCTCGGGGCTGTTCACCCACCAACCCCACTTCACGGGAGTAAAGCCGGTTTGCATGAGCGAAAGGTGCGGTTCGGTCGCTGCCAGCTTCGTTTCGGCGAACGTGAAGCGGCGATTCCCCGACCAGACGTGCAGACGTTCGTAGAGTTCAGACCAATTTGTTTGCGCATTGCGCACCGTGGGCGGCGGGAAGAAACCGGGCGCTTCGGTGGTTGGGATACAAGTGTGGAGTTGCACGGCATCGAGCGTGTTCGTGCCGACGTTCTCCAACGTGTATTTGAGCTTTAGACTGTCGCCATCCGGTTCGACCGCGATGTGAACGGTGACCCCTTGCGCGTAAGGCCACGAGTAGCTCCAAGTATCGCCGTCGCGCCGCCAGGATTTCTGACCATCGCCGAAGGTGGCGGGCAGTCTCACCTGGAACAGGCCAAAGTCCTTCGGGCCGACAACCACCCCTTCGCACGTGCGGAAGTCGAAGACATCGCCCGGGCAATGAGGCGACCGCACGTTGAGTCCACCCGCTTCACTGCCAGGACGAATGGAAATATCGAGCGGGCCGGCTGCTACAGCGGCCGCAGACAACAGCATGATGCACCACAACAGGCACAGAAAGAACAGGCGACCATGCGCTGATGGAGGAGTGAGGTTCATTGGATCACAAACATGCGCAAGTGCAACGAGTCGTGCATGAGATACTCGCTCGGCCCGATCTCAACCACGCCGCCGCCGAGGTTTCCCACGTAGTCCACCGCCGCTGCAAAGTGCGATTGTCGCTCTCGATTATGTTGGCGGAATTGATTCCCACCGTGACCACAATGGAAGGTCGGGCGAGCATATCTTTTTCCGCACGCTTGCGCCCGGCCTGGTCGACGGAGGCGACAAGAACGCTCATACAAAGCACACTGGCTATGACTTTCATAAGAAGAGAATGGGGCTTCCTGTTTGGTCTATGATTCGGCTCGTATTGCGTTCGTTTGTCGGCGGATGAATCACGTTCGAGGGCGTCAGCCATTTCCCGGCGCAAGGCATCCAGGACCGCCGGATCGGTGGTGTAGGTGTTCAGGTCGCTCGTGGCACGGGCAATCAAAGCCTGTAACGCCTCTTCGCCACGAGCCTTCTCGAACAAGGTCAGGTAGTCGAGATCCTCCACGCCGTCGCGCAACAACTCCAAACGAATGGACGTGATCGGACCGTTGATGCCCACGCGATCTCCGGGATAGACCAACGATCCGTCGCCGTAAGAACCCCGGTTGCGGAATTCCCAGGTGCGCATGTTGGTCCAGGGATCACGGGTCTTTTCCCAATAGATCGCCGACCAGTAGAGAAAGCCGTTTATGCCGCGCTGTTTCTGTTGCCAGAAAAGGACGCGATGGGCGACGCCGGCCCAATCAATCATCAGGTTGGTTTTGGGGTGGCCCGGCACACAGCAGACATACCACCAGGAGTCCTCGCCGCGCGCCGCGCGCTGGGCTTGGGTTTCAACGTCCAGGGCGGTGGACAAGGGACACCACATGTTGATCAACCCGTCCATCCGCTCGTAGGTGCACCGGCCCGAGCGCTCACGGGGATTGCCATTGAAGGGCGCGGTAATGCGTGCGCGTGGTTCGATGGCTTGAGTTCGCAGCGCCCTGCGCCGCAGCTCCTCGAAATCGCCGGATTCAACGGGTTCGTCAATCGCGTAAAAAAAGCCCTTCTCCAGCCACTTGTTCTGCTTGAGGTACTCGATCGTCCGTCGCAAAACGGCATCGTCCTCACTGTAAGGAATGACAAAGCTGGTCAAACGCGGATCATTGAGCCACTGCGCCGCCTCAGGAGCGAACAAATCATCGGGCAGCAGATAGGGCGACAGGCGGCGGTCGAGGAAGAATCGGTAATAGTTCCGCGTGAGTTCAGCCGCCTCCGGCGTGCCTTCCTTCACCCCGTGTTGCCGCAAATGAAAATTCCCCTCGTTGCCAATGGCAGTGCGCATGAAGGGCCGTTGGGGCAGAATGAAGCCTCGCACGCGCAGCCGCACGGGAATCGTGTGCATCGAACCATCTTGAAAGGCAAGCTGCAACGTTGATTGGTAATCCCCTGCCGGCGTGGATTCCGGCACATCCACGCTCAGCCAGAGCGGTTGGGTCAACCCGTCCCGCAGCGTGAGCGGGCATTTTAAGGGCGGCAGCGGATCAGGCCAGGCGCGGTTTACGTCGGGCAGATAGACATACTCCACCTGCATCAATTGAGCGCGGAGGAACGGGGCGGGGCCGTCAATCCCCACGAAGGTCGCCACCGCGGCATTGGTAAGAACGTACTCGGCGCCTTCGGCGCGCAACACCACCTGGCTCGCCTCGGTTTCATTGCCCGCTGCTTCCAGGCGGATCTCGGTCGGAGCATTGGCGGGTTGGTGGTCCTCGCGAAAAACTTTTTGCGCTGATGGAATCGTCCAAATCCGAAGCTTTGACCGCGGCGGCAGCACGGGCCTTTGAAGTTCATTCGGATCCCAAATTGTGGCGGCAATATGCTGCGCAAGGCGCTCGGGTGTGTTGTGATAGTAAATGGTCAAGAGCTTGCCATCGGGGCGCTCGACCATGCGACAGTACCCGAGATCCCAAGTGACGCCATCATCGCGCAGGTGGATGACTTCTCCCCACGTCACTCCGTTATCGCCGCTGATCCGCGCCTGGATGCCGTAGGGAATGCCGCGATAGCCGTAAGCAACCACAAGCCGCCCATCGCGCAGGCGCACCAGCGCGGGCGGATTGCCATTGCGTTTCCCGCGGTCCGTGTCACCAACCTTGCTCAGAAAGTTCCAGGTCAGCCCGTTGTCTTTGGATTCGTAAACGTCAATCCAATTCTCGGTGATCGGTGGGCGTTCTCCACCCAAACCCCGATCAATACGCCGCCGTAATGCGGAAACCAGATGCGTGTCGGAGCTGCGCACCGTCGCCGGCATCACCGAGCGCACCTCAATCGGCTCACCGGTCATCCAACCCAGAAAGTGCCAGTTCAATCCGCCGTCCGTGGTGCGTGCGCAAAAGGCGCGATCCGAGTATTCGTCCACCTGCACGCCTTTCTCCTCTGCCGACAAGAAGACGGTGCAAGTGTTGAAGCCACTGACGAGGTAATCCGTTCGACTGGTGAGACGACCCGTCGGAAACTTGGAAAAGGGATAACGGCCCAGCCACGTCCGTCCCCGGTCATAGGAGATGATGAAGCTGCCGCCGGTGCACCGCATGGCGAAATCCGGATGGGCAAAGTTGATTGGCGCCTTCAAAGAATCCTCCTGAGATGCTTGATCCGACGGCAGGATGGGGTGCTCCAGCTCCCACGACTCACCTCCGTCAAGACTCCGGGCAAACACAGTGACCTGCGGTCTGGTAGGATCCACCGCATGGCCGCCCCCGGAACTGCTCTTGTAATAACCCAGGCTGAAGGCGACCAGGATTTCGTTGCCCCAACTCCACAGGCCATTGTTTGCCGGCCAGGCAGCGAATCGGCCAGGCGCCCCATAAACAATCACGTGTTTGCCGGCAACAGTTGTGAACGAATTGCGTTCAACCGTGGCCGCATCCGGTTCAGAACGCCAGTTCCAGTATTCTGCCTGACCGGCCGTGTGGCTGATCCGGCTTTCGGGAATCAGTTCCCGCCCTTGTCCGGGCCAACTCCATTGTATCCGAAAACTCCCTTTGCCTTCGTGTCGGTGTGAATAGTAAACCTTGATCGGATAGCCACGGCCCGCGATCAGCTCGACCGTTCCAGTGCCCTGCCCGTTTGCTGTCTCCACAACCTTGGTGTTGGCGAGTTCCACGGTCACCCGCCCGATTGTTTTCACGTGAAGCGTGACGTTTGTGGAGGAGGGCGCCACCAGCTCACCCTCCCACATGGCCGACCAGGAAGCGCCAAAGCCGGTCTCCGTGTCAAACTCCGGGGCCATCGTCCAGAGCAGATCACCGCCCTTGGCTCGCGTAAAGTCCACGTTGCCGAACCATGGCCCAACCAGACCTGGGCGTCTCTGTTCAGCAGCGGTAATGATGCGCAACGACGCCTGAATGGCTTCCGCCACCGGTTGGGCAAGTACGGCGGAACCTTCCTTGGTAAAATGCACATTGGTCGGAATCTGGATTCTGGAAAGCTGAGGCAAGGCGAACGCGTACAAATCATTGATGGCAACGCCATGCTTGTCCATGACCTTACGAGCCGCCTCGTTGTACCGCGGAACATCCTTGGAACAACGTGGCGTGCCGAGTTTTCCTTCCGGCACGGGCGTGGTGGAAGCCCAGATCAGCCGCGCGCCGGTCTGTTTGAGGCGTTGTACCAACTGGTCAAGGTTTCGCTCGTATTGCGGCAAGGCCACCTGTTGCCGACCGTTGTCCATGATTCTCAGATCGTGCAGTCCCCAATTGAAATGGATGACATCCCAGCGTTGGGTACCCAGCCAGGCGTCCAGCCTGGCCAACCCGTTGGTGGTCGGGCCGCCATTCTCAGGGATGCGATGCACATTGGCTATGCCCGCCAGCCGCTCCCGCACCGGCAACGTATAGCCAATGGAGATAGAATCCCCGATCAGCAGGACGCGCGGCAGGCCGTCAATGTCTTGGATGGAACGTATGGCGGAATCTGGAGGGGCCCCGCGGGAATCGGCAGCTGAATTGGTCACAGCCGCAGCGGGTAAGGCGGAGTCGAAACTGGCCGACGCCAGCCAGATTAATAGTAAGCGGATGCTCCGAAGCAGCGGGGATGTCATAGGGGCGGTAAACTTCGAGACGGTTCTTGAGTTCAATTCTTGGTCCGCTTCATGGATTACTTGATTCCTTCAATCTGCTGAATCGCCGCCCGCAAGAGTATCCCTAGGGTCGCTGGGTGACATTACTGCCTGTCGCAAACCTGACGTTGTCCAGGTCGAATCGCCGGAGGGGCTCCGGCAGGTCGGCATTCGGGAGACGCGTGGTCAGGAACGGCTCCGTATGCCGACGGCGAGCAAAATCGCGCAACCGGAACTCGCCCGTGCGGAATACAATCCGCTCCACCTCGGCGGCGGGTTCGAGCAAGGGCCCTTTCGTCAGGACTTCGCTGCCATCTACCCTCACGGAGTACACCTGGTTACGGGTATCCACCATCACCTCCACGTCAATCCATGCGTTTGCCGAATAGCGGCAGATCCTTGGCTGGTCCTTCGCATTCCACGCGGTCATCAGGCCGCCATTAAACGCCAGCGCCAGCGCCCGGGTGCCATTGCCCGAAACCACGTCAATTTCCAGCGGTGCGCTCGTCATGGCGGTCTGGTGCGCCCGGATCTGAAACGACAGGTGCGCCAGACTGCTCGACGGAAACACACGCATCGCGCTGGCATAATCATACGGGTCGCGATCCTCCAGCCGCACGAAGCGGTTGGTCCCCTCCGCGACAATCGTCACCGGCGCCCACTGCGGACTGTAGGTGTTCCAGCCCTCGACGCGACGACCGGGCGCGTGACTTTGGAAATCATCATGCACATCGTTGGTCACTTGGCCCACAATGGGGGTAGGGACGCTGGCGACCCAGATGTCCTCCTTGTTCATGCTGTAGGTCAGCCACAGGTCGGTGCCAGGCGGATCACCGTTGCCTGGGCTGATGCCGCGCACATACTGCGGCCCGCAGTTCTTGTCATCGCCGGGGTCATTTTCGTAGCGCTGTGGCGGCATGTCGCCCGCGATCGCAAGATAGGGCGTATCGAAGTTCAATCCATCTGCCGAGATGGTCACCGCCAGCGGCCAGCGGCGCTGGTCGTCATCCTTGCTCGCGCATCCGACGATCACGAACCGGCCATCCGCCGTGCGCTCCCCCCAGATCTTGGCGCCAGGATGCCAGCGGAATGACCGGTCCCGCTGAGGATCAGCAACCTCGCCCGGTTTCCATTCGCTGCCGCGGCTCAGGGTCAAATAGTTGTTCTTCCACAAACCCACGATGCGTTGGTCAGGCAGGATATACCAACTGAAAGCTCTCCATAAGCGGTTTCCTCCGTTGGTGCTGACGGTGTAGAAAACCGGGTCCTGGTCTTCCTCCTGCCATTGTTGGCGGAAAAGCCGGTCGTTGAAGAGTTCCTCGCAGGCGGCGACGAAGGCTGTGTCTGGGGCTGCTGTGTAAGCGGGCCAGTTTGTGTATGGTCCCGCCCCCAGATAGTTGGTCTTGATGGCGTGGATCGGGCCATAAGAGTTCGGCCCGTAAATTTCCCGAACATGCCTCATCCCGAACTCGCCGCGTCGGGTGCCGGCAAAGTGCGATGCCAGGAGACGGCCGTTCGTAGCCACATAAAACGCCATGCGATGGTGACCGCCCGGGAAAATGGGAGAGGAGTCCTCAATGTTCCAGTCGTAGCCGTTGGTTGACCAGCAAAGGCGGGTGCCGGGACCATCGTACATGACCCAGAATAGGCCGCCCCAGTAGGCAATGAACTGGTGATGACGGTAAATTGCGTCGTGACCATCTGTCGCACCCGGATTATCCGCAGCGGAGCGAACGACTTGGACATTCTGCACCCCGACCGCCCACCGCAGACCCCCATCATGATATTTCAGATCGGGTTGCACCCCGCCGGTGTAAGTTGGGATCTGCGCCAAGGCGGTAAGGGTCCCAATCCCCAGTCCGGTTGCACACGACAAGCTAAGTAGCATTGAATTCTTCATTGGTTTGTTCTTTATTGGTTTACTCCCCTACGGTTTTAGAGCCGGATTTCCACCGGGCAATCCGGCCAGGAGCGACGCGGTTATACATTTCTTCAAAAGATTTTTCCTTGGTTTCGATCACGTGAGTGTTCAAGCAGAGATACCTCAGCGCTTCGTCGCCTGCCTCGGTCGTGTGCGGGGCCTGCCAAGGCACAAAAACAACATCCCCGACGCCCACCGCGCGGGTTTCTTTACCCACCGTCACTTTGCCTCGACCCGACAGCACAAAAAACGTCTGCTCCTTCTCCGGATGGGAAACCATCGCGCCCTTGCTGCCCTTGGGCCAACTCACCAAAGTCACCTCCGCGCGAACCGCCTCGTTGCGCTCAAGGATCAGCCGCGTCGTGTTCGACCCGAAGTCGAACAATCGTCCGGCATGAATGTCGGCGACCAACTTGCCGGGCCGGTCGAAAACCGCACGGGCATCGGAACCCGGAACGATGGCTGCCTGAGACTCAGCCTGTTGCCGGCGAACCTGTTTGACCTTCGCGATGTGATCGGCAAACGACGCGTGCCCTTCTTTGCTGGCGTCCAGAAACGCGTTGAAGAGGATGTAGCTCAACGGGGCATCGCCCGTCACGATGGTTTGATGCACCACTGTCGGCGGCACGTAGATCAGGCTGCCGGGCTTGACCGCGTGCCGCGCCGGGCCAACCACCACAACGCCCTCGCCATCGGTCACGTAGAAGATTTGCTCCTTGGCCTCGTGGCTGTGGGGCGGATCTTCCAGTCCCTTGCGCCAGCGATTCCAGCCCACTTCGGTGAGCTGCGTTTCGCTGCGGTCCACCAGCACGGTGACTACATTTAGGCCCGCGACGTCTAGCTTCTGGCCGTTCTGATAATGACGACAGATCATATTTGTTCCTCTCTACTTCGGATGAAGGGTCTTGCCTTCACAAACAATCAAGGCTGCCCGGATTCCTGTATTGGCTTTGGCGTCGCCGAGGTTGAAGGAGAGAACGCCTCAATGGTCACAAAGCCATTCTTTCCTGAAATGTCCACGTCACCCGTCACCGGATTGAATTGCGTGTGCTCCAAGCCGTTGACGCGCACGGACTGGATGGGCCGCTTGCCGGGATGACGGAAGCGGACCAGCGTCCGCTCAGGCGCGGCGATGAGCGCGAGGTCAGCCTTGCAGACGATGGTGTGCTCAACTGCCGCCCTTTCATATTCGACGGAAACGACGCCGAATCGAGTGTGAACACGTTTGAGGTAAATGGATTCTTTGCCGCGCAACCACTCACGCGGCAAGGCACGCCCGAGATGCAACGTGTCGCCCTTGCCATAAACAAACATGTAGCGCAACCACTTGACGGAATTGGCTTCGTCACTGGTCTTGAAGGGCTCGGCGTTTGAGAAACCCAGGGCCGGTCGGGGATGCTCCACCACCCCCTGAATGTTCGGTGTATAAGTGGCATTGAAGGCGTTGAAGAACATCCAAAGATAGACCTCGATCTCGTCGCGGTCCAGATACGGCATCAGGCCGGCCAGCAGGTTGGGTTGGCAGGAGAAGCCCGCCCAGTCGTACCACATTTCGTGAAAATCCGGGATCGGATAACCGAACTCTCCACCGATGTAGAGGTTGTCCTGGTAGTCGTCGAGGATCCAGGAAGCCTCGGGGCCATTGGGATCGAGAATGCCCGAGAGCAGCAAATTGACCGAGCCGCAGAGGGTCTCACGAATCCAGCCCAAATCGCGGCCCCGCCGGTAAACATGCGTCGGATAGTGCGGCACCCAGCGGCCATCGCGCAACTTCACAAGCGGACTATGCTGCCGGGCAATGGTCAGGCTGCGCAGGATGTCCGCCCGGTAAAGCTCCGCCGCTGCGCGCATGCGCGCCGCTTCCGGATGACTAATGGCTTCGAGCGCGGCGGCGACATGATCCATGCCACGCCAGGACCAGATGTTGTTCGGAAACCAGTAGAAGAAACTGGCCACGTCTTCCAGTCCGCCGGCGGGAAGCATTCCCCGCTCCCATCCCCGCGACAGGGGTTGCGGCTCCGTGGTCAGCCGGCGTTGCCGGACGACCCATTCGGTTCCGCGAATCAATTGCGCGGCATTCGCCTCCAACCACACCTTGTCGC
>VHCO01000208.1 GCA_016871715.1 Verrucomicrobiota bacterium
GACGCGCCCTACCCCCAGCCGCAATGCCGGTAGGGCTCGCAGTCCCCTGCGAGCCGGGGACAGTACTGGGTGCGGAGGTAGGAATCGCCCGCGCGGCGCGCACGGAGTGACGCGCCCTACCTGCGATGGACGGTCGCTTCTCCCGCGGTCTCATCGCGACACCCGTTCGCGGAGGTAATCGCGGGCTTGACGCAGCGCGGCGCTCATGGCTTCGGGTTCGGGGTGGCCGTGCATGAACGGGTTGACGTACCATCGGTACGGGATAGCGGCGAGCGCGGCGAGCCAGGGTTTGAATTCGGTCGGGCCATGTCCCGGCAGTTGGCTCAAGCCCGGTTGCTTCTGCCAGGCGTAGAAGAAGAGGAGTTGGCGGCCACTGATGCGGATGGCTTCCTCGACGGAGGCGCCGCGGGCTTGGAGGTGGTAGGGCGCCAGCGCGATGCCCAACCGCGGGGAGCGATTGAGGTCGGTGAAGGCCTTGAACGAGTCGAGGGAATCGAGCAGGGCTTGGCCGTGGTTTTCGATCGCCAGGTAAGAGTTGTGTTGTTCGGCGAGGTCGGCCAAGGGCCGCAAGCCCTCGAGGAAAGCCTTCATTTTCGCGGTGAGTTCCTCCGGCGGGCAAGGCCGGGTGCTGCCCTGCACGGCGACACCGCCGCCGGCCTGGCCGAGCAGTTCGGCGTACTTGGCGTAGCCGCCCACGTAGGTCGAGAAGGCATAGAGCTTGAGCTGGTGTCGGTCGAGCAAGGCCCGCAGGCGCTCTGGCCCCAATCGTTGTTGGGCGTCGTCCAGGTGCGGGCAATTCTCGTAGGCGCCCCAGATATCGACCGCGGAAAAACCGAGTTGCGCAATCCGCTCGCACGCCTGCTCGAGCGAGAGCGAGGCGAACTGGACGGTCGAGGTCGAGAGTTGCAGTCGCCAGGGCGCAGCCGGCGGGGCGGCTCCGACGACGTCGCGCAGGGCCAGGCAAGCGCTGCCGGCGGCCAGCGCGCCGCGAGCGACAAATTCACGGCGGTTCATGGGTGGCCCGAGTAGAGCAGCCCACCCGGAAGAGCGCAGCAAAAATCGCTCACGGATTCGGATGGGCCCCTTGCCGCTGGGTTAGCCCTGCTTACGGTCCGCCTTGGTCGGGTTTGAGCCAGGGTGTGCCGGCCCAATACCATTGGCGGGCGCGGAGGGTCTCGACGTGGCCGTCGGCGAACATGACGACGCTCCGCTCGTTATGGCGCAGGTGTGGGCCGCCCCAGTTAGGGTCGCCGGGCGAGGTCACACAACCGTTGCAAGGCGCGTCATTGGCGGGGTCGTGAACGATCCAGCAGCCGGGTTTTTCCGGGGTTTGGGGGGTCACACAGCGGAGCGGGTCGCGCGTGTTGACCGGGCGCGAGCCGCCGTCGGTCAGGTGGACGGTCGCGGCGGGGTTACGGACGTTGGCGTCTTTGAGTGGGGGCCAGTCTTTGACGTCCCAGATGCCGGGCCAATCGCAGCCGCCGAGGCGGAAGTTCATGGCGTAGTTCGAGACGGCTTTGTCGGCGTCTTCGCTGGGGTAATTGGCGAGGAACTCGCGGAACTTGAGGGTGCGAACCGGGCAGAGCAGGAGGTTGGTGGTTTGCTGGTAAGGATGGAGGAAGTTGAACCAGGCTTTGCGGAAGACGTTGTTGCCGCGCACTTGGAAGGTAAAGCAGTACTGGCCGCCGAACTCGTCGGCGTAGAGTTTAGTGGCCAGGGACATTTGCCGGAGGTTATTCATGCAGGCCGCCGTTTGCCCTTTTTGCTTCGCCTTAGACAAGGCGGGGAGGAGCAAGCCGGCAAGGATGGCAATGATGGCGATGACCACCAAAAGCTCGATGAGGGTGAAGCCGGAGGGCCGAGATCGGTTGGGCAGTGCGCGGCGCATAAGCTGGCTAAGATCGGGGCGAGTGTACTCGAAGTCCGGCGGAATGCAACGAGCCTCGCCCTACCCAGTTGGCGGGAGCCTCGGCTTACCTGCAGACGGTCGTTGATGGCGGTGGTCAAGCTTGAATCGGACGACCGCTTGACGGCAATGTCTGCGCGATGACGAAACCCGTTGACGGAGCGATGCCGTGGGCCGGCCTGGGGTGGTGCCGCCGGCCCTGGGCCGAGGCGCGCCCGTTGGCGATCGACGCGATCGGCCAAACGGTCAGGTACTGATCCAGATCTGTCACCCTGTGATGACTGACCTGTCGAAGACGAGAAGCGCTCCGCCCTCCAAAAGGACACGCCCTCGACAACTGCGGGGGTGGGGTGGAGGGGCGAGTTCCACGAGCCCTCGAGCTCGAATCCGCGAACCGAAATCCCAAGTCCGAAAGGGAACCGAGGCGTCGCGGAGCTCCGCCCTCCAAAAGGACGCGCGCTCGACAAGGGCGAGGGCCGGGTGGAGGGGCGAGTTCCACGAGCCCCCGAGCTCGAATCCGCGACCCGGAATCCCAAGTCCGAAGGGGAACCGAGGCGTCGCGGAGCTCCGCCCTCCAAAAGGACACGCCCTCGACAAGGGCGGGGGTCGGGTGGAGGGGCGAGTTCCACGAGCCCCCGAGATCGAGTCCGCGAACCGAAATCCCAAGTCCGAAAGGGAACCGAGGCGTCGCGGAGCTCCGCCCTCCAAAAGGACACGCCCTCGACAAGGGCGGGGGTCGGGTGGAGGGGCGAGTTCCACGAGCCCCCCGAGCTCGAGTCCGCGAACCGAAATCCCAAGTCCGAAAGGGAACCGAGGCGTCGCGGAGCTCCGCCCTCCAAAAGGACACGCCCTCGACAAGGGCGGGGGTCGGGTGGAGGGGCGAGTTCTACGAGCCCCCCGAGCTCGAGTCCGCGACCCGGAATCCCAAGTCCGAAAGGGAACCGAGGCGTCGCGGAGCTCCGCCCTCCAAAAGGACACGCCCTCGACAAGGGCGGGGGTCGGGTGGAGGGGCGAGTTCCACGAGCCCCCGAGCTCGAGTCCGCGAACCGAAATCCCAAGTCCGAAAGGGACCCGAGGCGTCGCGGAGCTCCGCCCTCCAAAAGGACGCGCCCTCGACAACGGCGGGGGTCGGGTGGAGGGGCGAGTTCCACGAGCCCCCGAGCTCGAGTCCGCGAACCGGAATCCCAAGTCCGAAAGGGACCCGAGGCGTCGCGGAGCTCCGCCCTCCAAAAGGACACGCCCTCGACAAGGGCGAGGGCCGGGTGGAGGGGCGAGTTCCACGAGCCCCCGAGCTCGAATCCGCGACCCGGAATCCCAAGTCCGAAAGGGACCCGAGGCGTCGCGGAGCTCCGCCCTCCAAAAGGACACGCCCTCGACAAGGGCGGGGGTCGGGTGGAGGGGCGAGTTCCACGAGCCCCCGAGCTCGAGTCCGCGACCCGGAATCCCAAGTCCGAAAGGGACCCGAGGCGTCGCGGAGCTCCGCCCTCCAAAAGGACACGCCCTCGACAACAACGCGCCCTCCAAATCCTAAATCCTAAATCCTAAATCCTAAATCTCTTCGCCTGTGCTTATGAACTCGTCTTCGCCTCTGCCGGACTCGCCCGAGACCTGTCGCGTGTGCGTTACGGCAGCGCCCGCTTGGTTAGTCGTGCTCGATAACGCGCCGACGCTGACTTTGTTCGTTTTGGGCGGACTGCTGCTTGGGCATCTTTCGTGGTTGCTGGCAGCGGGTTATTGGGCCTATTGCGGTCTGGCGGTGGTTTTGTTCTGGCGCCGCATCTGCACACACTGCCATCACTATGGCCAGGCGAGCTGCCGGTGCGGCTATGGCGTGTTAGCGGCGCGGTTCTTTGCGCGCCGGTCGGCGGGGAATTTTCGGCGGGTGTTTCGGCGGAACATCGGGATTATGTTTCCGTGTTGGTTCGTGCCGCCGTTGGGGGCGGTGTACCTGCTTTGGACGGAGTACACGCGCGGGCTGTTATACGGCACGCTGGCTTTCTGCGGGATTGGGTTTGTCCTGATCCCGCTGATCTCGAAGCTGGTGGGATGCAAGCATTGCGACCTGAAGGAGGAATGTCCGTGGATGAAACCGACCGTGAAAGCTACGGAATCGCCCGCCAAACCGTGACCGGTTCCGTGGCGGCGCCGGGCCTCGAGGAATGTCTGCCCCTACGCGGGATCGTGACGGTGCTCAACACGCCGTTCACGAGTGCCGACGCGGTGGATGCCCAGGCGCTGCGACGCCATGTGCGGGTGGCCTTGGCGGCTGGGGTATCGGGTTTCCTGGTGCCGGGCATGGCGAGCGAGGTGGACCGGCTCACCGCGGTCGAGCGGGAGTTGCTGGTGAACACCGTGCTCGAGGAAGCGCAAGGACGCGCGGCGGTGATTGGAGGGGCGTCGGCGGGCTCGGGCCCCGAGCGGGTCCGGTGGGCGCGGCGTTGGACGGCGGCAGGATGCGACGGAGTGCTAGTATCGATTCCCTACGCCGACGACGAGCAGTACGGCCGCGCGGTGCGCGAGGTGGCCGAGACGTCGCCGAAGTTTCTCATGCTGCAGGATTGGGATGCGCACGGGGGCGGTGTGCCGGTGCGGACGCTGGTCGAGTTGTTCGAGACGGTGTCGGCGGTGCGGGCAGTGAAGGTCGAGGTGGTACCCGCAGGCCCGAAGTACAGCGCGCTCTTGGCGGCCACGGGAGGCCGACTGCACGTTTCAGGCGGGTGGGCGGTGACGCAGATGATCGAGGCGCTGGACCGGGGGGTACACGCGTTCATGCCCACCGGGTTGCATGCAATCTACGTGCGGATTTATCGGCTTTACACCGCGGGCGAGCGGCAGGCTGCGCGCGAGTTATTCGAGCGGGTGCTGCCGATTCTGGCTTTTGCCAATCAGCATCTCGGGATCTCGATTCACTTCTTCAAACGGTTGCTGGCGGCGCAAGGGATTTACCCGACCGCGGCCGTGCGTGAGCCGATTGTCCCCTTCGACGCCGCCCACGCGCGGGTGGCGGACGAACTGATCGCGCGGGCCTGCGCGCTCGAGCGGCAGGTCGAGGCTGGGGTTGGGTGAGCCAGTGATCGAGTTCGGTTTGGAGCTGTTCGATGGGCAGGCCCACCACGTTCGAGTACGACCCCTCGAGGCCGGCCACGATCCAGTCGCCGTGTTCTTGGATGGCATAGGCGCCGGCCTTGTCGAACGGTTGAGTGGCGTCGATGTAGGCGTGGATTTCCTGGGTCGTGAGCGGTTGGAAGGTGACATCGGTGGACACGGCGAAGAGCCGTTCGCGGCGGGAGTCGAGCTGTACCAGGCAGACGCCGGTGACGACCTGGTGGGTGCGCCCCGCCAAGGCGCGGAGCATGCGGGTCGCGTCGCGGGCGTGGGCCGGCTTGCCGAACAGCCGTGTCCCCAGGCAGACCACCGTGTCGGCGCCTAGGACCAACCGGCTCGGCTGCGCCCGGGCGACGGAGAGGGCTTTGCGCCGGGCGTTGAGCAGGGCGAGTTCGGTGGCGGTCAGTTGTTCGTCGTGCAGCTCGGGCACGCCGGACGGGACGACCTCGAAGGGGACGCCGATTTGGCGCAGGAGTTCCTGGCGCCGCGGGGAGGCGGAGGCCAGGATGACGGTGGGCCGGTGCATGTCGATTCGGGCGTGAGTATTGGGGGCCGGGCGGCGGGAATCGAGTCCAGAAGCGCCAGGCTTGTATCGGGTCTGCCCGAGGCGTTTACTCTCGAGCAGTGCATCGAACTCTCGAACTCGACTAACGCCATGAATCTTCATCGCATCGCTTGTCTTGGGTTCCTCGGCTGGGTCCTGGGGTGGCCGGCGGCGGTTGGAGCCGCCGATCGCCCGAACATTCTCTTGGCCATCGCGGACGATTGGGGTGTGCACGCCGGCGCGTACGGCACGCCTTGGGTCAAGACGCCCGCGTTCGACCGGGTGGCCAGCGAGGGGATCCTGTTCACCCAAGCGTACACGCCCAACGCCAAGTGCGCGCCGTCCCGCGCCTGCCTGCTGACGGGGCGCAACCCGTGGCAGCTCAAAGAAGCCGCCAACCACATCTGTTATTTCCCGGCCGAGTTCAAGGGCTGGGGCGAGGCGTTGGCCGAGCGGGGATGGTTTGTGGGGCACACGCAGAAGGGTTGGGGTCCGGGCGTGGCCAAGGACGCCGCAGGCAAGCCGCGTCAAATGACCGGCCGCGCGTTCAACGCGCGCAAGGCCACGCCGCCGACGCGCGCGATCGGCAACAGCGATTACGCGGCGAACTTTATCGATTTCCTCGAGGCGGCCCCGGCGGATCGGCCTTGGTGTTTTTGGTACGGGTCGCTCGAGCCGCATCGGGGCTACGAATTCGGTTCTGGGGTGGCTCGGGGCGGCAAGCGGTTAGCCGACATTGACCGCGTGCCGGGGTACTGGCCGGACGACGAGACGGTCCGGCACGACATCCTCGATTACGCGTTCGAGGTCGAGCATTTCGACCGGCACTTGGGGCGGATGCTCGAGGCGCTCGAGCAACGTGGACTCGCCGAGAACACGCTGGTGATGGTCACTTCCGATCACGGCATGCCGTTCCCGCGGGTGAAAGGCAACACCTACAACTTCGCCAACCGCGTCCCGTTCGCGGTGCGGTGGCCCCGGGGCATTGCCCGACCCGGCCGCGTGGTCGAGGACTTCATCAGCTTCATCGATGTGGCTCCCACGTTGATCCAGTTGGCCGGGCTGAGCTGGGCCGAGACCGGCATGGCTGCATCGCCAGGGCGCAGTCTGCTGGACATCTTCCAGTCGGAGAAGTCGGGCCAGGTGACGGCCGCGCGCGACCACGTGCTCATCGGCAAAGAACGCACGGATATTGGCCGGCCGCAGGACGGGGGCTATCCGACACGCGGGCTGGTGCAAGGCGGCTGGTTGTATCTGCGCAACTTCGAGCCCACGCGTTGGCCGGCGGGGAACCCGGAGACCGGTTACCTCGATTGCGACGGGGGCGCCACCAAGACTCACATTCTGGCCGCGCGCCGCGAGAATCCCGCGGACCCCCACTGGGCGCTGTGCTTCGGCAAGCGACCGGCGGAGGAGCTCTACGACCTGGGCCGCGACCCGGATTGTCTGCGCAATCTCGCTGCCGTGGCGGAGTTGAGTGCGCGCCGCGACGCGCTTGCGAGCCGGTTGTTCGCCGAACTGAAGGCGCAGGGCGATCCGCGCATGCTGGGCGAGGGCGACATCTTCGATCGGTACCCTTACGCGAACGAGAGCCAGGCGGGTTTCTACGAGCGATTCATGCGGGGCGAGGCCGTCAAGGCCGGTTGGGTGAGCGAGAGCGACTTCGAAAGGACGCCGCTTCCTTAGGGTCCCCAACGCACGATCGAAAGACCACTGATGGCACGGGTCTGCGGCCTCACCTCTTATGCAATGTGCAGGGGGGCGATGGCTAGACCGCTTCCATGGAGTGGCTGGTGAGCCAGATGTCGAGCTGTTGGAACCGTGCCTTGGCACGGTCCTTGAAGGCGACAACGAAAGCTCGAACCTCCGGCGTTGGCCCGGCATCCACCCACGCCCGCATCAATTCGTCGCGGTAGGCGGTACCACTACTCCGCCAACAGCCTTGAATGACCTGAGTCTCGCAACTCACCGCGCCGAAGCGCTCCTCTAACCCTGAATGGTCTGGGCAAGCAGCGCCTTCGGAACCTTCGTCCCGTCATGGAAGGCATCGGCGGGCCACTCAGGGCCCGGGCGAACGCGCCCTGGCTTGGGCCGAGCGGTTCCAGGAAGTCGTGCAACAAGACCTCGCCGGGATGTACGGGCCGCAGTTTCTTCGTCTTCATGGCTTCATGGCAATCCACGATCTCAACGTTGTGCGCATCCTCGCCCTGCCAGTCGAAACAGACGCGCCACTGACCTCCCGACAGGTCCGGTCCGTGGTCTGTAGGTCAGCCTCAGAGCTGGGCTCCGCGCAGCGGCTGATCGCGCGGCTGGCTTTGCCCGCCAGGCGGTTCGCCCTCCTCGCCGTTGTACCGCCACTGGCCCGGTTCCAGCAGCAGCGTCAAGTCGGTGACGTCGCCGGTCACCCGGCCCACCAAGCCGCCGTTGAGCCAGTCCAGGCTCGGGTTGCGCTTCGAGAACTTGTAGCCCTTGATCCGCACGCTCAGGCCGACCTCCTCCGGCGGCACGTCCGTGAACTCGAAGCGCCCGTCCGCCCCGAGCGTCGCCTCGGTGTGATCCCAGGCCTGCTCCCGGCCCAGGAACAAGCGCGTGTTGGGCGGGACCGGCTGGCCGTCCGACAACACAACCCGCCCGGCAACGCGAAAAGCCGGCTGCACCGCCAACGTGCCCAGTTTCACCACCGCGCCGTTCTTACCCGTGTTGAAGGTCTTCGAGGGCACCGCGCCCTGGCCGCGCAGCGAGTCCATGGTGGTGTACAGCACAAAGTCACGCTCTGCCGGCACGTTCGAGAGCAGGAAGAAGCCGTGCTCGTCCGTGGCCAGTTCGTCGAGCCGGAAGAAGTGGCCCGCAATCCGGTCCACGGTCGCCACGCCGACCTGCACGTCCTTCACCGGCCGGCCAGCCTTCTGGATGGTCCCCGTCACGGTTACGCCTTCCGGCAGCCGCACCAAGTGATCGCAGCCGGGCTTCAACTCGACCCAGCGCTTGGCGAAACCCCGGCCTTCGGCGACGGCATGCACGGCGTCCACGCCCTCCGCGCAGAAGAGCCAGAACTGGCCCCGCTCGTCGGCCACGGCCAATGGGTCCACGAACTTGTCCGTGCCGCCCCAATGCGTGCTGGTGCCGCGCGCGAGACCTTCGGGGCTGATCGTCGCGCCCGGCAGCGGCCTGCCTTCTGCATCCAGTACCATGCCCGTGATGCGGGTCTTGGCTTCGAGTTTCTCGCGGCTCAGCGGAACGAGGGCGATGACCTTCTCGCCGTGCACCGGATCGGTCTTGGCCGCGTATTGGCTCTCATGCCCCGGCGCGACCACGAGCAACCGGAACAGCAGTGCCGGATCCAGTGCCGGGATCTTGAACCGCCCCTGCGCGTCCGTGTTGGCGCGCTTGGCGCAATCGGGATAGCAGGAGGGGCACACCACGCCCGTGCCGATCTTCGGACCGGCCGTGTAAACGAACACCGTGGCGTTCGTCACCGCCGACTGGTCCGCCCGCACCACGCGGCCCAGCAAGTCCGGGCGCGCTTGCTCTGCACGCATCGGACCACAGGCCGCCAGGCACAGACTCGCACCGACCCAGAGCCGAAGAACCGTTTTCATAGTCTCATTTGCGCTGCAACGCGCGCCTCACGGCGGCGCGCAACCAGTCGCCTTCCAGGTCGCGATTGACGATTCGCCCCTCCGCATCCAGCAAGAAGATCGCGGGCAAGGTGTTAACGTCAAGTGCCGCCAGCGCTTTCGTTCGTGTGTCCGCGTCCAATTGCGTCTGTAACCAGCCGTAGCCGCCATCCTGGACAACGCGCTTGGCGGCTTCGGCATCGTCGTCCACGTTCAACCCGAGAATGCCCAGGCCGGCTGGGGAACTGAGTTCGGCCTCGAGCTTGCGCACCTCGGCTAGCGCCTCGAGGCTGCGCTCCGACCAGGCCGCCCAGCAGACCAGCAGGAGGGGCTTGCCTCGGTGGTCCGCGAGGGTGACGGCGCTGCCCTCGAAGGTCCGCAGAATCAGGTCCATGGGCGCAGTCTTCTTCACGCCACTGTCGTCCTTCAGAGCTAGCACCAGCATGCCCAGGTCCAGGGGTTCTTCGCCCCCCGGCACGACCACTTCGCGGAGGAGCGAACCCAACTCGTCCGCCGGACGTGCAAATCCACTTGGTTGCCCCTCGCCAGGTTGGGTCACCCGCAGGCGCAGTTCGTACGTCCCCGGTGGAACATCCTCGACTCGGAACGAACCGTCCGCTTCAAAGACCAGTGGGTACGTTCGGGCTGCCTTCGCCTGAGCGACTCGGGCAGCGGAGTCCCTAGACTCCTCGTTGGCTTTACGGAAAGCCGCGCCGGTGGCGTAGTCTTCGTAGTTCGGTCGGAGACTCGCTGGCACTGCCGGCAACTTCAGCTCGAGCACGTGGTCGTCATTCTGCCAGTCCACCGCCAGATCCGCTGGCTCAGGAGTGACTTGGCCGACGACCGCGCGGCCGGTGCTGGCGTAGTCTAGGCGGTTGGTCTGGCCTGCCCGAACCGTTACGGGCATTTGATAGGTTTCGACGATCATGCGTCCCATGCCGCCGCGCGCCGGGCGGGCCGGCCAGCGATAGAGCTTGTAGTCACCCGGCGGCACCTGGGTGAACACGAACCACCCATCCGGTCCGGTCGATTGGATGTAAGCCAAGTGAAAAGCCCGTGCCGGCGACCAGACCAGCGTGGTCAGCCCCACCGAGGCGTTGCTCTTGGGCGTACCCGCCACCAGCAATTGGCCCTCGACCGTCCCGTACGCCTCGAGGCGCGTGCTGCCGTTGCGCCGCAGCGCAGCCATCGTCGTCTCGAGGAACCCGCTCGCGTGGGTAAGGACGACCGCCGCCTCCTTCTGCGTGCCGGGCAGCTTGATGCGACCGGGCTCGCTAGCCTGGGCCTGCGTGAGCCGCCCGCCATGATAACGACCCGGCGCGTTGATGACGAGGATGCCAGAATCCGTGGTCTCCCTGACCCAGAGCTCTGCGCCGGCCGCAGGCGTCCCGTCCGGCTGCAACACGATGATTTCGCCCCCGCCGCCCACAGCGGCCAGGGCGAGCTCCAACTCCTGATCGCCTTCAGCGAAATCGAACTCCTCGGTCATCAAGCTCTCATGGCCGTCCGCGTCGAGCTTCAACCTGTAACTTGGAGACATACCCACGGGAAGATCCGCCTGACGAATCTCGACCGAGAACTCGCTCGCATCCGGCTGCTTCAACTGCTTAAGAGGCGAAATGGGGTCAAGGTATTTCGCGCTGACGCTGCGGACTTCCACGGGTTGCCGCGTGGCTGCATCGACGGCTTTTACGCGGACACGGATTCTCTCCGTAGCCCGCTTGCTGAGGACTATGCGCCGTTCCGTCTCCCCAGGGGTGAGCCTGATCTTACGGGTGGCCCCGAGCGATTTGGCGCTGACGTAAAGTGTCACTCGGGCTGTCGGGGCGTTGGGCCACACCGCATTTCCCTCGGTGTCCGCTTTCGCCGTCCAGTCCAGGATTTGTGCCTCGGTCCGTAAGTTGTCGAGGGTGAACTCCGCGTCCGGGACCGGTTGGCCGGCTTCGTCAACTACACGCAGGCGAACCGGCTTGGCCGGAGGCAACACCAGGCGCACCTCGCCCATGCCGAGCTCGACTTGCGCCACCACCGAGACCGTCGCCCGGTCCGCGCGCGAGGCAGTGTAAATCCACTGCCGCGGTGCTCGGTGGGGGCGCTCGAAGCGCCCATCGGCGCCGGTGATGAACTCCCCCACGCGCACCTGATGATTGGCGAAGCCGTAGCCTTCTTTCACCGTGACGCCGCCAAGCGGTCGGCCGGCCTCGTCCACGCAGATGCCGCGCACCCTCACGCCGTCGCGCAGGCGGGTCACGGCGGTCTGGGATTCCAACTCGGCGAGGGAAATGAGCGGACGTTGCCGGAAGGGATTGTCGCTTGAAGAAGTCGCGAACGTCTCCCGCGAGCCCTCCGGGCGGGCGAAGGTGACCTCGACTTGCTCGAGGTCGGAGGGGAAGCGCGGGAAGCTCCAGCGGCCGGTGGCATCGGTCACGGCCGCCGGAGATTCCTGGTCGATCCGTGCGACCTCCGCATATTCCTGCGCCTTCCGTTCGATGCCGCTCATCGTGAACCCGCGATAATTCGACCCCGAGAGGAGCACGCGCACGCCGGGCAGCGGTTGCCCGCGCTCGTCTTGAACCACCCCGCCGATCGAGATACCCTCCTCCAGCTTGAGGGTAACTTCCGCCGGCATGCCCGCATGGACGTCCCCGGCGGAGCACGTCCACGTGATTGTGCGTTGCGCGTGGTTCGCTGAGGTAGCCGACACACTGAAGGTCGTCGCTTGCCGGCGGTGTTCCGCCGGAACCGGAGGGAACCAGAGGGTGTATCTTCCCTGCTCGTCTGTGAGCCGCCTCGGGTGCGGTTGGCGCCACGGGCCCATACCGGGGGCGAACACCTCGGCGCCGCTGAGAGGCATGCCCGTCGCGGCGTCAAGCACCGTCACCGTCAGCGTGCGCAGTTCGGCGTTCGTGCTCGCGGTCTCCGGGCCCGGGTCCGCACCCACACGCAGTTCCAGAGCGCCGGGCAGGGTGTCCGTCGCGGCGGCCGCCGGGACGGGGCTGACAGGGGGTGCCGCGTCCTTGGACTTCGTGGTTTGCGCGTCGGTCAGCCCAGCGAGCGCCAGCACTGCGATCAGAGCCGCAGCAAGCCAGCCGTAACGTTGGCCCGGCCGGAAGCTCGCGATCAGGCGCAGCCGCCGCTGCAACTGCCGCTTCTCCTCGAGGATGCCCACCAGTCCCGGCACGACGGTCCGGTGCGTAAGACTCTCGAGCAGGTGCAAGATCGTCCGGCCGTATTCCCCCTTCTGCCCTTCGCCGGCGGCTTCGAGGGCGAGCGCGTCGCACGCCAGCTCGCGATCCATCCGCCACCGCGCGAAACCGAACCAAAGCAGCGGATTGAACCAATGCACAACCTGGAGCCCGGCCACCAGCCAGTTGAGCCAGAGGTCGCGCCGCCGCACATGGGCGAGTTCATGCAGAAACACGAACTGGAGTTCCCGGGCGGAGAACTGCCGGCCGAAGCCGGGCGGCAGCAGCAGGCGCGGTCGCCAGCAACCGCATAAGGCTGGGCTGGTCACGCTTGCGCACTCAACCACAGGCAAGCGTCTCCGCACCCCCAGGACGCCGGCGGCAGTCCTCGAGCACAGCCAAGACGGCGGGATCCTCCAACAAAGGGGCTTGGACAAAACGCCGCGCGAGGCGTCTCGAAGTCGCGATGACGTGCGTAGCCAGCAGCGCCGCGCCCCCAAACCAAAGGGCGAACAGAAACCACGGCCAGGCCAAGTGCCGAAAGACACTGCCCGTTCGGGCCGGGGCTGACCGTTGGACGTTCACATCGACTGGCCTGCTCGGCGAGGTGACGTTGGTCGCTTCGTACCCCTCGGGGACGATTCCTCCAAGCCCATCCGTTTGGCTGACCATGGTGGCGGGCGGCTCGGGTTGGAGGAGCTCCGGCAGCGGTTCCAGCTCGACTTGAGCCCGCCCGAGTTCCTGCATGGTGCTGAGAACCTCGACCCGTGAGGCAGCGCTCGGAAGCAGGTTGAACACGCTCGTCGCGCTGGTGAGCGAGACGGGCAGCAGCAAGCGGGCCACCACGACAAACCAGAGCGCGCAGCGCCAGCGCGGTGTGAGTTGCTTGCGGAACAGCCATTGGGCGAAAAGCACCAGCAGCACCAACACCCCTGCCTGGAAGGACGTGCGACCTAACGTCGCCAACAGCTCGGAGAGGTTCAGCGTTTGCATGATCGCCTCGAGGCTTTTTCTTGGGACCCCTCGGCCGCACCGTCCAGGAGCCGCCGCAACTCGGCCAAATCGCTCCGCGAGAGCCGGCGCTCCTCGACAAAATGCGCCAGCATCGGCCGGAGCGAACCGCCGAAGACCCGATCCAGAAACGATGCGCTCGCGGCGGCCACACAGTCCCGTTCGTTGACCCGCGGCTCGTACACGTAGGCCCGCCCTTGAGCTTCGTAGTCCAGGGCGCGCTTTCGCACCAAACGCGCGAGAAACGTCCGCACTGTCTTAGGATGCCAGGTGGGGTCGCGCGCCGCCAAGCGTTCGATAATCTCCGCTGCCGTGAGGGGATGCTCGGCCCACAGCATGCGCATGATTTCCCATTCGGTTTCGCTGATCTTCGGCACGGCTTTCATTGGGTCGGCGACGGACGGTTCACAGTTCATGGGCTGACTTGGCGGTTAGACTACACTTGTAAGCATGCAGGTCCGGCGATTTTCCATCCTGCCTGGTTTGCGCGCGAGAAGCTGATTCAACAGGAGGAAGCTGATCGAGCGGACCTCCAGGTAGTGGCGCCGGAGGTCAGCGTGTTTTCCATCGGCTGGCTGGGGCTAGAGATCACGCTGGACCGCTTTGCCGCCCGCACGACGCAGATCCAGCACCTTGATTCGGTTAGGGACTTAGTATTGGGGACCTTCAGCCTGCTGCGGCACACGCCCGTCGAGCAGATGGGCATCAATCGGCAGGCGCACTATCGAAGTGCAAACGAAGACGAGTGGCACAGACTTGGCCATCGTCTCGCGCCCAAGGTCCCTTGGGCCGGACTGCTGGAGAAGCCCGGCATGAGGCGGGTTCAAATGCTGGGCCAAAGGGCTGATCAGTACCGGGGCCGAATCACGGTGTCGGTCGGACCATCATTGAAAACGAAGCCAGGATTTGGGGTGTATTTCGAGGTGAACGACCATTACGAGAACGATGTGGAGGAGAAAGCGCTGGGATGCCAACGGATGATGGCCATTCTTAGTGCTTCC
>VHCO01000209.1 GCA_016871715.1 Verrucomicrobiota bacterium
CCGCTCGAGCCCGGTGACCCGCCTCGTTCGGCGCGCCCAGCGGTCGCGCCCTACCGGTTCACGGCCCCTATGCGCGCGCCAAACCGGATGGAGGCTCCTCATGAGCCTGGCGCTGTTGGCTTGCAGCATGATCGTCCAGGCGGACCGCGAGGGTTGGAGCCAGTTCCGCGGCCCCAACGGGTCCGGGATCGTCCCGACCGCCAGACCGCCACTCACCATCGTCCTGGAACGAGCCACCTGGCAAACCGCGGTCCCGACGGGTAAGTCGTCACCCATTCTCTGGGGAGGCCGGGTCTTCCTGACCGGGCTCGAGGGTACCCGCCTGGTCACACTGGCCATCGACGCCGCCTCCGGAGGATTGCTGTGGCAGCAGTCCGCCCCAGCCGTCGAACTCGAGCGCGTCCACACCGCCAACAGCGTGGCGGCTTCGACCCCCTGCGTGGATGCCGATTCGCTCTACGTCTACTTCGGCTCCTTCGGCCTGCTCTGCTACGACCACCAAGGGCGCGAACGCTGGCAGCGACCCCTCCCCACTCCCGCCAGCTTGTACGGCACCGCGACCTCGCCTGTCATCCACCAGAACCGCCTCATCCTGGTGCTTGACGACGAGGCGAACCTGGCCGAGAGCCGACTGAGCCGATCGCGAGTCGTCGCGCTCGATTGCGCCACAGGCGCTACCGTCTGGGAAACGCCCCGTCCCTATCAGCGCAGCGCTTGGTCCACACCCATGATCTGGCCACACGACCAGGGCGCGGACCTGGTCGTGCTCGGCAACGGGCGGCTCTACGGCTACGATCCCGCCACAGGCCAGGAACGCTGGTACGTCAACGGCTTCGCGCGCGAACCCATCGCGGTCCCCGTCGCCGGTGACGGCCACCTCTACGTGTCAGTCTCGATGCAGGGCGGCCGGGGCGACGCCCAACTGGATCCAGAACCGTTCTGGACCGCCATGCTGCAATTCGACCGCGACGGCGATGGCAGAATCGGCCGCGACGAAATCACCCAGCACTTCACCTTGCCGTTCCGCCCCGAACTGCCGCTCGGGCATCCAGGCTTCGGCATGCCGCTGCCTGCGGAGCCGGATCGGCGTCAAGCGCGCCAACTGGAACTGTTCGCCTGGCGGGACAAGAACCGGGACGGATTCTGGACCCGGGAAGAGTTCACGGCCGATATGACGGTGGGCCAGGGCCGCCCCAACTTGATGGCCATCGAGCCGGGTGGACGCGGCGACATCACCGAGTCCCACGTCCGCTGGAACCAGCGCACCGGCATTCCCGAAATCCCCTCTCCCATCTTTCATGCCGGCCGCCTCTACCTGGTCCGCGACGGCGGGATTCTGAGCTGTGTGCGCGCCGCCACCGGCGAGGTCATCTACCGAGAACGCCTGGGGGCAACCGGGCAATACCAGGCCTCGCCGGTGATCGCCAACGGCCATCTGTACCTCCTTTCCGCCAGTGGCCAAATCACCGTCGTGCGCTGTGGCGACCAGTTCACCATGGTGCACCAGGCCGATCTCCAAGCCCCCGTCAGCGCCACACCCGCGCTGGACCGGCAGACTCTCTACGTGCGCACCGACCACACCCTGATGGCCTTCCGCTAAACCTGGGGCATCGACAAACTCGACCAGAAAGAGACCCACGAATACGCTTGGGTCATGGACCCCTACGTGAACGTCCTGCTGCCTCAGGTGCCCCGCGTGACGGTTGCTACCGCCATGTACTTCCCCAAACCTGAGCAGTGGGAACGAGCAGACTTGGTGGTGTCTTATCTCTGGCCGCAGCGGGCGCAGAGCTAACGCAACGGTGTTAACTCCAGCTTGCGAAAGTGGATCTCGCCGCCTTCGGACTGAATCCCCACGGGCCCCGCGAGCACGTCACAGTCGTGGGCCTCGTTGACTTTCTCGCCGTTGATCCAAACCGTCAGCTTCGGCCCGTCCAGGACGATCTCGTAGCGGTTCCACTCGCCGACCGGCTTCTCGTTGCCACTGATCTTTCTGACCCCCTGGATCCGGCCGGTGAACGCGCTGCCTTGGGAGTCGATCTTGCGGGCGGCATCGCCATCGATCTTCAGTCCGTGGAACCCGTACAGATCGCCGGCGCTGCCGCTTTGGAGTTGGGCCTCGATACACTTGGGCAACGGCCTGGGCTCGCCGGTGATGCGCATAAGCACGCCGTTATTCCCGGGTTTCTTGCCCGGCGCCCACCGCCACTCGACCACCAGTTTGAAGCTCTCGAACTGTTGGTCGGTGTACAGGTACCCCAGAGGCTCGCCTTTGCACACCAGCAACCCATCTTGAACACTCCAGACCTCCCGCTTAACCACCCCATGCTTGGCCAGGTACGCATGCCAATTCTGAAGGTTTGTGCCGTTGAATAACTGCACCGGTTCGCCCGCCAGAGCGGAAGCGATGACGCCGCCGCACACCGCGGCCGCGGCGACCAGCTTCTGGATTTGCCGTGAGAGGAAGAGGATGTTCATGGGCTGGTTCAATAGCGGAGAGCCTTGGCCAGGCGCAAGGCTTTTCGTACAGCCATCCCCTGCCCTGCCCTTGGCTCCGGACCACGGATCACAAGACCGCGTCACGCGTTTGACTGTGTGTGGGCGGCGCTCGGACCAGCGTGCGCAGCGTGATCGTCTTCGTTTGTCAAACAGTAGTGGCTCACGCCATAGCCGGCTACTTCGAGGAACGCCCACAATCGCCCCAAGTTGTGCCCGTTGACTCAGCTCAGCCCTTCGCCTCGCCCCAAGTTCTCAGCTCCAGACACGTGAGAAATGGCCCCCGGCCCGTCTTCGCTGACCAGCAGGCCATGGGCATATCCATATACCGTTGTCCCTCCACGTCCAGCATCATGGTCAGCCGGCCCGAATCCTTAGCGAGGTGCTTGAGGGCTGCCATCGCGTGTGAAACCCGGCAGGCTCCCTGTGGGGCGCGGATCGTCTGATCCGCTTGGCGGTCGTGACCGTCCGCGCTCCGCCTCGCTCTCCGCCTCGCTAAGGATTCGGGGCAGCCGGTTGTGCCGCGGCACCGAGAGGTCCGGTCACAAAGCGGCAACATCCCGCCGCCCGCGGCTCCGGGACTTGTGGACTTCATCCGCCCCTAAGTTTGTCTGCCAGGTAACTTATAGTTGACAGACTTAACGCCCAAGGCCACGGCCGCCGCTTCCGAGCGGTCTGCGGGAACTCGCATTCTCAGTCTTGTCTGCCAGGTAAGTTATAGTTGACACAGATAGCGCCACGGCCACCGCTCCCCAGCAGTCTGCGAAAACTAGCGTAACTCCTTGAGCTTGAGGTTGCGAAACTCGATGCGGTAGCCCTCGGCTTCGACGCCAATCTGCCCTTGATCGGCACCGCAGGCGTCGAATCGGCACGTGACCGCGCCATTGACCCAGAGGGTCAACGTCGGGCCGCGCGCGGTCAGTTCGAGCGTGTTCCATTCGCCGGCCGGCTTGATCCGGCCCTCTTTGACCTCGTTCTTGAGGATGAAGAACCTGGGCTTGGCGTTGGGCACCGGCGTCACGCCGAAGAGGAAACCGCCATCGGCATCGCCAAACTGAGCCTGGTGCCAGATCGACCCATTGGGCGAATTGCGAATGTAAGCTCCGCTGTTGTAGCCCTTCATGCCCTCGACGCGTGTGTAGCGGAACTCGAAGTGAAAGATCGCGTCCCCTAGCACTTGCTCCCACAACAGCATGTCGTGACCGCCATCGCCGTCGCAAATCAACACCTTGCGTTCGGTGTCCACATGCCACTGTGCCCGCCCCAGTTTGGCGGTGGGGGGAATCGGCACGCGCGCCCAGCCTTTAAGGTCTGTCCCTGGCATCAGGTCGGTCCAGCCTTCGGGGTTGGTTTCCCAGGCGCTCTTGCCAGGGGCCTCTTCCGCTTCCGCCGCCTGCGAGCGCAGGCTCGAAACGCCGGCCAGCACTAGAACCGCAAGGAGCAACCGAGCCAGGGAGCAAACCGACTGCCGGCGGCCAGCAGGGTGAGAGAACCGCGCCAGTACGTCCGGGATGAGATTGAGATTGAACATGGTGGGAAGTGGGTACCAGGAAGGGGGCTTGGCTGGCAATCAAAAGCGTCCCGGTCCTTTCAGGGACTCGAGCGTAGGCGGCGCTACTGGAGCGCCGGCGGCGCCACGGCGGCTCCGTTCCGTTGCGCCCATTGCGCCTGTGAGTCGTAGGTTCCGTAGAAGGGCGCGTTGGCGTCGAGCCAGAGGTAGATCCGGCGACGGTCGCTCTGCGGCAGGTCGAGCGGGGCGTGCGTGGGATCGGTGAGGATCTGGGTGAGCGGGCTGGCATCGGCGCCGCAGTGGCCCGGTCGGGTGGCGATCTGGCTGATCGAGGCGCCGCCCCACTCGTGCCAGCGAACGTAAGGCTTGAGGTTGTCGTAGGCGCGGCTGAACGTGCCCGTCGACTCGCCCGTGAGCCGCAAGGCGCTCCGGCCAGGTCCCGGGCTGCCGTCATGGCACTCGATACAATGACGATCCAACACCGGCTGGACCAGGCGCGGGAAGCTCAACGGTAGACTGCCCTCTGGGCCCGGATCGAGACTCGAGGGTGGACGCCGGGAGGCGAGGGTAACGCGGGGTGCGACGGTGGTGCCCGGGGGTTCGTGGCAGCCGACGCAACCGCGGCTCTCGCCGGGCTGCAAATAAACGATACTGCGCATGCTCTGCACGGCCCGGCCCGCGTCGTCGACGACCTGAAAATAAAGAGGCTTGCGCGCCGGGGCTCGAAAATAGGCCGAGCCGTCCGCCTCGATCGGCACGCTCCCCAGGAGCATGCGCGCGCTTTCGGCGTTGGCATAGCCGATGCGCGGTTGGTTGGCGACGTGGGGGGGCGTCTTGGGCAGGACTTGGTACACGCGCAACTCCCGCAGTGGGCGTTCGTCGGGCAACCGGAGCAGGCTCTTGCGCACGTCCTGGACCAAGAACTCCCCCTCGTCCCCGAGGTCATGATTGAGCGTGCTGGGGAGGCGAGGAGGCGGCGGGCGTGGCGCCAGCGGCGTGGGATACATCGCCGACGCGTGCGAATCGCGGTAGAGCAGTTCGAGGTTGCCCCAGCGATCGAAGTAATAGAGGCCGGTACGGGTGTCGCGCGTCTCACCGGTGCTCATGCCGGGCAACGGCTCGAAGCTGAAGGCGACCAGGAAATAGTCCTCGGACAAGGGCCAGGGGCTGTGGAAGTAACTGTCTGGCCACCCTGGCGCCTCGGGAAAACACACCTCGGGGGTCAGGACCTCGACGGCGTCGAACGAATCCTCGGCGGTGGCGGCATCGTAGGCCACGCGCCGCGGATCGACGATGACCAGCGCCCCACCCACATCGGCGTGATGCGCGCCGGCCACGAACATAACACGGTGGGAATTGGGAATCGCACGCGGTTGGTAGCAGGCATTGATCCGGGTGGTGTAGTTGCCAAACAGACTGACCGGGTTCGACCCGTCCGGGTTGCTGATCCAGAGTCCGTGGAAGTTGGCTGCCGAGCGGTCCACATAGTCCCAGCGCGTGTAGACGATGCGCCCGTCGTTTAACACCCACGGGTGCCATTCGTTGGTTTCGTGCCAGGAGAGCGTCTCGATGGGGCCGTCTTCGGTATCCATTCGATGCAACGTGTAGGTGGGAAGCGGTTCCCAGGGGTTATGGCAGCGGCCGAACCCACCTCGGCGGGTGGACATGAAGGCCAAGCCACCACCGGGCAATGGGCAAGGATCGAAGTCGTCCTCGACCCCGTCCGTCAACTGCCGCAGCTCCGCACCGTCCAAGCGGACCGCGTAGAGGTGGAACCCGCGCCGGTCGCTCGAGTAGAACTCCGGCTTTTGCGGGGCGCGCTCGGCGAAGGCGAAGTAGGCGGTCTGGGCGTGGTAGTCCAGGGCCAAGGTGGTGTAATTGCCCCGCGGCAACCGCCCCTGGATCAGGTCTCGAGTGGCGAACGACTGGCCGGGTCGCTCGAGCACATACACGCCCCCGCCAGCCACGTCGCCGTAGTCGTAGAAATAGCCGAGGTACTCGTGGAGCATCTGGCAAACAAACCGCTGCCGCTTGAGAAAGACCAACGGGCGCCCGGCCCAGAGCGGGTTGCGCAGCGCCAAGGCGCGGGTGGCCCAGCGCACCTCCCGGTAGAAGGCGAGGCAGTCGTCCGCGCCTGAGGCCTCGATCGCGGCGGGCGTCCGCTGCAGCCCGCGGATCTTCTGGGCGTCCGCCCCCCAGTCCACGCCTGCGAACTGCGTCTCGAGGTTCGCCAGCAAGCGTTCGGCTCGCTCGAGGGCCGCCCGCGCGGCGGCGGGTTGGTCCGGTCGCCGGCCCAGGCGCGTCTCTTGCGCGGTCCAATCCGCCTCGATGGCGCTGCGGAATGCGGCGTCGGCCGCCACCCAGGGCGCGAGGCCGACAGCCAGGGCTGGCAGCAACAGGAAAAGAATCCGGGCGCTCATTCGGGTAAGGGCGGACCCAGGGCCATAACCTCGAGCCGCATCCGTTCGAGGTCGGGCGCCTCGATCGTTAGGGCGGCGGCTTGGAGGTTCTCCTGGACCTGGGCTGGGGTGCGGCAACCGGCCAGAACATGGGTGACGCCCGGTTGAGCGGCGGTCCACGCGAGCACGAGTTGGGCCAAGGTGCAGGCGTATTTATCGGTCAGGTCTTTCCACCCGCCCAACAGATCCAGAATGCGTTTGCGGTTGGCGGGGATGAACCACGGGTTCCAGGCGGTATCATTGCGAAACTCACCCGAGGCGAACGCGCGGTCGAGGCCGACCTTGCCGGTCAGGAGCCCTTGTTCGAGCGACATGTAGGTGAGCGTGGCGATGCGGCGCTGGGCGCAGTACGGGAGGATGTCCTCCTCCGGTTCGCGGAACAGGATCGAGTAGCGGAACTGGTTGCTGGCCACCTGGCCGCAGGCGCAGTTCTCCTGCAGCTCAGCCAGCGACACATTCGAGACCCCGATGGCGCGGATTTTGCCTTGGGTCTTGAGCTCGAGTAGGCAGGCCATGGTGTCGGCGATTGGGGTCAGATCGGGCGCCGCCGCGGGCACGTGCGTCTGGTACAGGTCAATGTGGTCAGTGCCTAACCGCGCCAAGCTACGGTCCACCTCGAGGCGGATCGTCTCCGGCCGCAGACAACGCCGCAGGGGGCGTCCGTCAAATTCCTTGAAAAAGGAGCCGCGCTCGTCGTCCCACCACAAGCCGCACTTGGTGGCGAGGACGACCTGGCGCCGCCGGCCCTTGATGGCCTTGCCGACGACCTCTTCGCTTCGTCCAAAGCCGTAGACCGGCGCGGTGTCGATCAGGTTCACGCCCGCATCCAACGCGGCGTGAATGGCTCGAATGGACTCGCGATCGTCCGGGTTCGGGCCCCAGACGCTGCCGCCTCCCATGACCCAAGCCCCCAGGCCCACGCGGGAAGCGGTCAAGTTCGATTGCCCCAGCGCAAGGTGTTTCATCACGGGAGCAGAGGATGCCCGAGGCCCAAGCGAATGTCGAGGCCAGGCCGCAGAGCCGGAAGGGTGGCGAGCGTCTTGGCCCCGCGCTGGATTGAGCGGAACGGCATGGGTGCGGGTGGGTGCCGAGGCCCGGCGGCGAACCGGTCGCAAAGCGGGTTGCCCTGATCCGGGATTGGCTTCATCTTCGCCGCATGAGTACGTGCATTCTGACGACAGGCTCGCCGAAGCGCATCGGCTTCATTTCGACCCGGTTCCAAGGGACCGACGGGGTCACGCTCGAAGCCCGGAAGTGGGCGCAGATTCTCTCGAGCATGGACCATGCGTGCTATTGGATGGCGGGTTCGCTGGACACCCCTCCGGAGAGCAGTCACTTGGCTCCCTTGGCCTACTTCAACCACCCGGAGGTGGCGGCGGTCCAGAGCCAGTTATTCGGCGTGGCGCTGCGTTCGCGCGCGATCACGCAGTCCATCCACGGGATGCGTGACCGGCTCAAAGACGAGCTGTACCGGTTTATCGAGAAGTTTAGGATCGAGGTGCTCATTCCCGAGAACATCTTGGCCATCCCCATGCATGTGCCCTTAGGTTTGGCCATGACCGAGGTCATCGCCGAGACCACGCTCCCCGTCATCGCGCATCATCACGACTTCGCGTGGGAACGCGAGCGGTTCGCGCTCAATGGCGTCAACGATTATCTCCAAGCCGCGTTTCCCCCCCTGCTCTTCGGCATGGAACACGTGGTCATCAACTCGATGGCGCAAAAGGAACTGGCCCGCCGCCTCGGCATCCCTTCGCAGATCATCCCCAACGTCCTCGAGTTCGAGGTGCCGCCGCCCGGGCTAGACGACTACAACCGCGACCTCCGCCAGGAGATCGGTTTGCAGGCAGACGATTGGCTCATCCTGCAACCCACGCGAGTCATTGCCCGCAAAGGCATCGAGCACGCCATCGACTTGGTCCGGCGCCTCCACGATCCCCGCGCCAAACTGGTCATCTCGCATCCCGCCGGCGACGAGGGCAACGCGTATATGCGCATGCTGCGCGACCGCATTGAAGATGCGCGTGTGGACGTCCGCTTCATCGCGGACCGGGTAGGCGAGACGCGCGGCGTGAACGCCCACGGCCAGAAAGTCTACACTCTGGCCGACGTCTACCCACACGCCGACCTGGTCACTTACCCCAGCCACTACGAAGGTTTCGGCAACGCCTTCCTCGAGGCGATCTACTTCGGCAAACCCGTCGTGGTCAACACTTACGCTGTCTACGCCCGGGACATCGACCCGCTCGGCTTCAAGACCATCGAGATGTCTCAACTGGTCACCCAAGAGGTCGTCGAGCAAACCAAGACCATCCTCCAAGACCAACCCCTCCGGCAGTGCTGGGCCGAGACCAACTACCAACTCGGGTTGAAGTACTTCTCCTACGCCGTCGCCCGACGCAAGCTGGCCGCGCGCCTGGCCAACCTCTTCGGCGAAGGGGTCTAAGCGTGCCGCGCCGCTCAGGCGTTGTCTAACCGCACCGCCTCGCGCAGTTGTTCGAGGAAGTTAGGCTGCGCGGACTCGACGCGGTTCCAGTTCGGGATGAGCGGCGACCAGAGCGGGTCTTCCTGGAAGGCCTTGGCGGAGGTCCGGATGCTGCGCACGAACATCGCCACGGCGCCCTCCTCTTCGTGCCGGGGATACTTCAGGCCGTTGAGGGCCGCGTCGGCGGCGTAGAACCGCAGCGTATCCTCCGCCTGCCGCATGTACGCGCTCAACAACGTATCGAACAAGCCCGCATCCAATTTGATGCCTTCAGCCGCCATCCGGCGATAGAACGACTTGGCAATGTCCACCGCCATCTTGTTCAAGCCCCGCGTTTCGTCGCGCGGCGAAAGATCCTGGTGTTTGTGGTCGTAGTTCTCGCACAACTCCGACTGGCAGATGGCCCGCGGCGCGCAGTTGCGGAAGACCTCGGCCAAAACGCCCACCTCGAGCGCCCAATCGTGCGGGATGCGCAACCGCCGCACCAGGTCCACGTCCAAGCACATCTCCCCGGCCAGCGGGTAGCGGAAGGTGTCCATGTACACCAGGTGCGGGTGCAGGCCGAGGATGCTCTTGAGGGCGCGCAGCAAGGGCGTCACTAGCAGTCGCATCACGCGCCCGTTGAGCCGGTCCGTCACCCGCGCATAGTAACCCTTGCAGAAATCGAAGCCCAGACTCGGGTGCGCCACCGGGTAGCATAACCGGGCCAGCAGCTCGCGCGTGTAAGTCAGAATGTCGCAATCGTGCACGGCCACCAACCCCGCCTGTTCGCTGGCCAGCACGTAACCGAAACACATCCAGACATTGCGTCCCTTGCCCGGTGGGCCCGCGCTCAATTCCGCGTCATCGAGCTTGCGGAACAACTCCTGCAGCCGTGGTCCGTCGTTCCACAACAGCACGGGTCGCTGGGGTAACTGCGCGAAGAACCGCCGGGCCTTGTTCCACGCGACCCGGTTGGCCCCGTCCACTCCCACCACGATCTGCCGCAGGTACGGCACGTTCTTGAGCTCGCGCGCGATCGACCGCAACGCGCGCGTGTTGAGGTCCCGCGCATGACACGGTAACACCAATGCGATCGGCGTCTCGCGCGCGAACTCGGTCAATTCCTGCTCGAGCCGCTTGACATTCGGCTGGCCCAACCGATGCAGCGTGGCGATCGCGCCCGTTTGAAAGAAATCCGACATGGCTGCGCACACTATGCCCGCAGGCAACCTGCGCCAGCAAGCCGATCCGGTCGCCGCGCGGAAAAAGCATCGCGCGCACCCTTCCGCCCTGCCACACTACACCCCGATTGCGACTGGTCATTGTGCACAGTCATTACCGGCCCGGTGGGGTGCGCCGAGTCATCGAGTTGGCCACGCCGCACCTGATCCGCGCGCTTCGCCCGCGCGTGACGGAGGTCGTGCTGGTGGGTGGATCCGCGCCCGGCCGGGAATGGCTGGCGGGCTTGCGCGCCGCGCTGGGCGACACGCCCGTGACGATCGCCTGCGAACCGGCGTTGGGTTACCTCTCGGAACAGACCGCGTCTTCGCGCCGCATCGCCGCCCGCATCCGCGCGCATCTCGAGCGATTGTTCTCCGGTCCGCCGTTCGCCGCGGGTATCGTCTGGCTGCACAACCCCGGCCTCGCTCGCAACCTGCTCGTGGTCCACGAACTCACCCGCTGCTGCGTCCGCGCAGGGCTGCCTTTGGTCTTTCACCACCACGACTGGTGGTTCGATAACCGCTGGCAACGCTGGAGCGTGCTGCGCCGGGCCGGCTTCGGCACGCTCGCGCGGGTGGCGCGCACGTTGTTTCCGCCTCTGCCCAGCGTGCGCCAGGTCGCCATCAATCGGCCCGACGCCGCCTTTCTGCGCCGGCATGCCCCGCAGCGGTCGGGTTGGGTTCCGAACCTGGTCGAGCGGCTCCGCCCTCCAGCGGACCGACAGGTCGACCGCGCCCGGCGCTGGCTGCGCCGCCAACTCGGCGATGACGCCCCAGTCTGGCTCATGCCCTGCCGCTTGCTCCGCCGCAAGAACATCGCGGAAGCCTGGCTCCTGACCCGCTGGTTGCGACCCGAAGCTTGGCTGGTGACCACTGGCGGCGTCAGTTCGGCCGACGAACAACCCTATGCCCGCGCCCTCCTTGATGCCGCCCGCGCGCGCGGTTGGCGGCTCAAGCTGGGCGCGCTCGACGATCAAGAGGCCGGTGCGCCTTCGATCTCTGAGCTGTTGGCTGCCTGCGAAGTCGTCTTGCTCACCTCGTTGCAGGAAGGGTTTGGCCTGCCCCTGGTCGAGGCCGTGGCCGCGCGCCGGCCCCTCATCGCTCGTACCCTGCCCAACGTCAGCCCCGACCTGGCCCGCTTCGGTTTCCGCTTCCCGCTCGCCTACCGAGAGCTCCGTGTCCCGTGGCAGTTGTTCGACTGGCAAGCCGAACGAGACCGCCAGACCCAACGTTATCGCGCCTGGCGCGCGGCGATCCCTCGAGCTTGCCGGGCCTGGGCCGGCGCCCCCGCCCTGCTGGCTGGCTCCGGCAGGGCTCGTCCGGTGCCGTTCAGTCGCCTCACGCTGGCCGCGCAACTCGAGGTGTTGGCCCATCCGCCGGACCGCTCTTGGCAGCTCTGCGTCGGCTTGAATCCTTGGCTCTCGGCTTGGCGCGAACGGGCCCGCGCGGCCCGGATGCCCGTCGCGCCTTGGCCCGAGCTGGCCGCTCGAGGGTTAAGCGGGCGGGCGTATGCGGGACGATTCGCGCGGTTGCTGGAGATGCGATCGAGCCCTCTCGCCACAGCGTGGAACAGCCTCGAGATTCAGTTGGGTTTCATCCGCGCCCGACTCGCGCCGGCCAATCTCTATCCCCTCCTTTGGGGAACGCTCCCGTGACTTGTCGCGCCATCATTTTCGACGTGTACAACACGCTGCTCGAGGTCGGGCCATCCCCGGCGGACGCCGCGGCGCGCTGGGAAACGCTCTGGAAGGACCGACTCGCTGCCCCCGAGCGACTCGGCTTGGGCGAATTCACCGCCGCTTGCGAACGTGCGATCGCGCGCGAACACGCCCGAGCCCGTGCTCATGGCATCGCGTCTCCGGAGGTCTATTGGCCTGCTATGGTGCTCGAGGTTCTGCCCGAGCTGGGCTCCCTCGCGCCCGAACGGCGCGCGGATTTCCTGTACGCCCACGCCCAGCTCACCCACACGCTAAGCCTGGCTCCGGAGGCCGTGCAGGTCCTGCGGCAACTCGAGTCGCGCCGCCTCTGGCTGGGCCTGGCGTCGAACGCCCAACCGTATACCCTGCGCGAGTTGGCAGAGGCCTTTGCGGCAGCCGGCCTGCCCCAGAAGCTCTTCGAGCCCGCCCTTTGCTTTTGGTCCTTCGAGCACGGGTTTAGCAAGCCCGATCCCCATGTCTTTCGCCTGCTCACCGCTCGCTTGGCCGCCCGCGGTATCGCGCCTGCAGACACGCTCATGGTCGGCGACCGACTCGACAACGACATCGAACCTGCCCGCGCTCAAGGCTGGCGCACATGGTGGCTGACCGACACGGCCGCAAGCGGCGACACCGGTCCGTGGCCCGTCCTGGCCCAACGCCTGACGCGCGGCGGCCAAAAATAATCGCTTGCGCATCCCGCACCACCGCTCCTAGATTGACGCGCTGATTCGGGTGCACCCATAGCTCAATTGGATAGAGCATCTGACTACGGATCAGAAGGTTTCAGGTTCAACTCCTGATGGGTGCGCCACTCAATCCCCTCAATACCAATCCCTTAACGGTTTCTTTTTTGCCCTTGACCGACCCAGGTTCCTGTTTGGTACTAGCAAATGCCATAGCAGAGACTTTTTATGAAACCGAAGAAATGGACCAAGGCCACTCGGAAGAACGGGCACCCCATCCCCAAGTTGTGGATCCGAGCAAGTGGCACCTACTACGCCCAATTGGCAATGTTCCATCCCAAGAAGGGGAAGAACATGACTCGGAGGGTTTGCCTGGACACCAAGCAACTCAAGGTGGCCGAGGAAAAGTTGGCCAAGTTGCTCGGCAAACGGGCCGATGGTGAGCTCAAAGTCCAGGATCACGGCCCACTCTTCAAGGACTTCCTCCCCCGTTTCTTGGAAATCCGGCAACGTGAGCGAGACATCAAGACCTACCAGAATGAGAAGTGCTTCCTTGGCCAATTCTCCAAGTTTATCGGTGACAAACGGCTTGGCGAGATCAGCGCCCGGGACCTCTTTGACTACCGAGCCGAAATCCTGAAAGGGGCCATCGTCAACCACACCGCTAACCTTCACGTCATGGCCGTTCGGAATCTTTTCAAGCAAGCCATTCTTGAGGGAATCGTGGAGGACAATCCAGCAGCCAACGTCAAGAAACTGAAGCATGTGGCCAAGCAGAAGTTCCTCCTGACCGAGGAGCAAATCTTTTTGCTGGCCAAGACTGCCAAGGAAACCCTGCCACGATCCGGTCAACCAGTGGCCGATTGGATTCTGGCGATGGCCTACAGCGGCGGTCGGATGAGCGAGGTTCTCAGTTTGAAGTGGGGCGACGTGGACTTCACCGGAAAGAAACTCAACTTTCGGCGAGAGACCGTGAAGTTCAAGTCAAAGGCTCGTTCGGTGGACTTCAATCCGAAACTTGAAGCCCACTTGAAGGAGATGAATTCCCGCCGGGATCAACAGCAGGAATGGCTCTTTCCGTCCACCAAGCAGAAAGGGAGCCGGGTTCAGGAATACGGCCATGACTTGGCGAAAGTGGCCGAGAAGGCTGGGCTGCCGGAGGTCACCAGCCACTTCTTCCGGCACTACTTCATCTCGTCCTGCGCCAAGGCCGGAATCACGCCCAAGATGACGATTGACTGGGTAGGTCACAAGGATTTCAAGATGGTGATGGAGGTTTACACCCACTTGCCACCGGAGTTCCGGCAGAGTGAAGCTGGGAAACTGACTTTTGAAACGAAGTCCACGAAGCCGAAGGTAAGCAAGAAGGGGGAGGAGTTCTTCACTTGACCCACACTCAAGCCCCAACCGCCTTCACCGGCGGAAGGGTGTGAGAATCGGCCAATTTCCCACCTACTTGGATTCGGTTCCAAGTGGCCCGACGGTGTTCCCACCGACAGCCTGATTTTCCTTGACCATGAAAGGCCGTTTTTGATACAACCCTCTCGGCAGCAATAAACTAATGTAGCAAACAAAAACACTTTAGCGTAGCGACGGCTACGGTCTCACCGAAAACCGCCAGTTTTCCAAACTAGAAGACCGTCCGAGCACGCACCCACCTGGGTGCGGCTTGGGGTGTTCTTCTACGGGCGCCTGGCGGTGCCTCGGTAAGGGTGCGTTAGGTTCGCACCCTTTTGATTTCCGTGGCGGTAGCGAGGCTGGAAAAAGGAAATCAATGAAGTTGAAGCAGG
>VHCO01000210.1 GCA_016871715.1 Verrucomicrobiota bacterium
GGGTCGAAGTAGAACTGGCTTGGTCCCTCCGCCTGGATCTGCGCCGCGTTGAAACGCGCCAACGCTTCGATGTTCGCCAGCCTCGCCGCCCCTTCCAGTTCCTGGCGCTGCGGATGGGGGCAGCGAATGAGCCGCTACGACTTTGGTTTGAGGCTATGTGTGGTATGTCACCAATCAAAAGTCGGGAGGGAACGCCCTGGGCTTACAGAGAGTGCTCGGATTAGGCAGCTATCACACAGCCTGGAATTGGCTGCACAAGCTTCGGCGAGCCATGGTACGGCCCACACTCCTTGTTGAACACGTTGAGATGCCTCCAGCTCATCGGCTCCACATGGTCGTAGCACGTAACGCGTTGCCCGCATTGGGTGCTTTCCTCATCCCAGAGCTTGGGTGTTTCTTCCACGCAGATCACAAACGTGTTCTTTTCCGTCTCAAAGTCCGTGCGGATCACTCGCCAGCTCTCGCCCAGTCCCAGCAATTGATGAAATGTTTCTTCCGGTGTCGCCATATTGGCCGGTTAGTTCACCCGACCTCCCATGCCAATTCCACTGAAATCGTCGAAGAACCATAATTGTTTGCGGATACTCTTGCACACGGCAACAATGCTACCAAAAATCACAAGAGTCAACTGCATAGCCAGAATCCTAAATCCTAAATCTCCCCAACTAGCCTTCCAGAGCTCGCTGCATCTGCTGTCGCACGGTGGTCAAGCGCGCGAGATCGCCTCCGTCCACCTCCGCGGTGGCCCAACCGACAAACCCAATCTCCGCCAAGGCCGCGCGCACCTGTCCCCATGGCAGATCGTCCTCGGCGCTCGTGATGTCCACGAATTTGTTGCGGGCGCGGCTGAAGCCTTTGACATCCAGCTTCACGCAACGCCGGCCGAAGGCGCGAATCCACGCCGCCGGTTGGCCGTACTTCCAGTGGTTCCCGACGTCGTAGTACATCCCCACCCACGGGCTGTCGAAGCTGTCGACGAACTTCACGAACCGCTCCGGCCCTTGCTCCGGCCCCCGATCGTGGTCGTACATCATGCGATTCCAGACGTTCTCGATCAGGATCTGCTGGCCCAGGGCCCCAGCCAGCGGCAGTACCTGCCGGATCTCGGCCCGACACCGCTCCTCGAGGACGTCACCGGGGCCGTCGTCGGCCTTGCCCACCACAATCAGCACCCCGCTGCCACCCGCCGCGTGCGACACGCGCACGCAATGCGCCAGATTCGCCCGCGCACGAGCGCGCGTCTCGGGTTGCGAATCCGTCAGGCGCACCTCCCAGTGGGCGTGATTGATCGCGTTATGCACAAACACACCCGAAGCCTGCACCGCCTCGCGCGCCTGCTCCGGCGTGTACCCGCCCGCTTCATCGAAATCCACGCCGTCAAACCCTGCAGCAGCAGCCAGGCGCAAGCGCTCGGCCAGACTCAACCGCTTCCCGCCCGATTCCGAGGCGATCATCCCCAGCTTGCAGGAGAGCAAAATCCGCTTGCCGGCCGGCGGCAGGACAAGGGCACTGCCGGTGGCGCGAACGGCGCTCTCGCCCGCGCGACCCGCCGGCAGAGCCGCGGCGGCCCCCAACGCCAGACTGTAACCGACGAACGAACGACGCGAAATCGAATCAGAGGTGGCATGCATAGAACCGGAATTCATTTGCGCGAAGTAAACCCGCTCGACCGCGGTCTGGGAAGCCTCAATCGCCACGATCGCCGGCGCCGCGAATCGGGATTGCCTGGCGAGAGGATTGCTGTCATCAAGTCAATAGATGGTGAGCATTGAGCAAATGCCGTGTGGTCGGTGCCGGGTGCGTTTTCTGAAGCTGACACCGGTTAGCATGGTTCACCACCCACCAGCCAATCGTGCCTGGGTGCAACGGCACGCCGCCAGCCAGGGTTGGCGCCGGACGCAGCGCCCCTCGAGGGGCACCGCCGGCGCCGGTTGAAGCCAGTCCAACCCGAACGTCATCTATGCAAACTCCTCTGAGCGACGCAACCCCTCGTGCCGCGCAGCGCCGGCCCTGGCTCTGGCTGGGCGCAGCGCTGGTGGCGGCCGGCGTGCTGTCCTGCGCCACGGTCACCCGCACGGTGTTGGTCCCGCCCCAGATCCCCGGCGCCACCTACGTGGGATCCAAAACGTGCGAGGACTGCCACGACAACATCACCCGCGACTTCCCCAGTGCCACTCATGCCAACCTCCAGGCCCTCGGCGACCATGCCCTCGAGATGGGTTGCGAATCCTGCCACGGCCCCGGCAGCGTTCATTCCGAGGTCGGCGGCGGTAAACTCAACATCCTGAACCCGAAGAAGTCGCCCGAGCTGTGCCTCCAGTGCCACTTGGACCTGCGCGGCAAGTTCGCCCAACGCTCGCATCATCCCCTCGGGCCAAACCGACTCACTTGCGGCGACTGCCACAACCCGCACAAAGGACCCGCTTTGCCCACCGCCGGCCTCTCGACCCTGGCCCAAAACGAGGCCTGCCTCAAGTGTCACCCGGCACAACGTGGCCCTCATGTCTTCGAACACGAGGCCATGCGCGAAGGCTGCACCACTTGTCACGACCCGCACGGCTCGGTGAACCCCCGTCTCCTCACCGCCCGCAACGCCAACTTGTGCCTCAAGTGCCACTTCCAAGAACGCACCCCGGCCGGCGTGCGCATCGGCGGTCAGGACCACACCCTGCTCCTGGGGCGAGGCACCTGCTGGACCGCCGGTTGCCACGAGGCCGTCCACGGCTCGATGGTCAATTCATCCCTACGTTACTGAACCGCAGAGGAGGTCCCGTGAAAAAACCAACGCGACGTACGATCCGACATCACGGCTACACGCGCCTCGGCCTAGCGCTGCTCTGCGGTTGCGTGGCCAGCGGCACCGCCTGGCCCGCGGAGGAACCGTCCGAGCCCGCCGAACCCGCCGAACCCGCCGAAGAACCGGCCACCGACACCGAGGCCAGCGACGCCTTCGACCCGCTCGAAGAGCTCGATTACCGCAACTGGTTCACCGTCTCCGCCGGCGGGCTCTTCACCCACGGCAACCAAGCCGCCGCCCAGCAACGTCTCCAGCGCCCCGGCGAAGCCTTCGGCGGCGTCGACGAATTCCACTTCGAGCAAGACATCGGCCGGCAAGGCCTGTTCACCGCCGATGGCCGCGGCCTCTTCGACCATCACGACTACTCGATTAAGCTCGAACTCGTCCACCCCGACATCGGCTTCCTGCGGGCGGGTTACCGCGAGTACCGTACATGGTATGACGGTCATGGCGGCTTCTTCCCGCTGACCGGCGCCTGGTATTCGCCCTATGACCAGGAGTTTTCCCTGGACCGCGGCGCCGTGTGGTTCGAGGGCGGGTTGACCCTGCCCAAGGTGCCCCGCGTCAGCTTCGGTTACCGGCACGAGTTCCGCGACGGCCTCAAGGACTCGACCAGTTGGGGGCTCTCGACCCAAGCCGGCGCCGCTCGCGGCATCGTCCCCAGCTTCCTCGACCTCGACGAAGACCGCCACATCTTCACCGGCGACGTCAAGCATCGCATCGGCAAGACCGACCTCGGCGTCGGCCTGCGTTATGAAAACAGCTCGATCGACAACGGCCGGTACCTCCGCCAAAACCCGGGCGAACCCAGCGACGCCCGTGTCACCCAGCGCGAGACCATCGACACGGACCTTTTCAACGTCCACGCCTCCAGTGAGACCCGTTTCAATGACAAGACCCTCCTCACCTTGGGCTACGCTTTCACCGACCTGGACACCGACCTGGGCGGCTACCGCGTCTATGGAACGGGGTACGATCCGGACCTCGCGCAACGGCTCCCCAACGCCAACACCTTCGAGCAGTTGAGCGGCGGCTCGCAGTTGCGCCAGCACCTGATCAACCTGAACCTGATGTGGCTGCCGTGGACTCCCCTGGCCGTCATCCCCTCGGTCCGCATCGAGAAACAAGACCTCGAAGGCCTGTCCCAGGTCAGCCTCCCCGCCGCGCCCTTTACCCCTTTCCTCTACGACGCCTTCAACGAACGCGGCCTGCTGCGCGTCTCCGAGAACCTCGAAGTCCGTTACACCGGCGTGACCAATGTGGTGCTCTACACACGCGGGCATTGGCTCCAAGGCAGCGGCGACCTCGAGGAAACCTCGAACAACGCCTCCCTCAGGTCCAACGCCCTGCGCCGCAGTACCGACGACCGCCAGTTCGCCCAGAAATACTCGGCCGGCGCCCGCTGGTACCCCGTGCGCCGCCTGAACTTCGCCAGCGAGTATTACCATAAGCTCCGCGAGAACGACTTCGAGCATCGCCTCGATACCACCGCCAACGTCCCCGCCAGCCTCAACCGCTACCCCGCCTTCCTCCAAGCCCACGAGTACACCACCGACGACGTCAACTTCCGCGTGTCGTGGCGGCCGCTCTCCGCCTTGAGCCTGGTGGCCCGTTACGATTTCCAGCGCTCGACCATTGACACCCAACCCGACCAACTCGCCCAACTCCAATCCGCCGAGTTGACCAGCCACATCCTCAGCGGCAGCGCCAGTTGGATCCCGTGGAGCCGACTCTACCTCCAGGGCACCGTCAACTACGTCATGGACCAAACCGACACGCCGGTCGACGAAATCCTCGCCGCAGTCCAGCGCTCCGAAAACGATTACTGGACTGCCACCGCCACGGCCGGCTTCGTCCTCGATAACCGGACCGACCTCGAAGCCCAGTACTTCTATTACCGCGCCGACAACTACGCCGACAACTCGGCCTTCGGCGTCCCCTATAACGCCAGCCTCGAGGAACACGGCATCACCGCCGGCATCACCCGTCGCATGACTAAACACATGCGCCTATCCCTCCGCTACGGCTTCTTCACGAGCGCGGATACCACCGCCGGCGGATATCGCGATTACGACGCGCACATGGTCTACTCGAGCATGCAGTACCGATTCTGAGCCGACCCAGACGCCGGTAGCCACCCATGATCCCGCTATATCCCGAGGGCCAAACCATGAATCCCCTGCCACCTTTAGCCGCGGTCGCCAACCTCGCCTCGCCACCTCCCCAGCGCCGCCTCACACCCCTCCCGGCGGTCCTGCTCCTCTGTGCCACCCTCTACGGCCAAGACGCACCGGCCATGGCCAAACCGCCGCGCCCGCTCCCGGGCGGCCTCGGCCTGCAACCGGTCATCACCGACCTGGTTCGGACGAACGACCGCGTGACGCTGCGTTGGTTCGGGTTGCAGGGACCCTTCCAGGTCCAAGGCTCGACCCTGGCCGCCGGCCCCTGGCAGAACCTGGCCTCCCCAACCTTCCAATCCGAACTCACCGTCCCCGCCACCGCCGACATCGGGTTCTTCCAGGTCCTCAGCGGCACCCCGACCCCGCTGGGCGGCACGCTCAACTACGTGGGCGCCCAGGTTTGCCTGGATTGCCACAGCGCCACCCACGCAACCTGGCAACTCTCCAAGCACGCCGCCGCTCTCGACACCCTCGCCACCATCGGCCAAAGCGCCAACGCCACCTGCCTCCCCTGCCATACCGTCGGGTACGGCACGCCACTCGGCTTCAAGACCGCCGCCGCCACGCCGCACCTCGCCGGTGTCCAGTGCGAGAATTGCCACGGCCCGGGCGGCAGCCACGTGGCCAATGTGGAAGACCCAGCCCTCCGGCCGACCGTGACCATCGCCTCCGAGGTCTGCGGCGGCTGCCATAACGGCTTTCATCACCCCACCTTCGACGAGTGGCAAAGCTCCAAACACGCCCACGTCGAGGCCGGCGTGGCCGCGTCGATCCTGCAGACGGGCGAATCGCGCATGTTGGCCTGCGGGGCCTGTCATTCGGGCGCCGTCCGGCATTCCCTCGAACAGCGCCTTGACCACCCCGCTGCACCCTTGCCCAGCCGCGAGGACGCCGCCTACTTCGGGATCGGCTGTTCCACCTGTCACGCGTCGCACGGCCCAACGCCTCACCCCGCCCAGTTGCGTTACCCCACCTTCTCGACCGAGAACTTCTCCTACAGCACCTCGAGCGCCACCTCGTTCGCCGCTCAACATCAACCGGGCATCCAAATCTGTGGCCAATGCCACAATATGCGGGGCGCACGATGGCAAGACACCAGCCGCCCGCCGCATCATTCGCCCCAGTACAACCTCTTGATCGGACAGGGCGGCCACGACCTCGGTCAACCCTTCCTCGCCTCCCACGGCGGCGCTATCCAGAAACAGTGCGCCCATTGCCACACCCACCCCCATACGCCCGACCCCGTAACCGCCGCCAACCCCAAATACACCGGCCACGCCTTCGAGGTCCGCTACCAGGGCTGCGTCTCGACCGACCCCACCGTCGCTTGCCACAGCACCGTCTCACGCGCCCGGAACTGGCAGACCCGAACCCAGACAACGATCAAGACCACCTTACAACAGGTCAAAAACCTCCTCGACCAATGGGCCACCACCAAGGCCCCAGCTTCCCTGGCCGCGTACGGCGTCCTCGCCTGGGAATACACCAACCCAGGCCAACTCTCGAACCCGACCGGCGACCCCACCCTTCGCGGTCCCACCACCGCCGAGCAAGCGGCTGTCCCCGATGCCATCAAGCAGGCTCGCCTCAACCTCTATCTGGTCGAACACGACGCCAGTTACGGCGTGCACAACGGTTTCTACGCCCGCGTGCTCCTCGAAGTCGCCCGCAGCCAGGTCGCCGCTGAGCTCGCGAAGCCCTAGCCTCCCCAACGGAGCGCGGGCATCTTGCCCGCGACAGCCACCCCAAACACACGAGCGGTTCATTGCGCCCAAACCGCCCCGGAGCAAACCGCGCCGCGGCGGTCTATTTCTCGAACAAGTAGTAAAGCGTGTCGGGCTCAAGCGTCAGTTCCCCGGCGCCGCGCCAACGCCGCCCTTGTCGATAGCCGTTGGCATCCAACGGCGTCACGGTGAGTGAGTCGGCGTCGGGCCGCTTCAGTAAGACCCGCCCGGCCAGCTCCCGCACCATCACTGGGGGCGACCCCCGGTGGGCGATCGTGCGGCGCCCCGCCGCGGGTTCGGTCGCCCACTGGTAGGGCTGCTCTTCGCTGGCCACCTGCAGTAGCAGCTTGGCCGAGCGCCGGATCGGTTGACCGTCCAGCGCCACCAAGAGCATCGCCCCGTAATCCAACGACGACTCGATCGCCACATCCGCTAACTCGATCCGCTCAGCCGCACGCAAAAAACCGGTTGCCCCCTGGGCGCCCGGCGCGTTGACGATCACTTTTCCAACCCCCCAGTGCCACTCGAGTTCACCTGTGTGACTGGTGACCCGCCTGGCATCGCGATCGATGTAAGGCGCCAGATCCACCAGCCGCGATTGGGCTGCACCGGACTCGACAAAAGACGCGTTGCACCGCCCCACCAGAAACGCCAAAGGATCGATACCGCTCGCCTGCGGGGCCGTGCCGCCGACCGGCAAATCCCGAGCGCGCAAGGCATCCAGGTTCTGTAGCCCAGGCAGCGGCGCGCCTTTCAGGGCATAGAGATCGGCCACCGCCAACCCGAGGTCCACCACCACAGGCCCCGGGCGCACCAACCCTTGACGGTAAAGCACGGCAGCCGCGGGGAATTGGCCCAGCACTACGGGCGTTTGCAGTGCGAACTTGCCCGGTAACCCGTCCCAGGCCGGCGACCCCGCGGCGAACCAGACCAGGGCGTCGCTGCCCTGCAACGACCCGTACGCCGCACCCACCAAAATCATGTCCGCCCGGTAGCGGTTGGGAAGCGGCCAGTTCACCTCGCTGATCGTCGAGGGCCGGCCTTGGTAACTCAGGTCGAAGAGGGGATTCTCGAAGTCCACGCCCGTGCCGTCGGCGGCGCGGAAGTCGAGGGCCGACCGGTCGTCGTAGGTTTGGCCCACCTCGAGGTTCCAGGCTGCGTTGGGGCCGGTGTGGATTCCGCCGAAGTACCCGTGCCGATCATAGAAATCGCCCGCCAGGTTAGCGTACTTGTCCAACGGGCCCAGGTACCGATCGGATGCCGTCTTCCAATTCGAGCCATAGACGAGACCCCGATACCCCAGCTCCTCCTTCAGATACGCGTAGGTCTCCCGGTAAAAGCGCTGCATCAACTCCGTCAGGAACCGAGCCGTGTCCTGATCGCGCCTCGTCCGCTGGTTGAACATGTCCCAAAGACTGCGGAAGCCAACCCGACCGGCAGCGAAGTCGTCCTGGACCGAACCGGTGCCGCCCCAGGCTGCGGTCTGGATCTGGGCCAACGTCTGGTCGGGGTACCGGGCCCGCAGCCAATCGCCAAACTGCCGCTCGAGCAGCGCGCGTTGCGCCTCAGGCAGGTTGCCCTGGGCGCCTTTGTGCGGATCGAAGGTCCAAAACAACGTCGAGTCTTCGTTGACCATCTCCGCGAAGGCGACCGCCGGATCGTCTTTCAGGGCCAAGCCCGTGTGCGGGTTACGCGTCGTCAAGAGGTAACGCCACCACTCCCGATAACGCCGCTGGAATTCCGCGTGGAAATACAGCAGCGCAAAGGGGTGTTGACCCGTGTACCCAGCAAACTGCGGCTGGCTCGAGTCGAGCCGCACCCAGAGCGGGAAGTAGATGCTCAAACCGGTGTAGATCCCCTCCCGTTTCAATGCCCAGACGAACTCGTGCAATCGATCCACAAGGTTCGTGTCGATCTCGCCAAAACCCCGCCCGCTGCCCCGATAGATCGGGCCGTGCACCCGCACCAGGTTCACGCCCCGCTTGGCTAACCCGCGAGCGTACCGGTCCACCTCGCTCCGCTCGAACCGCACCACCCCCATCCCAGCGTTCACCGCCCAAAACCGCACCGGCACACCCGTCCGCTCGTGCACGAAGGACTCGCCCTGGACACGGATGTATCCCTGGGCGCCAGCCTCGCGCTCGTTCAGATAACGCAAGTCGATCGGGCTCTCCGTAAAGGGATCTGCCTCCGGCTGAAACGCGAACCAGCCCGGCTGCGCAATCGTCAGCTTCTCCCCAGGCTTGAGTTTGCCTCGAGGCATAAAGGGCCCAGGCGTCAGCAGGAAACAATCGTAGGCCGTCGTGTTGCCGTCCCCGGCCAATACCTCGAGCCGAAACGCCTGCGCCCCACCCTCGATCTGGACGCTCCCCGCATGGAACCACCCCACCCGCCGACCCGCTTCGTTGCCCAGGATCACCAGGTCGGTCAGGGATTGTGAGCGCGATTCTTGCCACGATTCCCCACCGCCCACACGCCACCGAATCGCCTGCGGGTTCCAAAACTTCCGCACCCAGAGCTGGTACGTTCCAGGCGCAGGCACAACCACGGTCTTCTGGATCGACCCACCCGGACCCACCCAGAGCATCCGCCCAGCCGAGAGGGCATCGTCGTCCTCCCCGCCGGCCGGCTCGGCCTCGAACCAGACCCAGTCCGGTTGAGCTACCGGTTGGGCAGCGTCAGGAGACGGAACTTCCGCCGCAGCCAAGCGCAGGAAGCCACCAGGATTAGGAGCCGGACGACCCATCGCAACGCTAGGGGCTTCCAGGGCATCGAGGGTATGCCGCCCCAACTCCGCAGCCAAACCGGCTTGACCGGCCACCCACACCAAGATGAAAAAACCTAGCCCGCCAATCTTGCCTATGTTCGTGCGCCGGAAGGTGTAGCGCAGGTTCGAAACCTGCGCGACCAACCGGCGCCACACCGTTGCGCCGCGCAACTCCCTCACAATCCTGAATTCCAAGGCTTTCATGGCGTGGCAATCAGCGGCTCGAGTTCGGCCAGAGACGCCCACGGTCCGTTGGCGTACCCGCTCAACGCGACCAACCGAAGGTACTTGGCCTGAGTGGGCGAGACGAACGTCACTGGATGCAGCCGGCCGTCGTTGGGGCAGGTGCCTTGCGCGATCGGCGAGCCCCAGCTCTGACCGTCGGCGCTCTGATAGACGGCGTACTCCTTGATCCAGCCGTTGCGATTGCCGTCTTGGCGCGGTAAGAGCGCGATACCAGCGAGCCGAGCGGGTTGGCCAAACTCGAGCACCAGTTCATGCGGAAACGTCGGCTTGGGATCCTCCCAGGCCGTGTGCCACAGCGTGGCCGGGTTGCCATCGACCGCTAAAGCCGCCTCGTGCCCCGGGTGCGCGCTGCTAGCCCGGACGCGCACGCCCAACTTCTCGATCGGACTGGGGGGCGCCATGAGGCTCCGCACCTGGGCCGGTTCGAGGGCGACTGCCGGTTCAAACCGGTCGCTGGCCACGTAATCGAGCAGACTGCGCCGAAATTGCCGCACGACCACGTTGGTCCCGAGGTCGTTCTCGAGGTCGATACTGCAAACCAGCAGCTTGCCTCGACCCACCTTCGCCTCGAACACCAAACCCAACCGGCGCGCGGTGAACCAATCGTCCACTACTTGCACCGTCGGGCGCAGCGCCTGGGGCAGGTCATCCAGGATCATCGCCCCGGCCCGGCTGACCAGGTACCACCACTGCCAGTTGCTATGGAACTCGGTCGGGAACTGCGCGAACAGCGGATGCCCGGGGTCGCAGAGGATCCCGAGCGTGTGCGGCGGCTGGCGCCGGGTCCAAGCCGTGTTCCAAAAGATGCTCGAGAAACCCAGCGCCACTTTGCCCAGTTTCGGGTCCGGCCGCACTCGACTCGGGGGAATCAAGAGAAGCGCGCGCGCGCCTTGCTCGAGAGCGGCGACGGTCTCGTCGGTCAAGCCGTGGACGACTTGCACACCGGGCGGAACGGCCGTCTCGACCTGCGCCGGGTAGACCCAAATGTCCCAGTCGTTCTCTCGCGCGCGACCGCCCTCGGTCTCGAGGGCGGCCACCAAGCGGTAGCGCGCCGGCGCCGCCAGCGAACCCAGTCCGGCGCGCACCGAGCCCAACGCGATGCCGTTGTCGACCGGTATCGTTTGCCGCGGGAGATCGCCCCGTGCAACCACCGCGCCGTGGTCGGCCTCGAGTCGCCAGGCAAGGGCCACCTGCCGCAGCGGTTCGGGTCCGAAATGGGCAACCTCGAGCTGGGCTTCGAGGGTTTCGTCCGTCGTAAAGACGCGTTGGGCCAGGCGGGCGAGCGGCACCGTCGCGTCGCAGAACCGGCTGAACTCGGCGGCGGTCACGTACCCTTTGGGTTCCCAGAACGGATCGAGCACGCCGATCAGGGCCGTCCCTTGACCGGGAAAGTCGTGGAGATCGAGCAGTTGAAAGCCGCCCATGCCCGCCGTGCGCAGGGCCGACTCGATGTCTTCCTTGTAGCAGAGGGTCTGAAGCTTGCCCGACGCCAGCAGAAACGCGCGCGCCTGGTCGAGCATCCCCTGCTTCGCAAGTAGCTCGCGGAAGATCTCGAAGTTCCGCGGCTTGAGGTAACCGGTGTACTTCTCCATCTCGTCGAAGCTCGGGTAGACGCACCACTGGCCAATCTCGTGGCTGATGACCGGCACGGCGCGTTGCTCGATGTAGGCGCGGTAATCCGTGACGGTCTCGGGCGGACGCGCGTTGATGCGCGAGCCCAGGCCGCCGCCCCAAGCTTGGACGCGCGGGTCGGGCGCCGAGTGCCACTGGTTCTCCGGCAGTTGCGGCCAACCCGCCCCGCTGGTGTAGAGCCGGCGCGGATCCTTGGCCTTACAGTCCTCGACCCAACGCGCCAGGAACTCGCGGTGCCGCGGCCCGCCGGGTTCATTGCCATAAGCCATCAGCACGAACGACGGGTGATTGCCGTAGTACCTGAGCACACGTTCCGTCTCCTCGTACAACCAAGCGTCTACCGGCTTGCCGTCCCCGAGCGTGGTGGACGAATTCGCCCAGGACGAACACTCGACGTGCAGGAAGAAACCCAACTCGTCTGCGGCGAGAAAGGCCGCCTCGGGCGGGCACCACGAGTGGAAGCGAAGGTTGTTCAGGCCGTGCGCTCGGGCAACGCCAATAACCCGTTTCCACTCGGCCACCTCGGTCGGCGGATGCCCCGTCTTCGGATAAATGCAGCAGTCGAGCGTGCCGCGGACGTACGTCTTGCGGCCGTTGAGCAGAAACTGCGTGCCTCGAGCGGTAAACTCCCGCAGCCCGAACGTAACTGCCCGCGCCACCCCGCGCCGCACGGCTCCGCCCGCATCCAGGCTCGCCGACAAACGGTATCGCACAGGATCGAACTCGTCCCACAGCCGCACGCTCGCTCCTAGCGATAGCTCCGTCGCGAACACACCCCCTTCAACCTCCCAGCTTACCCCCAAGCTCCGGCCCGCCACCGCCCCGCCCCCCTGACCCGCCTCTTCCTCCACGCGCAGGACTAACGTGCCGCGACCCGGTTGGCCCGTAACGTTGCCCAGGCGCCCTTTCACCTCGATCGACTGGGTCGCCACGCGGGGGTAAACCTGCAGATCGTCAACCCAAACGGGAGGCGTGGCGCGCAGTTCGATGCGGCCCACGATGCCATTCCAATTGCCCTGCGTATGGTCCGAGACGCTGTGCGAGTCGTGTCCCACGTCCACCACCAGCCGGTTGTCGACGCGAATCGTGAGCGTGTGTGGGCCGGACGATAACCGGCCGAGGTCGTAATCGTGCGGCGTGCCCAGGCTGCGGTTGGTGCCCACCAACCGGTCGTCCACCCACACTCGCGTCTCCCAGTGGGGCCGCTCGAGCGAGAGCACCACCCGCTGGCCCGCCCACAACTCCGGAATCTCGATCTCGCGCTGGTACCAAGCAGCCCCCACATAGTGACGCTCCGGCTGCAGCCAGAAGGGCACCTTGACATTGCCCGGCGCTCGGTAGGGCGCCCATTCAGGCGCGGTAAACCACGACCGGTCCACAATCCCGCCCGTCCATGCCGTGGCCGGCGTCACCTCGTCGCCGATGCCTTGAGCGGGCAGCGTGCCGGGCAGCCAGACGGCGCCCTCGAACCGGCGCGTCCACCAACGTTCGTCCCCGCCGCGATCTTCCCGGTCTAGGGCGAAACGCCACGACCCAGCCAGCGGCAGCGCCGCGGTCGGCTCGGCCGCTTGGGTCAAGATCGTGGGATCGAGCAGAACGGTGGTCGAAGCGAACGCCGCCGCGATAACCAAACTGAGTGCTTTCACGCCCGCCAATCTGCGGTGAGCCTAGTTCTCGAACAATCCCAAAAAGCGTCCCGGGCCGAGACGCCCGATGAAACTCCCAAAGCTTTCGGAAGGTCGCGGCATGAACCACGCCTGCTAGCGGAGCGTGACCCAGGCGTTCTTCCACTTGTGCAGTGCGTGGCCGTGGCCCGCCCGAGACTCTCGGGTGGAGGCCGAGATTCGCCTTGCCCGGCTGGACGGTGCGAGCGACGTTTGGCGCCACGACGATGACTCTACTTCAGCAGCGAGACGCAGCGCGCCGACAACGCCGGCTCGAGTTATATGCGGAGGTGAGGGAGCGTTTGCGCACGGCCTTAGCCGAGCTGATTCCCGGCTGCAGGGTGATCGTGTTTGGATCGTTGACCCGGCCCGGCCAATTCAACCCCCAATCCGATGTGGACCTGGCGTTGCCCCAAGCGCCGACCCAGTGGGAAACGAACCGTTTGATGTGGGAGTTGATGGACCGGTTGGGCCGGCGCGTCGACCTGGTGATGCTCGATCGGTGCCGGTTTCGCCGGAAGATCTTGCGGGAGGGAGAGCTATGGATCGCCTAGCCCTGCTGACGCTCCGGGAGGAAATGCTCGACGACTGTCGCGTGGCCTTGGATGCCTTCCGCAAGGCGCTGGCGCGGTTTGATCGCCGGGAGGAAGTGGCTTATGAGGGTTGCGCGCATCACCTCTGCCGGCTGCAACGCCTTCGAACAAATGGGCCTGCGCGTGGCGAAGGTCTTCGAGAACAACTTCGACGACGAGCAGGGTCGGCACAGCGCATTGTTGAACCGGCTGGCGATCAGGATTGAAGGCGTTCGCCCGGCCCTGATCCCTTTGGCGTTGATGCTGCCTCTCCAGGAGCTCAAGGCGTTCCGGCACGTGTTCGTCCACGCCTACGAATTGGAGTTAGATCCTGACAAACTCGTTCTGCTCCTCAAGTACGCCCGTACGGTGGCGGACCGCCTCGTCGATTCGGTCGAGGATTTCGTGCGAAAAGTCGCCCAGGAACAGCAGATCGAGCTGTAGCGCTGGACGGAGCGCGGCCATCTTGGCCGCGGGGCAGCGGGCGAGACGCCCGCTCTCCGTTGGGGAGAGGGAGCGCGGCCATCTTGGCCGCGAGGCAGCGGGCGAGACGCCCGCTCTTCGTTGGGGAGAGGGAGCGCGGCCATCTTGGCCGCGGGGCAGCGGGCGAGACGCCCGCTCTCCGTTGGGGAGAGGGAGCGCGGCCATCTTGGCCGCGAGGCAGCGGGCGAGACGCCCGCTCTTCGTTGGGGAGAGGGAGC
>VHCO01000211.1 GCA_016871715.1 Verrucomicrobiota bacterium
GACCACCGCGGCCAGCAAGCCCACAGCCGCACCCCCCAAGACCAACCAGGCCGAGTTCACCCGGTAGCACAACAGTAAGACCGCCGCCACCAAGGTCAGCGCCACGGTCGGGCCATCCACCAACGCCGTCGCCCCCAGGCGCCACGTGACCACGGCCATCAGCGCCAAGGAAGCGACGTTGAGCCCGTCCAGAAACGCGCTAGCCACGCGCGAGGCGCGCAACCGCGGCAGGAGCGGGCCACTGACAGCCACGAAGATGAACGCCGGCAGGAAGATGCCGACCGTGGCTAGCAGCGCCGCCAGGGGACCGCCCAGCAGGTAGCCGACAAAGGTGGCCGTGGTGAACAGGGGTCCCGGCGTCACCTGCCCAACGGCAATGGCATCCAGCAGTTGGCTCTCCGTCAGCCAGGCCCAGCGCTCGACCAGGTCCGCCCGCAAGAACGCCAACAGGACATAGCCGCTCCCGAATAACACCGCCCCGACCTTCAGGAAGAACCAAAACAACGCCCCAAGGCCGAACGGCGTCGCCGTGGTCGTCGCCGTGACTGCGGCCGCTCCCGCCACACTCGCGGCCCAAGGCGTTCCCGGCACGAGTCCCAATGCGAGGCCAGCGCAACCGAACCGGTTCTGCCACCGCTCGACGGTGCGAGTGCCCGCGACCAGGAGGCCGGCGCCGAAGAGCACGACGAGTTCGTGCCAGCCCCACAGGTTGAGCGCTGCAGCCGCCAGGCCAACGGCGCCCAGGCCCTTGGTCTTGAGGGCAGTCTGGCCCAAGCGCCACAGGGCTTGGGCAATCACGGCAATGATGACCGGCTTGACCCCGTAAAGCAGGCCCGTCGCCGAGGGTAGACTGCCCCAGCGCACATAAGCCCAGGCCAGTACCGTCACCAAGAACGCCGCCGGCAGAATGAAACTCGCCCCGGCCACACATAACCCCGCCCAACCCGCTCGCCGGTGCCCGAGGTAAATCGCCAGTTCCGTCGAGTTCGGCCCGGGGATGAGATTCGTAGCCCCCACCAGGTCGAGGAACTCGGCGCGCGTCACCCAGTTGCGCCGGTGCACCACCTCATCTTCCATGAGCGCAAGGTGCGCCGCCGGCCCGCCGAAGGCGATAGCGCCGAGCTTGAGGAACACGGTCGCAACCTCGCCCAACGGGCCGCTCGTGGAGTTGTGCCGGTGACGCATCTGGAATCCGCCTGCGTCGCCCCCGTCAATACGCGGCGTGCTGCTTCGCCGGTTGGCTCATGGACTCGGGGCCTGGTCAGGCATGGGATAACGCGGCTGAGCGATGGGGCCCTCGTCGCTCAATACACCCGCGCAGGCAGGATCGGCGAGGACCCGAGCCACGGTCGTGGCGACACCGTCGAGGACGAGGTCTTGCTGCACCAACCGAACGCCGTGGCTGTAGTCCACATAAATCGAGGTGTGTCCGAGGTAGAGCGGTTGAATGGGCACGCCGTTGGTCCGGTGCCAACCGTAGATGGCGACCTTCCCCGGCGCATCGGCCAGGCGCGGCGAGAGGACCAGGTCTTTCTTGTGCCCAGCCACAAGGGCGCCCCAGGGGTAGGTCTCGAGCCGGGCCGAACGCTGGATCCACACCAGGTCGTTGTGGGCGGCAAAGACCGGCACGGTGGTCATCGCAGCGGACGGCGGGATGGGGTCGGGCGCGAGCTTCACTTCGGCGGCGCCATAGATGGCGTCCACCATGCGGCGCGTTGGCAAGATGCACCCGAGGCGCTCGGCGATGCGTTGGGCGGTGGCTGGGCTAAGCGGCGCCAGGAAGTAGTCCGGTTCGGACCCCACCGCCAGGTAATCGGGGCTGACCCAAAACGTGGCGCGACGGGTCGTTCCTGCCGACTGGGCCGTGACGTGAACCGGCACCAACCGTCGGCTACCCGCTGGCACATTGCCGCCCAGTATTTGCTCATAGATGGCTTGCTCGCGCTCCCGGAGAGACAACGAGCGCAGACCGGCGGCGAACTCTCGCCCGCCCGGTGCGCTGGCCGCGCGCGGCGGCAGGGGCAGAACCTGCGCCAGGCCGAGTAAACCGGGCAGGAACAGGAGTGCGGCAGCGCGTCGCATCGCCATGCGTTAGATATGCACACCGAGCTGGACCGGGGCAAAATAAAACGCAGGCTGCCAAGGCGGTCGTCGGTCGGCACCTCGAGTCCGTCAGGCCCGTAAGGCTTGCATTGAGTCAGGGAGCACGAGATCATCCGCCTCGCGTCGTGCGCCCACACGCACACGCACAACGCGCACACGCGCCGGTGCGCGGCGTTTCCGGCGTACACAGACACAGGCGCACTCGATTGCCGACACGATGAACTTTGTATTTCACCGCACGTATCGGGGGCCATTGCAGGCCGTCATTCTGGACTGGGCAGGCACGACGATGGACTATGGCTGCTACGCGCCGGCGGTGGTATTTGTGGACGTTTACCGGCGCAAGGGCGTGCCCATTTCGATTGCGGAGGCTCGGGTTCCGATGGGTGCGCACAAGAAGGTGCACATTCGCAAGATCTCGCAGCTCGAAGCCGTCGCGCAACGGTGGCTCGCGCAACATGGGCGCCCCCCCACAGAGGACGACGTCGAGGCCATGTTCCAGGATTTCATCCCCCTCCAATTGGCCTGTCTGGCGGACTACGCCGACCTCGTGCCGGGCACCCTCGAGGCGCTCGAGGACTTTCGCCGGCGCGGTCTCAAGATCGGTTCCACGACGGGTTACACGGGCGAGATGATGAAGCTGCTGGTCGCCGAGGCCAAGCGGCGCGGGTACGAACCGGACGCGACCGTGTGCGCGACGGACGTGCCGGCGGGTCGGCCCGAGCCGTGGATGTGCCTCCAGAATGCGATGCGCCTGGGCGTCTACCCCATGGAAGCCATCGTCAAGGTCGGGGACACCCTGCCGGACATCGAGGAGGGCCTCAACGCGGGCATGTGGACGGTGGGCCTGGCCAAGACCGGCAACGAACTCGGGCTCAACGAAGCCGAGATCGCCAAACTCGACTCGGCCACTCTGACTGCCAAACTCACGGTCGCCAACCGCCGGATGCGCCAGACCGGCGCCCATTACGTGGTCGATGGCATCGGGGATGTGCCGGCCCTCCTGGACGACATCAACGCTCGTCTGGCCCGCGGGGAACGCCCGTAGAGAAAGAGCCTGTTCCACCCGTCGCTGCGGCGGGTGGGTTTTACTCTTCCTTAACAATTCTTCGGCGGAATCGACACCGGAGGTTTACATCGGTGGCGTCTACTCTTACGGAAGCGCCATGAAGACCGCAGCGACATCACCCAACGTCAGGTTCACGGCCTCGGCAGCGACCCGCTGGCTCCGGGCGCCGCAACCTGACGATGCCCTGGACAGACCCAGGGCCCGGGCGATCGTGCTGCCGCGTCAACCAGAGCGCTGTCCCATCCACAAACCAACGGTGTCCACTCGCAACCGGCGTGGATTTGACCCCACCGAGGCGGTGCGGGCGCAGGCTGCGAGTGTGGGCCCGTACCAACAAGAAAAACTATGAACGCACGCTGGATCATTCCCGCGCTGACACTCAGTTTGTCCGCGCTGACGAACCTAGCCCAAGAAACCAACGACACCCCCCGACGCGGCGACGCTCCACTCCGCCGCGGTGCTCCCGCAGCCGAGCGCGAAGAGGGACGCCGACCCGAACGGCCCGAGGCGCGCGAAACCGAACGGGGCCGGCCCGACGAAGGCCGACCCGACCAATGGGCCCGGCCCAGACAGCGCGAACGAGCCGAGGCGGATGACTCTCAGGTTCGACCGTCGGATCCACCCGCGGCTCGCCGACCCGCGCTTGGTCTGCAAGGGCGTGGTCCCGCAGTTGGCCCACAAAGACGCGGTCCTGCCGTTGGCCCGCAAGGGCGTGGTGCTGCGGTTGGCCCGCAAGGGCGCGGGCCTGCCGTTGGCCCACAAGGGCGCGGGCCTCAGGTCGGCGTCTGCCCCACCTGCGGCCGGCCGGGTGGACCGCAGGCGTGGCGGAACGACGCGAACCGTCCGGGGCCACGCTGGGTCCAACCGGGTCGCGGCCAGGGTCAGCGTCAAGGGATCGGTCCGCGAGCCCTCGGTCCCCGAGGGCCGCGCGGCGGCGCCGATCTGGGCCCACTCGGCCAGGGCCCTGGTCAAGGTCAAGGTCGGGGCGGGGCCTGGGCGCCTGGGTTCCAAGGGCGGGGGCGTGGCGGTCAACTGCAAGGGCCTGGACCGAGGGCGGGATTTGGACCGCCGCCGTGGGCGCGCGGCTGGTAAACTCGAGTTTGGGTTAGCGGACTAAACGGCGAGCCCAGGCGGAGGGATCTGCCTGGGCTCGGTCTTTTGGCACGCGCAGGTGCGCGCGGCGAGCGTGGGCGTCACTCGACCGCTTCGACGGTGTAACCGCCAGATTTCGCGTCGGCTTTGAGCTTGATCAAGTTGCGCCGCTGCGCTTCGAGCAGGACTTCGTTAAAGGAGCGGATTCCATAGGCGCGCTCGTTGAATCCCGGGTGACGGCGTTTAATCGCCTGCTTGATCATCGAGCCCCAAATGGGCTCGTCGGTGCCGCGTTCGCCCGTGATGGCCTCGAGGGTCTCGACCACCAGATCGAGGGCGTCGGTCAGTTCTGGGCCCTTGTGCTCGACCGCGGCCTGCTTGGGGGCGGCGGTGCTGGCGACTGCGCGCTGCCGGGTCTTGGCCTGCTCCGCCCGCACCAAGTCGTCGTAGTAGATGAACTCGTCGCAGTTGTTGATGAACAGGTCCGAGGTCGAGTTTTTGACCCCCACGCCGATGACTGTCTTATCGTTCTCGCGCAGTTTGCTGACCAGGGGCGAGAAGTCCGAGTCGCCGCTGACGATGACGAACGAGTCGACGTGGCCCTTGGTGTAACAGAGGTCCAGCGCGTCGACGACCATGCGGATGTCGGCCGAGTTCTTGCCGGATTGCCGCACGTGGGGGATCTCGATGAGCTCGAACGCGGCCTCGTGCAGGTCGCGTTTGAAGGCTTTGTAGCGGTCGAAATCGCAGTAGGCCTTCTTGACCACGATGTGGCCCTTGAGCAAGAGCCGCTCGAGGACTTTCTGAATGTTGAAGGCGGGATAGCGGGCGTCTTGCGCCCCGCGCGCGATGTTCTCCAGATCGAGAAACACCGCCATGATGGCATCCGTGTTGAGCGTACTCATGCGTTGCAGCTCCACCCTACCAGACCCCGCCCAGCCGATGCACGCGCGAAACCGCCACCCCCACAGCTCGAAGCCTACCCAACGGGATTCCGCCTCGGGCAACGCTGCCGGCAGCGGACGCTGGGCGGGTTGACCTTCGGCTGGTCAACCTAGTGGGCGATCTGCATTGCCTTCGAATGCGGACCTCCAAATCGGCCTCAGTGCGGTCCGATTGCGGAGGCTACCCGTTCTCCGGCACACTGGCAGGCCGCGCAGTCCCTCGCCCGCCGACGGCGGCCAGGGGACTGGCCGCCCTACCTGCTGCATCGGTTTCCAAGCGGGGAAGTGTCCCAGAATGGGATGGGGGATTCATGGGCTTGCTGGCGGGGCATCGCCCACGGCTGCGCAACCTGTCTCCTCCCACAACCCACCCCGCAACACTGGTCCCGCCGGCAACGCCTGAACGCCCTCCGCCAGCGGGACACTTCTTTCCCCGTGGTACAACAGCACGCCCTCGTCGATGACACCGTCGGCACGGGCCTGGATCAGCCCGGCGGCATCCCGCGAGCCCACTGCCGCCGCCAGCTTCACCTCGAAACCAATCCGCCGATTCCCACGGTCGACAATCAGATCCACCTCGGACCCGGAATGGGTGCGATGGAACCAGAACCGGCTCGACGGCCTCGCCAACAACTCGAGGGCGATCAGGTTCTCGACGACGAATCCCTCCCATGAATTGCCTCGAGCCGCCGTCCGTTTCAGCGCCTCGGCATCGCGGACCCCCAGCAGGTGATGCAAGAGGCCGCTATCACGCACATACAACTTGGGCGCCTTGACCAGCCGCTTTCCAACATTCGCGTGGTAAGGGCGCAGCCGGCGCACCAGGAAATGCCCCTCCAGCAGATCGAGCGTGCTCTGCACCGTGTGGTGCGTGATCCCCAGCGCCCGGCCCAAGCTCGAAGCATTGAGCAGCCCGCCCTGCTGTCCCGCCAGCATCGTCAGCAGATCGCGAAGCTGCACCGGCGATTGGCGCGTCCCGAACCGCGCCAGGTCGCGCTCGACGAAGGTCCGGACGTACTGATCCTGCCAGTCGTCCCACACCGCATCGCTTCCCGCCAGGGCAGCGTCCGGGAAGCCGCCGCGATGCCAAAGCGTCTCGAGGCCTATCTGCAGCACTTCCACCGCCAGAAACGGCGTGAGTTCTATCACACCCACCCGCCCCGCCAACGACTCCGAAACGTCCCGTATCAACGCCGGGTTCACGGACCCGAGCAGGAAGTACTGCCCCGTCTTCCGTCTGTCCGCGTCGATCTTCCCGCGCAGCACCGGGAAGACCTGCGGCAGTCGCTGCACTTCATCGAGGATGAGAGGCGGCGCGAAGCTCCGTAGGGCAAGCTCCGGATCGTCGGCGAAAACGCGGTAATCCGAGGGCTTCTCGAGATCGAAATAGGGATAGTCAAGTCCACGGCGGGCCAGCGTGGTCTTACCGCACTGGCGCGGCCCGAGGACGGCGACGACCGGGAACCGCGAGGCGAGCTCGCGCACCCTCTCGAGCGCTTTACGCCGGATATTCATGCATTAAAGTCTGGAGGTGGTATTTCCATTTTGCAACCCTTAACGATCACGACCAGCTTCCTGTTGCAGATCCGGCGCCAAACCCGCTTAATGGGCGCCGTGCCTATGAAGACCTCCTTCCACTGCAGATTGGCGCTGTGGCTGTGCCTGTCGGCTGCGCCGGGTCTGGGAGCGGAACCCGACCGGGCTCCGCCTGCGCCCGGGACGACGCTGCCAGAAGCGGACCGCTGGCGGGCCGAGCATCGCCTGGTGGACCTGCATCAACACGTCGGGTCGCGCGAGGATTACCTGCGGCGCTGCATCAAGATCATGGACGCAGTCGGCGTGGGCGTGGTGGTCAACCTCAGCGGCGGGCGCGTCACCCATAAGCCGGGTGAACCCTCGGAATTCGAGCGGAACAAGGCGCTGGCGGACCGGTTGTTCCCGGGGCGGTTTCTGCTCTACATGAACCTCGACTATGCCGGCTGGGACGAACCGGACTGGGCAACCCGGGCAGTGCAACAGATCGAGGAAGGAGCGCGGCTCGGTGCGGCCGGGCTCAAGGAATACAAACGGCTGGGCCTCTACTTGCGGGATCGGGCGGGCCAACTCCTCAAGGTGGACGATGCGAAACTGGATCCGGTCTGGCGCCGGTGCGGCGAGCTGGGCTTGCCGGTCTCGATTCATGTGGCCGATCCCCAGGCCTTTTGGCGGCCCTACGACGCCACCAACGAACGGTGGAAAGAACTCAAAGACCATCCGAGCTGGTGGTTTGGCGACCCGGCCAAGTTCCCGCCGTTTGACGACCTGCTCGACGCCCTGGACCGGGTCATCGGCCGGCACCCGGGCACGACCTTTGTGTGCGTCCACTTCGCCAACAACTCCGAGGACCTCGGCTGGGTCGAGCGCGCCTTGGACCGCCGACCCAACATGCTGGCCGACCTGGCCGCGCGAGTGCCGGAGATTGGCCGGCACGACCCCGCCCAGGTGCGTCGCTTGTTCGAGAAGCATCAGGACCGGATTTTGTTCGCGACCGATTTCATGGTTTATGACCGCTTGGTCCTCGGCTCGAGCGGCAACGAACCTCCACCCTCGGATCGCGACGCAGAGATCTTTTTCGAGAAACACTGGCGCTGGCTCGAGACGCACGACCGGCAGTTCGAGCACATGACGCCCATCCAGGGCGATTGGAAGATCGACGCCATCGGGCTGCCGGCGGCCGTGTTGCGCAAGGTCTATTTCGATAATGCGCGCCGATTGCTGGTCCGCTCCTGGCCAGCCCCCACGCTGCGCGTCCCTCGCCTCCGAGAGGATTTCCCGCCTGACGGACGGCTGGACGAACCGGTCTGGGCCCAAGCAGCGTTGGCCCGAGTCGAGTACCGCCTCCGAGACGGCGGTGCCCAACCGGAACTTGCCACGACGGTGCGCCTGCTCTGGTCGGATCGGTACCTCTACTTGGGTTACGAAGCGCCGTTCACCGAACTGACGGTCTTCGAGCCGGCCACCCTGGACGCCGAACGGCTGGGGTTGTGGGATAAGGACGTGGTGGAAGTGTTCCTGGGCACAGACCTCGAGCATCCCCGCCGGTATACCGAATTCGAGGTGGCGCCCACCGGAGAGAAACTCGATCTGCGGTTGGACCTGCCACAAAAGGACTTCGCGTGGAGCAGCGGCTTCGAGGCCGCCGTTAGGATCGATCGGGCGGCGAAGGTCTGGGTGACCGAGGTGCGGATTCCGCTGGCGGCCCTGAGCGCCCAAACGCCCGCGGTAGGCACGCGCTGGCGCGTGAACCTGTACCGGCACGACGCAGCCCACCGCGCGTTCCTGGCGTGGCACCCGACGGCACAAGCCACGTCTCATGTGCCGGAACGATTCGGTTACCTCGAGTTTGCCGAATGAGCCCCCGGGCGACGCTGGCGCCAACCGACACGCAGTTGGACCCGACCGCTGCGCTCTTGGCGGGCCAACCGGGGGAACAACGCGGTTGGATCTTCAATATCCAGCGCTGCTCGGTGCAAGACGGCCCCGGCATCCGCTCGACGGTGTTCCTGAAGGGCTGCCCCCTCTGCTGCGCCTGGTGCCACAACCCCGAAGGCCAAGCGCCACAGCCCGAGTTGATCGTCCTCGACACCCGCTGCATCGCCTGCGGCCAATGCCGCAACGCCTGCGCGTTCGGGCAGGCCTGGGACGCCGCCCAACCGCCGCGGCCCCCAGCCGAGAACTGCGCCCTATGCGGCGAGTGCGTCGCGGTCTGTCCGACCGGCGCGCGCCAACTGATAGGGGAACATCGTTCCGTGGCGTCCGTGGTGGCGGCGGTCGAGCCGGACCGGATTTTCTATGACGAATCGGGCGGGGGCGTGACGTTCTCCGGAGGCGAACCGCTGCTGCAGCCTGATTTTCTTAAAGCCCTGCTCGAGGCCTGCCGGGCGCGCGGCCTGCGCACGGCTGTGGACACCTGCGGCTTCGCGTGTACGGAGACCCTGCTAGCCGTCGCGCAACGGGCGGACCTGATCTTGTTCGACGTGAAACTGATGGAGGAGGCCAAACACCGGCAGTACACCGGCGTGTCCAACGGCCCCATCCTCGAGAACCTCCGCGCCTTGGATCGGGTCCACAAAGACCTCTGGCTGCGCGTGCCCTTGATCCCCGGAATCAACGATGACGCCGCCAACCTCGATGCCGTCGCCCGACTGGCGCTCGGGCTCACCGGGTTGCGCCAGATCAGCCTGCTGCCCTACCACCGCGCGGGCGCACTCAAGTTTCGCCGGCTCGGCCAGGCTTGCGCCCTGGCCGACCTCGAGCCGCCTTCGGCCTCGGCTGTCGAGCGCGCGGCGGCGCACCTGCGCGCCTTCGGCCTCGAGGTGCGCACCGGCCGCTGACCTGACTTACCGATGAGAGGTCGGGATAGACGAGACATTGCAGGTAGGGCGCGCAGTCCTCTGCGCGCCGTAAACCGCGGTGGACACAGGAAGCCGCGGCGCGCAGAGGACTGCGCGCCCTACCGCCGAGTTCGAGTCCATCTCAGTGACTCATCAGTATGAATTGCAATGACACCACGAACTGCTGAGCTGCGCCGCCAAAGCCTGGCGGCGGAACCGTGTCTCTCCGGCGAACGCGCCCGGTTGATCACGGAATTCTACCAAGCCAACACGGGGCATTACTCGGTGCCGGTGTTGCGTGCCCGCGCCTTCCTCCACCTTTGCCAACACAAGACCCTCTACCTCGGCGAGGGCGAACTCATCGTGGGCGAGCGCGGTCCGCGGCCCAAGGCGGTGCCGACCTTTCCGGAGCTGACCTGCCACAGCCTCGAGGATCTGCAGATCCTCAACTCGCGGCCCAAGACGTGGTACCGAGTCGACGCCGAATGTCTCGAGCTTTATGAACGGACCATCCTGCCGTATTGGCGAGGTCGATCGATGCGAGATCGGATGTTCGCCGAGCTGCCCTCGGAGTGGCGGGCGGCCTACGAAGCCGGGCTGTTCACCGAGTTCATGGAGCAACGCGCCCCGGGTCACACCGTGCTCGACGACAAGATCTACCGCAAGGGGATGCTGGATTTCAAACGAGACATCGCCGCAGCCCGCGCGAATCTTGACTTCCTCGACGACCCGGCAGCCTACGCGAAACGCGAAGCCCTCAACTCGTTCGACTTGTCCTGCGACGCGTTGATCCTCTTCGCCGAACGGCATGCGGCCCTGGCGCGGGAACTGGCCGAACGCGAGCCGCAACCGCAGCGCCGAGCGGAGCTCGAGCGGCTGGCGGCGGTGTGCGCTCGAGTCCCGGCGCATGCGCCGCGAGATTTCTACGAAGCGCTGCAATCCTATTGGTTTTGCCACCTGGGCGTCATCACCGAGTTGAATGGGTGGGACGCATTCAACCCCGGCCACCTGGACCAGCACCTGTGGCCGTTCTACCAGCGCGGATTAGCGGACGGAACGCTCACCCGCGCGGCGGCGCGCGAGTTGCTCGAGTGTTTCTTCATCAAGTTCAACAACCACCCCGCGCCGCCGAAGGTGGGGGTGACAGCCGCCGAGAGCGGCACGTACACCGACTTCGCCAACATCAACCTTGGCGGCCTGCTCCCCGACGGCGCCGACGGCGCCAACGAACTGTCGCATATCCTGTTGGACATCGTGGACGAGATGCACTTGCTGCAGCCGAGCACGAACATCCAGCTCTCCTCGAAGAGCCCGGATGCCTTCCTCAAACACGCCTTGCGCGTCGTCCGCCAAGGCTACGGTTTCCCGTCCCTCTTCAACGCGGACGCCGTCGTGCTCGAGCAACTGCGCCAGGGCAAAAGCCTCGAGGACGCCCGCGCCGGCGGATGCAGCGGCTGTGTCGAGGTCGGCGCGTTCGGCAAGGAGGCCTACATTCTCACCGGCTATTTTAACCTGGTGAAAGTGCTCGAGCTCACCCTGCACAACGGGGTCGATCCGCGCACCGGCAACGCCCTCGGCCCGCAGACGGGCGCGGCCGCGAGCTTTGCGACCTACGACGCGTTGTTTGGCGCCTTCGGCCAGCAACTCCGGCATTTCATCGACCTCAAGATCCGCGGCAACCGGCTCATCGAACAAATGTACGCCCAAGAGATGCCCGCCCCGCTGCTGAGCGTGTTGATCGATGACTGCATCGCGCGCGGCCGCGACTACAATGCCGGCGGGGCGCGCTACAACAACACCTTCATCCAGATGGTCGGCCTGGGCAGCCTCACCGATTGCCTCAGCGCCATCCAACACTCGTGCTTCAACGGGTCGCCCGTCGCCCGCCTCGAGTTGGCCGACTTGGTCGCCATCCTCGAGCGTGACTTCGCCGGGAACGAACCGCTGCGCCAGCGCCTGCTGCATCGCACCCCCAAGTACGGCAACGACGACGACCGCGCCGATACCCTGATGCGTGCGGTGTTCGATGCGTGTTTCGCCGCCGTGGACGGCCGCCCCGACGCGCGCGGGGGCCGCTATCGAGTCGAGTGGCTGCCCACCACTTGCCATGTCTACTTCGGCAGTGTCACCGGCGCCATGCCGGACGGGCGCCGGGCGGGTTGGCCGCTCTCGGAGGGCATCAGCCCGGTGCAGGGCGCCGACCGCCACGGCCCGACCGCGGTGCTCAAGAGCGCCGCCAAACTAGACCATGTTAAGACCGGCGGCACGCTGCTCAACCTCAAGTTTGCCCCCAACGTGGTCTCCAGCGACGAGGGCCTGGACCAATGGGCCCACTTGGTCCGTGCCTATTTCAAGATGGACGGACACCACGTCCAGTTCAACGTGGTGACGGCGGAGACGCTCCGCCAAGCCCAAGCGCAACCCGAGCAACACCGGGATCTGATCGTCCGCGTAGCTGGCTACAGCGACTACTTCTGCGACCTCTCACCCGAACTCCAAGAGGAGATCATCAGCCGCACCGAACATGGCACCCTTGGCAACGCGAAATGAAAACCCTGCCCTCACCTGAGAGTCTTCGGGGCCATTGCCGCCCCGCCCCCACCCCACCGCGCCGGCCCGCCATGCTGGCCAGGCGACAGTGCCCCGCCGAACCGTGGCGCAGTCTCGCGGTTGCGGCCGCCCTGCTCGGGTTGTTCCCAACCGTACTCGCCCCCAGGGCGGCCGAGGCCCCGCTGCCCGTGCTCCAACGGTCGGATGTGGTCTTCATGTATCAGGCCGGGCGATCGACTTACCAGGACTACGGCGCCACGGTCCTCGCCTGGGGCGGCCGGCCCACGGAGAAGTCCTTGGCTGAGGCTGAGGGAGTGAAGTTCTTCGGCAGTGTGGGGATGGTGACCGAGTTCAGCCGCTACCACGACCGGTTCCCCCAGACCTACGAACAAGGCTTGTGCCGCGACGTCGAGGGGCAACCCTACAAGGTGCCTTGGCTGACCGATCACCAGCACCGCGGCATCCCGTTCTGGTGGTGCTGCACGCGCCAGCCCGTGTTTCGCCAGTACCTTAGCGAGCGCGTGCGCGACACGGTGCAAGCCGGCGCCCACGGCGTCCATATTGACGATCACCTCGGCACCGCGGGTGGCCTTTGGCTGGGTGGTTGTTTCTGCGATCGTTGTGTGGCGGAGTTCCCCGCCTACCTCGAGCGACTTCCTGCCGAACTGCGCTCCCGGCTAGGGCTGGGTGAACCGGCCGGCTTCGACTACCGCGCCGTGGTGCGCGCCTGGCTTGCGGAACAACCGGGGCGCAGGGTCGCCTCGCATCCGCTCTGGCCGCACTGGCGCATCTACCAACTCCGGGGCGCCGCCCAATTCATGGCCGAACTGCGCGCGCTGGCGAGCCGGACCGCAGGTCGGTCCGTGCCGGTGGGGGCGAATGCGGGCCTGCTCTGGCCCGCCCACCTGGCCGACTACCGGAGCTTGGACCTGTTCAGCGCGGAGATTTCGCATCAGGCCGAGCGTCGACGTTGGAGTGACGCGCCGCTGGTGGCGTATCGGCTAGCGGATGCCGTGGGCCGGCCGCTGGCCGCCACGGCCAGCGGCGGCGATTGGGCCTACATTAAAGAACACAACCTGCCGGGAATGGTCCAGGGCTGGATCGCCTTGAGCTACGCCGCCGGTCAGGCCTTGATGGCCCCGCATCGGCAGTGGTGTCACACCTCGGAAAAGGGCACCCACTGGTACGACGGACCGAAGGAGAAATTCGCACCCCTCTACCGGTTCGTCCGGCAACACCCGTTCCTCTTCGACGACTACGTCGCTCACGCGGACCTGACGGTGGCGCTTTCTCATCGCACCTTCGACCGCCAGACCAGTCACGCGATCGCCCTCTGCAACCAACTCGCCGCCGCCAACCTCGCTTATCGTCTGGCCCTCGGCAGCGACGACATCGTCGATCATCCCCTCCCCGCCCAGGACCTCGAGCGGGCGCCCCATCTGTTGGTCCTCGCACCCACGGACTTCTCGGCCGAGGACCAACGGTTGTTGGCGGGCGCCTCCACCGTGTCGCGGTACGCCACGGTGGACGAGGCCCTGGCCCGCGTGACGCCAGCAGTGCGGCTCGAGCCGGCGAGCGGCGAGCGCGCGGAAGGCGCAGGCGGTCAACCCTCGCCAAGCGCCCCCGTGCGGGTGTTGCCGCGTGTGAAGACCGGCGGGGCCGTCGTCCACCTTGTGAATGGGCAGTACGACGCCGGTCGAGATGGCGCGGTGCCGGTCGAAGCGGGGCGTTGGCAGTTGCAACTCGAGCTCGAGACGCTCGGCGTCGCGGAGGTACGCGAGGCGCGGTGGTTTA
>VHCO01000212.1 GCA_016871715.1 Verrucomicrobiota bacterium
CACACGGAGTGACGCGCCCTGCCGACGACCGCGCTCAGGTAGGGCTCGCAGTCCCCTGCGAGCCGGGAACTGTGCCGGCTACATGCCGTTGATTCGCCCCTGGCGGCGCACACGGAGTGACGGGCCCTGCCGACGACCGCGCTCAGGTAGGGCTCGCAGTCCCCTGCGAGCCGGGGACTGTGCCGGCTACATGCCGTTGATTCGCCCCTGGCGGCGCGCACGGAGTGACGCGCCCTGCCGATGACTGCCATGCGGTAGGGCGAGGCTCCCGCCGAGCCGCGACGGGCCCTGCCGACGACCGCGCTCAGGTAGGGCTCGCAGTCCCCTACGAGCCGGGGACTGTGCTGGCTACATGCCGTTGATTCGCCCCTGGCGGCGCGCACGGAGTGACGCGCCCTGCTACCCGTGCTCGGGTTTTCAAACAGGCCCTCAAAGAAAAGGGGCTGACCTCAACGGACGCCTCTGGCAAGATCCCTCCAGCTCACAAGCACTCGGCCGCGGCTGGACCTCGAGGGTCGCCCCGCGCCACCGGCGCGTGGACCGGTACTCGGCCCCTCGCGCGCCTGCCGCCAGGCCAACTGCAGTCGTCGGGCTCAGATTATGAGAACCACTAGCCTGAACTTGCTAGCCGCCGCCCTCGGGGCTGCCCTCCTCTTGCCTCCAGACACCGTCCTGGCCGCGCGTCCGCCCAACCTTTTCATCGTTTTCGCCGACGACCTCGGCTACGGCGACCTCGGTTGTTACGGACATCCCTCGATTCGCACGCCGAACCTCGACCGCATGGCCGCCGAGGGGATGCGCTTCACCGACTTCTACTCGACCGCCGAGGTGTGCACGCCCAGCCGGGCCGCGCTCCTCACAGGCCGTTACCCCATCCGAAACGGCATGTGCCACGACCGATTCCGCGTGCTGCGGCGCAATTCGGCCGGCGGATTGCCCGCAAGCGAAATCACGCTGCCGGAACGGCTCAAGACCCGCGGCTACGCCACCGCCTGCATCGGCAAGTGGCACTTGGGCAATTACGCCCACCTCCCCGCCCACCACCCGCGCAAGCACGGATTCGATTTCTATTTCGGCCTGCCTCACTCGAACGACATGGACGCCACCGCGACCGCGCCCCGCGGCGCGCCGCGCCGTTTGGACCAACAACCGGACTGGTGGGCCACGCCACTCTACCGCAACACCGACCTGGTCGATCCCCGCCCCGACCAAACCCTGCTCACGCGGCGGTACACCGAGGAAGCGGTCCAGTTCATTCGCACGCATAAAGCCGAGCCTTTCTTCCTCTACATTCCTCACACCTTCCCGCACGTGCCGTTGTTTGCCTCGGACACCTTCAGCGGCAAGAGCCGGCGGGGCCTCTACGGCGACGTGGTCGAGGAACTGGACTGGAGCGTCGGGCAAGTGCTCGAAGCCCTCCGCCGCGAGGGCATTGCCGATCAGACCCTGGTCTTCTTCACCAGCGACAACGGCCCTTGGCTGACCCAAGGCGAGGCCGGCGGTTCGGCGGGCCTGTTGCGCGAAGGCAAGGGCTCGACCTGGGAAGGCGGCATGCGCGTGCCGGGCATTGCCTGGTGGCCCGGCCGCGTCCAACCGGGCACCGTCAACACCGGCTTGGCGTGCACCATGGACCTCTTCACGACCTACCTCAAACTTGCCGGAGCCGATGTGCCCACCGACCGGCCCATCGACGGCCTGGACATGGCGCCCTTGCTCTTCGGCACCGGGCCGAGCCTGCGCGAGTCCTTCGGCTACTATCGCGGCGCGCAGCTCTACGCCCTCCGTCAGGGGCCGTTCAAGGCCCACTTCACCACCCGCTCGGCCTACGGTAGCGATCCACCCGAACCCCATGACCCACCCCTCCTGTTCCACTTGGGTCATGACCCCTCCGAGCAATTCAACGTGGCCGCCGCACACCCGGAGGTGCTCGCGACGATCGCAGAGGCCGTTCAGACCCACCAAGCCAGCCTCACGCCCGCTCCCAGCCAACTCGAGGCCATCCTCCGACCCAATGTCGTCTTTATCCTGGCCGACGACCTGGGCTACGGCGATGTGCAATGCCTCAATCCGGCGGGCAAAATCCCCACGCCTCATATGGACCGCCTCGCCGCGGCCGGTATGGTGTTCACCGACGCCCACTCGACCTCCTCCGTCTGCACCCCCACCCGCTACAGTATCCTCACGGGCCGCTACAACTGGCGATCCCGACTCAAACGCGGTGTGTTGGGCGGGATGAGCCCGCCGTTGATCGAGCCGGACCGGCTCACCGTCGCCGCCTTCCTCCAACAACAGGGCTACCACACCGCCTGCATCGGCAAATGGCACCTGGGCATGGGTTGGACCCTCAAACCGGCCGCCGCCGGATACGACGACACCATCGAGAATGGCGCCGAAGGTTGGCGGGTGGATTTCACCCAGCCCATCGCCAACGGCCCCAGCCAGGTCGGCTTCGACTATTTCTTCGGCATCTCCGCCTCGCTCGACATGGTCCCCTACACCTACATCGAGAACGATCGAGTCACGGCGATCCCTACCACCGACAAGGCGTTCCCCATGATGCTGGGCCGCGCCGGCGGCATGACCCGCAAAGGGCCTGGCGCTGCCGACTTCGACGCGGCCGACGTGCTGCCCACGCTCACCCAGAAGGCCGTTGCCTACATCCGCCAGCGCGCCCCGGAAGCCCAGGCGGGTAGGCCATTCTTCCTGTACCTCCCGCTGGCTTCTCCCCACACACCCATCGTGCCCACCGCCGAATGGCAGGGGCGCAGCGGCTTGAATCCCTACGCCGATTTCGTCATGCAGACCGACGCCAGCGTCGGCGCCGTCCTCGACGCCCTCGACCAACATGCCCTCGCCCCACACACGCTCGTCATTTTCACCAGTGACAACGGGTGTTCGCCCCAGGCGAAATTCGATGAACTCGCCGTCCACGGCCATCACCCCAGCCATGTCTTCCGTGGCGCGAAAGCGGACATCTTCGAGGGCGGTCACCGCATCCCCTTCCTCGTCCGTTGGCCGGATAAGGTGAAGGCGGGCACGACCAGTGACCAGCTCATCTGTCAAATGGATCTCTTCGCCACCTGCGCCGACCTCTTGGGGCTCAGGCTCCCAGCGAGCGCGGCCGAAGACAGCCTCAGTTTCCTACCCGCTCTGCTCGGTCAGACCGACCGGCCGCGCCGAGAGACCCTGGTGCACCACTCGATCAACGGGTCGTTTGCCATCCGCCAAGGCCACTGGAAACTCGCGCTCTGTCCCGACTCGGGCGGCTGGAGCGCTCCCCGCCCCGGCACCGCGCAGGCCAAAGAATCGCCCCCCATCCAGCTCTACGACATGAGCACGGACATCGGCGAGCGGACCAACCTCCATGCGGCGCATCCGGCCGTGGTCGCGCACCTCAGCCAGCTACTCGATCGGTGCCGCTCCCACGACCGCACCGCGCCGCTGCCCTGATTCTCTGATTCTGATTAGCCTGTGGGGCCACCCTCGCATCCGGCGTGGCCGCCGCAACCCCTTGGTTCTCTCGATGTTATTAAGACAGGTTTTTAATTGTTGACCGGTAGCCAGGGTGCGAAGCGCCCCCGGGCAACGTGCAGTGCAGAGTGCAGTGCGTCTTCGAGCAACCGCCGAGTGATACTGGCCACCGAGGAGCCAGTGCGGCTCTCCACCCTCACTTCCTCGCCCCTGTTCATCAAGACAGGTTTTTAATAGTTGACAGTGTCGAGACCGGCAGTTGGGCTCACCCGGCCCGACTCACGCCGTTCAGGCCCAACCCCTCCTGAGCCTTCAGCCTTCAGGCTCTGACCCACCGTGCCAGTCTGGATCTAGGCTTGCAGCCGAGGAGCGTTGGTGAATACTGAGTCTCGTGTGGCATCATGCCTTTCCTGGGCACTGGCCAGCCCGAGGCAAGCGAATCCTCGCAAGTTCGCTCGCCGGCCTGTTGCTGGTCCTGACGGCTGTCTCGGCCGGGCCGGGCTGGCATGAGCTCCTGCATGCGGACGCCGATGCCCCCGCGCACGCCTGTCTCCTCAGTAGCCTGACGCATGGCGAAATCGCCGTTGCCGACTCGGCCGTTTGCTTCGTCACGGAGGGAGACGACGGGCAGACGGCGACCGGCGAGCCGCATCGACGCGATCACGCCCGGGTGGATTGGCGTCAGGCCCCAAGCCGCGCGCCGCCGCTCGACCGACTCCCTCCGCAACTAGGCTGACCGGCCCGATGGGCCGGTGGCCGCCCGTCACCCCCCCTCGCGGACCATGACCATGACCGCCGGTTATACCGGCAAACCTATACGCTTTCGTGAGACCATGAACCCAATCGCACTATCTGTTGGCTGCACGGTGGCTTTGGCCGCGACCATACTGGTCCGGGCCCAAGATCCCGGCCCGATCGAACGACTCCAGCATCAGCTCAAGCAACTCGAAGACGACTTCGCGCGGCAACAAGCCGAACACCGCCGGCAGCTCGAAGCCCTCCAACAGCAGCTCGAGGCACTGCGACATGCCTCCGCGCAGTCGACGGGAGCGCCGCCAACCAGCGCTGCTGCCGCGCCCCCTGCCCTGGGCACGGCCTCCCCGGAGTCCGCGCGGGCTGAGCCGGCAAGATCGCCAACCGATCCGATCCGTTTGCTGGGCAACCAACAGAATTACCTCCATCTCGCCCTCGATGTCCTCGCCACCGTTGGGGGGTCCACCGCAAACGATCTCGACCGCCTGCAGTCTGGCGGACATGACCCCCGGCAACGCGGCTTCACCCTGCAAGGTCTGGAGGTCGTCTTCGATGGCGCGGTGGACCCATACTTTCGGGCGCAGGCGAACCTCGTCGCGCTGCTGGACAGTTCTGGCGAGTCCCGGTTCGAGCTCGAGGAGGCCTATGCAGAAACGACGTCGTTGCCCGGCAACTTCCAGCTCAAGGCCGGTCAGTACTTGACCGAGTTCGGCCGGCTCAACCCAACGCACCCCCACACCTGGGCGTTTGTCGACCAACCGCTCGTCCACGGCCGGTTCTTCGGCGAAGACGGCCTGCGCAACCCCGGCGCGCGCGCCGCCTGGCTCATGCCGACACCCTTCTACTCGGAGCTCTTCCTAAGTGTGCAAAACAGCCACGGCGAAACCGCACACAGTTTCCGGAGTGAAGCGGAAACGGAATTGCGGTTCGGTCGCCCCGTCACGGATCGCGGTCTCCAGAGCATGGGTGACCTCTTGTTCGCCCCGCGCGCCGTGACGTCGTTGGACCTCAGCGACACGCAGACCGTCCTGTTAGGGGCGTCCGCCGCCTTCGGCCCGAACCCAGCCGGCGCCGACACCGTCACCCAGCTTTACGGCTTGGACCTGTTCTGGAAATGGAAACCGGTCACCCACCACGGCGGCTTCCCCTTTGTCTCCTGGCAAACCGAGGTCCTGTTGCGCCGCTATCAGGCCGGCGCCTTCAGCAATGCCGCTGACGACCTGGACGGCAGCGGCGCCATTGACGGCGGGGAGCTGGACCAGTACGGTGACGGCACCGTCTGGGTCCTGCCGCGCGAGACCCTGGTGGACTATGGCTACTACTCGCAAGTCGCTTATGGTTTTCGCAAGGGGTGGGTCGGGGCAGTGCGCGGCGATTGGCTCAGCGGCGAGCGTGCGGCCTACGATCCAGACCCGGAGCGCGAGCCGCGTTGGCGGATCAGTCCGAGCCTGACCTGGTTCCCCACCGAGTTCTCGAAGCTCCGGCTCCAGTACAATTACGACCGCCGACAACGCCTTGGGGTGGACCATTCGATTTGGCTGCAGTTCGAGTTCCTCCTCGGGGCGCATGCCGCCCACAAGTTCTAGCCCAAATGATCCGACGATCGAGCTGGCCGCGTGCCGCTGCGGGGTGCCGAGCACAAACTGGCACAGGCTGCCATCCGTCGAGGCGGCACCTTCGTTGGCCTTTCGCCCGCCCGCCCCGCGCCTGGCGCCTGCGCACCCTGACACGGACACCATGAAACCGAAACTCGCTCTGTTCCTGCTAGCTCTGGGGTGCGGCGCGGCCCTGCATCTGCCAGCGCGCGCTGAACTCAACGTCGTGGCCACGCTGCCGGACTTAGGCGCGCTCGCCAAGGAGATCGGGCAAGGCCATATCCAACTCACCAGCCTGGCGCGCGGAACCGAGGATCCCCACTTTGTCGATGCCCGACCCAGTTTCGTTCGCGTCTTGAATCGGGCGGACGTCTTGATCGAGGGCGGCGCCGAGCTCGAGTCAGGCTGGCTCCCGCCGCTCCTCGCAGCCGCCCGCAACCCGCGCATTCTGGGCCAGGCCCGCGGCCGCCTCGTCGCCTCGGTGGGGCTGACCTTGTTCGAGGTGCCAACCGGCCCGCTGGACCGCTCGCAAGGCGATGTCCATGCGCGCGGCAATCCGCACTACCTGCTCGACCCGAACAACTGGCGCGAGGTCGCCGCGCGCGTGGCGCCACTCTTCGCCGAGTTGGACCCAGCCAACGCCGCGGCCTACCGGGCCAATCACCGGGCCTTCCTCGATCGGCTGGCTACGAAGACGGCCGACTGGGACCAAGCGCTCGCCCCGTCTCGCGGGACGGCGGTGGTGACGTACCATAAGTCGTTCGATTACCTGCTCGAGCGCTTCGGGTTCAACTTGGTCGGGACCATCGAGCGGATGCCGGGAGTCGAGCCTTCGCCGGCGCACATCAACCAGCTCGTGCCGCAAGCCAAGGCTGCCGGCGTGCGACTGGTCCTGGTCGAACCCAACCGCCCGCGCCGGACCCCGGAACAGGTGGCGCAGGCCATCGGGGCGCAACTGGTCGTGCTGCCGCTGATGCCCGGGGGAGTCGACCGCACCGACACGCTGTTCGGCTGGTTCGACCACAACGTCGCACAGCTTCGCCGCGCCCTGCAATGAATCCGGCTCGACCTCTCGTGCGACTCGAGAACCTGGCGGTCGGTTACGGCCAGCACGTCGTGCTGGCGGGCCTCGACCTCGCGCTTGCGTCGGGGAGTTTCACGGCGCTGCTGGGCGCCAACGGCTCTGGCAAGTCGACGCTGCTCAAAGCGCTCGCCGGCATTCTCAAACCCCTGGCCGGCCAGATCCGCTGGGCTGCCCCGGAGGCCCGCCCGGTCCGCCTGGGTTACGTCCCCCAACGGGAGACTCTCGACTCGCTCTTCCTGCTCTCGGGCTTCGAGGTTGCCCTGATGGGCACCTTCAACCGGTTGCGGCCGGGCCGCATCGTCCGGGCGACGGAACGCGCCCGGGTCGGCGAGTGCTTGCGGTTAACCGGCGCGGAGGGCTTTGCCGGCCGCCCCTTCGCCCAACTCTCCGGCGGGCAGAAGCAGCGCATCCTCATCGCACGCGCTTTGGCGGTGCAGCCCGATTTGCTGTTGCTCGATGAACCCGTTGCGGGGGTGGACCCGGCGCATGCCCAAGCCATCATGGACCTCCTGGTGCGCCTGCATGGCGACCAGGGCCTATCGGTCATCCTCGTGACCCACGACCTGCCGACCGTCCGCCGCCATATCCCCGAGGTGCTCTGGCTGCAAGGCGGGCGCGCCGTGCACGGGCCCGCGTCGGAGTTGCTCACTCCGGCCCGGATCGAGGATCTGCTCGAGCTTTCTTGGAGCTGAAGGATGGACACGCTCAAGGACATTCTCTCGCCCGATTTCCTTCTCCGCAATTCGCTCTATGTGAGTTTGCTGGTCGGTTTCGCCTGTCCGTTGGTGGGGGTCTTTCTGGTGTTGCGGCGCCTGATCTTTTTGGGCGTGGCGTTGCCCCAGATTTCCTCGACGGGGATCGCCTTCGCCCTCTCGATGCACGTCTGGTATGGACACGGCGACGGCGGCCACGGCGAAGAACAGACCACACTGGCCTTCGTCGGGGCGATCGCCTTCACCGTCCTCGCCATCCTTTGGCTCGCCTTGCTCGAAAAGCGTGGGCGCGGCTTGGTCGAGGGCCGCCTGGGCACGGCCTATGTCGTGGCCACGGCCATCAGCCTCCTGCTCCTGGCTAAGTGCCCCGTGGCGGAACGCGGTTGGCTGAACCTGTTGAAGGGGGAGATCATCGCGATCTCCCAAGGCGATCTACGGCTCACCGGCATCGCCTTCGCAGTCGTCCTGGCCATGCTCTGGCTCTTCCACCGCGAGTTCATGCTCGTCTCCTTCGACCGCGACATGGCCCTCACCCTCCGCCGCAACGTCGTCCTTTGGGATCTGCTCCTTTTCGGGTTGATCGGGTTGACCGTCGCCGTCGCGGTGCTCAGCGTCGGGCCGCTCATTGCCTTCGCCTTCCTGCTCGTGCCTCCCTTGGTGGCCCGCCAGTGGGCCCGGAACATGCGCCAGTTTGTCCTCGGCGCTTCCGTCGTCGGCGGCCTGTCCGCTTGCGTGGGCTTCGCCCTCGCCTACCGTTGGGATCTGCCGGTCGGGCCCACGGATGTTGCCCTGCTGGGCAGCGTTTATGCGTTGACCGCCGGCGCGCGTCGCCTCGTCCTAGCCAAGTCGCCCACGCTCCCGTTTCGTCCTTAAGGCGGCGCCTGTCGAGCTCGGTAGAAGCGCAGTCGCCCGGAAGCGCTCGAGTCCAACCAAACCATCGGCTGCTCGGTAAGGGTCAGCGCCTGGAGCACCCGCCAGTCCTCGAGATCGTCGGAACCGAGCAGCTCGAGCCTTTGGCCGGGCGCACCCCCGATCTGCAGCCGGAAACCCGACTCGGAACTCCACCCCAGGGCCTCGAGCCGCAGCTCCTGAACGGGGTGGATGAACCGCGAGAACAAGGTGCTGTTAGTGCGCACGGCTACCGTATACACATAGTCCGGCCACGCCTTCACGTAACGCGTGCCATTGGTCACAGGATACATCCCCTCATAGGCGTAGGAGTCGGCATGGTAGTGGTAGAGATTGGTCTTGGCCGAGGCGCTGTACGACGCGGTTCCCAGCAGTAAAATCGAGCGCCGCGGCAAGTCGTAACTCACCGCCCGCACCAGGCCCGTGTGCATGAGCTGCAGGAGGCGCAAGTCCTGACGCCAATCCTCCGCCAAACTCAGCACTCGGCCACCCCCGTTGATCGCCACCGCCCCCGCCGGCGACGCGAACAGTCCCCCCGAAAGGTTCACCACGTTGATCGCTCCCTCCCGCTGCAGTTGCCCCGTGGCCGGGTCCAGGGCGTAGCGGTCCACACTCGAGTTCCCCAGCAGGTAGAAATGAGTCGCCGAGGGATGTGCCGCCAAAATCGGTGCGCTGAAAAACGAGGTGGTAAGGCCGCTCAGACGTTGACCTGTAAGGGCACTGTACGCGTTGAGCTCGCGGCTGCCGTAGCTCGCAACCAGCGTGTCTTGGGCCAGTGGAAGGACCGACGCAACCTCGCGATCGACCGCATACTCGCGCGTCTTTGTACCCGCCCCCAAGTCGAACTCAGCGAGGTACCCGGGCGGTAAGCCTGAAACCGCCGGCCGCGGCCGTAGCCAGAGGGCGGCGTAGAGCCTTCGGCCATCGGGCGTCAGCGCCAGCGCCTGCGGGAGTTTATCGAGCCGGAACTCGCGCTCCGCAAGCCCGTCAATCAAGTTCAGCCGGACCACGCGCTGGCCGGCCTCGTCCGCCGCGTACGCCAGCGGTTGGGCGGGGTCGAACGCGACGTCCTTGGCCGCAAACGGCAGGTCGAACGGTGCATGGGGCGAAGCCGGCACGCCGGGATCCGAGGCCTGCGTGACGGTCAGCGTGCGCGTGGCTTGGTGGACGACGCCATACCGATCCTTGACCTGGAGGGTGACGCTGACGCCGCCGGCCAAACTGAATTGCCTCGCGGCTTGAGCCGCGCTGCTCCAAGCGGTGTCAAAAAGACCGTCCCCATTCCAATCCCACCGGTACAGCAAGCTAGCAGGAGATTCATCCGCCGTGGCCGAGCCGTCGAAGGCGACGGGGACAACCGTGGTGGGCTCGGCGGGCAACCACGTAAAGGCCGCCACGGGCGCCACGTTCACATCGCCCCCCAGAGCCGGGTTCCGGAATCGCTCCAGGAGCAGTCGACCCGGCTCCGGCGACACCAAATCGAGACTATCGCCGCGGACCTGAAGGAATCGCGCCGAAGCGCCCACTCGATAAACCGCCGCCAACTCGAACGATTCGCTGTGATACTGCAATACCCCCACCTGGTCGGCGGCAGTCCGGCTGACGGCCACCACCAAGAAGGCGCGGTTACGAGCGTCCGAACTCACCGACTCGAAGGTGTGCTCGGCGGTCAAGAGTCGACCCGAGCCCGCCCCGGCATTCAGCCATCCGCCGCGCGAGACCACATGCACGCCGTCGGCAAGCGTGTGCAGCGTATAACCCACCGGCACGGGATACGCCTGCACCGACGAAAGCCCAGCGAAGTCGATCGCGCCCGTCACCGGATCCAGGCTAAACTGCCGGACCATGTCGTGCTCCCCAGCAAACACCGTTCGCTGATCGCCCGAGAGAGCCAAACCCGTCCCGACGCTGTTGCCGTAGAGGCCCAATTCGGTGCCCGTTGGGCCGTCGTAGCTCATCACCAGACTGAAGTAACCCTCGCGCCGAAACGCCACCGAGTCGCTCACCACCACCATCCCCGCGTCCGTCACCACCAGACTAGCCGGCACCAGAGCGATCGGAAAGGGCGCTCCGGCGGTTTGCCGCTCCAAATCCACGAGCATCACCTCCGCTGTGGTCGCGCCCGTCTCCGGCAGCGGTGGCAGGCTCAGCGCCAACCACCGCCCATTCGGCGAGACGGTAAAGGTGCCAGCGGGCCGCGCCAGCGGGTACTCCTTCGTCACCGCACCGTCGTTCAGGCTCACCGCCACCAACCTCGGTGGGCTCGCCTCCACGGCATAGACCACCGGCCGCGCCGGATCGAACACGACCCCCGCAGCGCTGAGGCTGGCCTGAGTGGCACCGAGCGGCTCGAGCACAGGTAGAGCCGACCCGCGAACCCATACCAGCGCCAACACTTGGACCGCGCAAAGGGACAAAGCGACTTTCATCGGTAGACGAGATGCGACCACCTTCAAGGCTCGGAACACGGCCGACAGCATAGGCGCACCCCGGCGACTGACAAGCATGGAGAAAACGCCCACCGCACGCCCGCCGGGTAACCATCCGCCTAAGGCACTCGCCCGGCAGACCCATCCAAAGCGCCGGCTTCCCTCGCCGGGCCCCCAAACCGCAAATGGCGGTGCAGAAAATCGAACGTTCCCTGACCGTGGATGGTGTGGGGGCCGTCGAAGAACTCGATCTCGACCCGGTCACCCATACCCAGCTTCACATAGTGACGGCGGGTCTTGGCGAATTCGTAGGCGACCCACTCATCCGGCGCCACGCCGTCGTCGTGACCGCGCTCGACCATGAACGGCCGCGGGAAAATCAGCCAGCTCAACTCCGCGTAATTGAAGGTGTTGCCCAGGTTGAATTCCGCCATGTCATACTCGCTCGTCCACAGGTAACTGTAGGGCGCGCGCGCCGAGACGTTCTTCCAGATCCACTCGTTGTAGTCCGCCGAACAAATGCTCAGACCATAACGACCCACCAGCACCGGCACCCGCATGGCCGTCTTCCCGCCGTAGCTCAACCCATAGAAACCCATGCGCTCCGGATCGACAAACGGCTGCCTCGCCAGCCAATCCGTGATCGCCTCGTGCTGCCGGACCATGAACGACCACAGCGTCAGGCCCAAAGGCTGCGCCTTCCGCTGCACCTGCCGGAAGCGCGTGCGGCCGATGTACGGGTTCTGAGGCGAGAAGGTCACGAAGCCGCGCTCCGCCAACCGGCACGCGTAGCGATGATAGGCCGGATTCTCGACACTGGGATCAGCCACGTCTCGCGGCCGTCCCTCGAGCCCGTGCTGACAAACCACCACCGGCCGCCGTTCGCCGGCCCTAAGGTCCGTTGGCACCAGCAGTATCCCGAACGCGATCACGTCCCGATGCACGTCCAACACCACCTCGTAGCCCCGGTACCCGTTCGTCTCGTACAGAAATCGACTCCGCGGGCGCGGCGGGAGCGAGGCTGGCGGTAGCACCCCCACAACTTGCCGATAGAAGAGGTCGCGATACGACTCGGCACTGGCCACAAACTTCGCCACCGTCGACCGATCGGCTTGCTTCCAGAACTCACGCCGCGTGTATTCGGACTCTCGCATCAACCATTGGGTGTCCTCCAGCACCTGCAGGTACTGCCGACGCACCCGCGCCACCGGGTCGGGCAACGTCCCCACCGCCTCGGGTTGCGCACCCAACCGTGGCTCGCCCCGAACAGTCCCCGCCAACCGCTCGCAAAAACGCTGTGTCGTAGACCCATCGCAGACCGACTCGGGACCACGCCGCACAAACTCCACACCCGCGCCCGGCCATTGGTCGGTGAATCGCTTGGCTTCAGCCTCGAACTCCGCCAACGCCGGCCGCCATAACCGACCCGGCGCGCCGCCGTGCTCGTCGGTGTGCACCGCCTCGGGATACCGCCCCCATTCGATCACCAAGCCGCGCGGCTGGATCAAGGCCGCCAACTCCGCCTCGCTGAACCCATCGAGCAACGACCAAACATTCCGGTAGATCGGCTGTTCCGCAACGCGCCAACCCAGCCCGAAGGCCCCACACACACCCACCGCCAAAAAACGCCGGTCCAATGCCCCGGCGTAAAACGCCAAAAGAGCTCCCTCCCCATACCCGACCACGCCCAATTCCTGGCGGCGCCGGCCGGGTTCGCGAACGCGCGCCAAGACACCAGGCCAGTCCATCAAGTTGGTGCGCGGACCCGCCGTTCGAGTCGCGGCGAGCCAGTCCGCTGCGGCGAGGATCTTCTGCACCTCGTACCCGAGTGGTGTCCGCCCCATCTCGTAGCTGGCGCGCCAGAGCGTCTCGCGCTGGCTGTGTCGAACCGCGCGAACGCCAGGGTTGCCAGCGAACCGCTCCCCCCGATCGATCAGCGCGGGCACCAGGACCCGGTACCCCATCGTGGCGAACCTCCTGGCAAACTGTTGCTCCACGGGCACCCCCGCTACTAACCCAAGCGCTTGCTCGGGCGTCCCATCGCAATCCGGTACCGCGATGACGTCGGCTTTAGGCTCGCCCTCAGGCACCACCAACAGCCCTTCCCCCTCCACACCGCGAAACACGTTCCACACAACCGCGTAAATCCGGTATCCTGGACCACGCCCAACCTCGACCGAGTCCGGGGAGGCATTCGTCCCCACCGGTGCAAGAAACCGCATGCTGACGGGTTCGCGTACGTCGACAACCCCAAGCAGGTGACCAAGACGCACTCGATTCGTCTCCGAGCGTTCGAGCCAACGTTCCATCCGGAGCCCGCTCCGGCTTGCCTCGGGCTGTCCCCCAAGCTCGGCCTCGATCTCCTCCAACACGCGGGCGGTTGCCTCCCAGCGCCGAGCCGGCCCAGCGGCCAACTCCCGCTCAAGGTAGCGGTCGATCCCTCCCACCATCTCCGCCGCCAAATCGCCCGGCTCCGCGAGCGGTTCCGAACCCGGCAAAGCCGGTGGCGCAGCCCACGGCCTCGCCGGGGCACAACTCAACACTGCGACCACAACCGTCAGCGAGCTCAACGCGGCTTTCATATCCCCGGCACCCTGCGACAACCCCGCAGCCCTTTCAATCCTTTCAATCCCGGAACCAGCCGGCCCCAACTCGGACGCGTCTCCTCATCGCTCTAACCTCGAGGCAGTCGGCGCTTTGGCGAAGACCCTGGAGCGGAGACGTAGGAACTCCGTCGCAGCGGGCAGACTGCTCCTGGTAAAGGTAAAGGCGTACGCTCCAGCGCTCCGCCAGTGTGATTGGTTCGCACCTGTGTCAAGCTAAGTGGGTCGTTTCATAAATCCGGCCACGTATTCTTAGGCGGCCAGTGCACTCTCGGTTGGTGAGTGTGGGGCGAGGCGCTGCATGAGTTGGGCGAGGTCGTTTCGGGTGAACTTCCACTCGAAG
>VHCO01000213.1 GCA_016871715.1 Verrucomicrobiota bacterium
GATGACCTCGAGGCCGCAGAAGGTGGCCAGGCGCCGGAGGAGCCTGACCAAGGTTTCCTTGCCGAGGTCATCGAGGAGCCGTTGGGCGCCGACGATGCGCGAGACGCAGTGGTAGACGGCGGGTCGACCTTTGACTTTGATTCTGGTCTTTCTCATGGTGGCTGGGGGTTGCATCGGTACCGGTAAGCACGCAGGCGTCAACAATAAATATACTGTAAGATTGTTATCATATTATGGGTGCCGACGATGTGGGGTGCGCGAGACGCAGGGGACACGCCGAGCGCCCCTTGATTGGGATTCGTACCATTCTCATAGGCGGCGGCGAGGTTACCTTGAAAAGCTGCCTCCTGTCAACAATTAATACACTGTTATATTGAAGTCATCCGTCAGTGTCCCGGCGTGGCCTGCGAACGCCCATCCAAGCCAACCCACCAGCACCAGCACCTCAGTAACCACGTGCGCGCCCACGCGATTCCCCCCGGGCCCCGGGCCGCGGCCCGGCGAGTCCCGGGCGGCAGCCATGCAATCGCGCCGCAACGTGGTGTGTGCCCCTGCCCGAGCGGGTCGGCCGAGCTAGGTTGGAGGTCCGATTCGTAGGGCAACGCTTCGTAGTACGGTCCGTGTCTACCTCTCTGCCCCGGGGGACGAACCCTCGTGCAGACGGAATCGGTAGAAGCGGGGCGGCGGTTCTTCCGCGGAGTCCACATAGAGGACGCTTCCTGCACCCCAGATCCCAGGAATGCGATCGTCCTGCCAGTGTTCCAGGTCGCTTGAGGTCTGGATGCGGCCGGCTCCGGGCGTTTTCTGCGTGATTCGTAAGCGGAGCAGTCCGCCGTCAAGACGCTCGATCTCTAATGGACCGCGGATGACACGCCCTTGCTTCGAGCTCTTCGCCTCCGACGCAACAGTGACTTTGAGGTTGCCGCCGCCGAGGTGTGTCGGTTCGGTTCGCATCCCGGTCCATTGGCTGCTGAAAACCAGAGCGCCATGCCGATCCAGCAGCGTGACGCCGAAGAGATCCGCAGAGCCGGGATTGCCGTGATCCTGCAAGGTGGCTAGGAAGTCGAAGTTCCCCCCCATGGGCACCGGATTCTCCGGGTCCGTCACGTCTTCCGCCTTGGCCTGGCCAGCCAGGAACGCAACCTTCGAGTCCGGATCGACGCCTAACGTGCCGAAATGCTTCGCCTCGAGGCGGTAGGTATGCACGATCCCATCTGGCTCGGTCCGCCTGACGAGGAGGCTGAAGCTGCCGTGCAACCGGTTGCCTTTCTTGTCGAACTTGACGCTCAAACCGAAATTGGCCTTCGAGCCGCCGTCGCCAGCCAGCCAACCGGCCGAGTCCTCGAGCACGATGAAACCGCCCCCAGAAGCGAAGTTAGCCGCAGGCCTGGCGACGGTGATCAGGGCATTGTCGGAGGGCTGGTTCCGTCCGTAGTAATGGCCGATGACAATGCCGACCTCGAAGGACCTCGCATCTTGATCCCCCATGTCAACGTCTTCCCATCGATACGAGACGCTGCCGACGGTGAGGTCGTCGGGATCGAGAAGCTTCACCGGCAAGGGCGTTGGGTTGATGGGAGTGTTGTCCTTCAACCGATCGACGAAGGTAACCTGGGCGTTGCGAATGTCGCCGGGGTGCGCGTCGGCAGGATCGTCGAGCGCCGCGGAGATGTCCTGGATCACGGCGTAGAGGGGGATATCCGCCACGCTCGCATCCGCTGTGGCCGTGCTCACGTGAAGAGGGCCCAGGTGTTCTGCGCGGGCATCCTCGGCCAGCAGGTCGAAGGGGTGCGCGGACTCGCTGCGGTCGTAGACGACGGGCGGCGCCTGATCGCCGGCGAACTCGCAGAGCACGGTGTCCGGTCCCCCGATGTCCGTGGGTGCCTGGTTCAGGATCAGCGTCTCGGCGGCGAGGCCATCCTCACCCGTCAGCGCCGTGACGGTCTGATTCCCAATCGTGAAGGCCACGGGCTTGCCCGCGAGCGGTGTGCTCGTCGCGCGGTCGGTGAGGCGGGCGCTGAGACGGATCTCATCCGAGTACTGTCCGGAGGAATCGCCCAGGTATTCGAGGGCTGTTTCGCGTTTAAGGATGGTCACCGTCGTCTCTCCGGTCGAGAGGATGCCATACACATCACGGACCACCAGGGTCACGACGTTGTCCCCGAGGTCCGCGGAGGTAAACCCGGCAGGAACGGCCTCGAGCGACGCGATCCCGCAAGCATCTGAGCTGCCGCCGTCGATGTCTGCGCCGCCGATCGTCACCGTTCCGGCCATGGACAAGGGGATGGCGAGAGGCTTGACCACCACGGTCGGCGGGATGTTGTCCTGGACCCAGACCGTTGCCGTTGCTGCGGCGGAGTTGCCACGACCGTCCGTCGCCGTCAAGGTGACCTCGTTCATCCCGACATCGCCGCAATCGAACGTGCTGGGTTCCAGGCTCAAGACAGCGATGCCGCAGGGATCGGCCGATCCGTTGTCGATGTCGGCGGCGAACAGGACGGCGTTCCCATTCCGATCCAATTGGACCGTCAAGTCCCGCGTGAACACCACGGGCGGTTCGGTGTCGGTGACCGTGACCGAGAACGTGCACTGGGAGACATTGCCGCCGGTGTCCAGCGCCGTGGCAGTCACGGTGGTGGCGCCGACCTGGAAGAAACTCCCGGAGGCGGGCTCGGCCGTCACGCCCACCACGCCGCGATCGTCGGTCGCGGTCACGCTGAAGGCCACGGTTGCGCCGCATTGGCCTGGCTCCTGGGCGGTCATGATATCCTCCGGACACACTATGACGGGGGGCAGGTCAAGCAGCGTGAGCTGCGCGTAGTCGCTCGCCGTCGCACCGATCGGGTTGCTCACGATCACCTTGTACTCCGTGAGACCGTCGTCCTGTTGGACATCGCTGATCACCAAGGTCGGGCCCGTGACGCCGAGAATCCGGCCATCCTCGGGCAAGGGTGCATCGGGGCTTCCTTTGCGATACCACTGATACTCGACCGGGAACTCGCTCTCGACCGTCACGTCGAACGTAGCCGTTTCGCCTTCATTCACGATCACGCCCTGCGGTTGACCGACGATCAACGGCGCTTCGAGTGCTTCGGCGGCATAGGTCTTGATCTCGACATCGTCGATGGCCAGGTGCTGCCCCTGGTTCGGGATCCAAAACCCGATAGTCCCTGAGCGGAGAGGAGCGTCCTCGGGTTTTGTCTCGGGTTCCACCGGATACTGGACCACCTTCCTGCCATCGACAGCCACGATCAACCGGTCATCCAGCGCGAACACCTGCCAGCGCGTCCCCGGGGCCTCGAGTGTGCCCTGCACGGCGCTGCCTTTCGGCGTTCCGTATCGAACTCGTTGAACCGCGATGCCCGGTTTCTGAACCGGGAGCCACTTTGCCAACTCCGAGCCGTAAGCATCCTGGAGCAGCAGGCGATTGAGCCGAACCAGGGCCTCGCCCGAGAGCGGCCTGACCACCAACGCCTTGGTCGTCTCCAGCAGGGTAATACCGGCAAACCGGTCCTTCTCGTAAATCGATGGCCCCTCGAGGATGCGATTGAGATCCTCGACCAGCAACTCCAGCAGCGGCCCAGAATCGGAGCCCGCTCCCGCATAGGCTGTCAGCGCTGTGAGTGTGGCTGGGGACAACTGCGACAGCAGCCAGGTGTCGAACGGGCGTGCTGGCGCCTGCAGCTTTTCCGCGATCGCTGGCAGGTCGAGGATGTCCTCCGTCCTGAACTCCAAGGGCCGGGTGAACGACAAACGATCGCTGTACCGAATCTCATAGCCGCTGTTTCCGGTTTCGAGTGGTGTGCCCGCCCAGCCAAAGAGGACCATCCCGCCGACTCGGTCCCGGCGCGTCGAGGTCAAGTCACTGAAGTCAGGACTGAACTCGACGGCGTTGATCCCCTCGAACTGATAGGCCGGCCGGCCCACAAACACGCACGGCCACCCGCCCGTCTTTCCGCCCTGCAGGTCCTCCTCCAGCCAGGAGCCGTCGGGCCCGAGCGTATGATGCCAGATATGCCATACCTTGTCGCCGCCGGTATCGACTCGAAAGCGATCGACGCCGCCATCGTCACGAACAACCCCTGCCAAACCCTGATGCCCCTTCCAGTGGTGGTGCACCTCCCATTCCGGTTCCTCCGTCCCCAGCCCTGAACCGACCGCATAACCAGCGTTGTCTTGCCTGAACACCACCAGTCGATCCGGTCCGGCTGCCACAGCCTCGCCCACGAATGACGCCCCCTGGACGGTCCACCCGTCCGGCCCGCGGGTGAGGAGCTTGGGCGCGTATGAATTACGCTCCACTTCTATCGCTGCCAGGATGTCGATGCTGCAAGGACCGCGGCTTGTAAGCGACAACGGAGAACCGTAGGAGCCGATATGGTATGCCCAGGGCAGGCCTAACGACTCGGTCAGGTTGTCGCTGCTCCAACGCTCCTCCTCCGGGTCCCACTCACAAACGACGATCTCCTGGCCATCGACATATGGATAGGCAGACAAAACACGAAGAGCGTTGGCGAATGCGACGACGATCGATTCCCCATCCGGCGATACTGCTTTCAGACTGTGGCCGAACACGAAGGACTCCCCGCCTCCCAGAGCCTCCGTGAGGTTCTCGACGGTCCAGCCGGCCGAGGGGCTCCATTGGTGATGCAGCACGGGCGAACCCTGCCCCGCAGAGAAGGCGTGAGAAGTGCCATCGTTGAGTTCTACGATCGCTGGCGGCTGTGAGAGTGAACCAATACCCGTTGTTGCGTAAGACTCGCAAGTCCAGTTGCCCGCCGGATCCCGGCGATAACGACGATAGTTTCCATAGACTCGAATCTCCCCTTCCACCTGAGTCACAATCGGTGTATTCAGGCCAGCGTTCAGCGTGCCGATAGGCTGCGTTGCCCCGATGTGTGGAAGATCCGTGACGTTCTGAGCCGACCATCCGCTCGTCGATCGCCAGGCGTAATGGACCAACTCGAGCAGACCGCTGGAACCGGTCCAGCGGACGCCGAACGCGTCGAGGCTACCCGGCTCGGTGCTGATCAAGGCCAGCGGCTTCTTCAGTCGCACCCGTTCCTTGCTCGCCGCGTCCAAGCCCAACGACTCCGTCACATTCTCACCCGTCCAGCCGATTTCGCTGTTGCCGTGGAAATGCATGAGATCCCCATCGAAACTGCGGCCGACGACGTCCAGCGTCGTGCCGTCACGGCTGACCGCCGCCGGCGGTTCGGGATACACGGCCAAGTGATGACCCGTGCCGGAGTCGATTTCGAGTCTCCCGTCTCGCACGCTCCAGCCGGTGTGGAACCGGTCCCAGTCGAGCCAGACCTCCGCCGCGGGGCGCTCGAAGTCCTCGGTGAAAGGGCCCGCGGTGACGACTTCGACCGGCGGGTCCGGAATGTCCGGGATGCCCGGCAGCGTCGACCTGCTCAGTTCGTCAAACTTGGCCAGCACGTCGTACCGGTTGTTGAGGGCGGTCAGCACGAACTGCTTCCAAAACCGCGGGTAGCTCGACAGGAACCGAGCGGCAAAGTCGAGCGGCGTCGAGACCCTGTCACTGCGGATGATGGCCATCAAGTGACTCGTGCCCAGGGAAAGGCAGTCCTCGCCATCCAAAAGGGCGTCGCCATCCCGCTCGTTCTTGCTCGGCTCATCCTCGATATCGAGGAGAAGCGCCGCAAAGAAGCCTTCCGTCGCCCAGGGGTTATGAAACCGTTCCTCCATCTCTCGCGTAAAGGGGTTATACTCCTCCCGCGCCTTGATCTTCTCGAGGTCGATCGTGTTCAACGGTGGATTGGTGGGGTAGCGGCTCGTCCATCCGCGGAGGACGAGATGAGCGAAGAAGTCGGGAAACCCCTCCTGGAAGGCCACCACACCGCTTTCCTCGCCCCACCTGCAATGGCCCCAAGTGGGCCAGTCATCGCATCGTCCGTTGCGATAGGACCCCACCGTGCCGGGAACGCCCAGTGTCGGCTCAAATGCGCCCATATAATCGAGCCAGGCGTGGCCGTATTCGTGGGCAACGACATCCTCTTTGAACGTGTTGGCACCATTGAGACGTATGGTCTCGGTGGCAAACGAGTACCATTTCTCGCCGATGTCGCTTGGCCAGAGAATACTCACCGAGGGTGGCGCATAGGTGCTGTTCTCGGCGATGAAGCGGCGCGCCTTGGTGGCGGTGCTCAGGATGTGGAAGGCGCCGGCGTCCTTTCCGTGAATCTCCTTGTTGATGGGGGTTGGGTTGTCGCGGTTGTTTCGTGTTCCCGCCACCTCGGTGACCCAGTCACCGTATTGCTCGTAAGGGTGCCACGAGAGCAGGTCGTTCTTGACGCGTATGTGTCGATTGCGAGCCTCGATGCGGGCGTACAGCACGGGATTCCCGAAGATGGTGATGGGCAAGGGCGCAGCCATTTCGTACTTCCCTGTCGAGTCGGTTTCGGTCTCGCCAAGTTTGATCATTCCGACAGGAAACGGTTGACGTGCATAGAGCTCGACCGTGCATGTGTCTGCATCCATGATCTCTCCGTCACCGTCGGGCTCGAAGGTTCCGGAGTACCCTGGAAAAATCGACTGTAGAAGATCGTTGAACTCGGCTATTTCAGCGTCCGTGTAGCCGCGTATGTAGGTGATCTTGCCCTTGACATAGACACGATCGGCCGCCTCGAGGGTTGGCAAGAGCAGGAGCAGGACGACCGGTACGAGCCATCGCCAGCCGTGCTCCTGGCGCCGTACCCGACGTGGCGGGACATCGGAACGGGAAGTGTCACCCACCGAAGAGGCATGCTGCGGTGTTCCCGCCGCGCCGGCGGCGGCCTGAGGACAGGCTGCCCTACCTTCTGTGCGAGGTGTTGTTCGAGGATGCGAGGGGGTATACATGCGCTTTCGAGTTATGGGGTTTGCTGGGAGGCCACCGGTTCCTGTTTGAACCGATTCGTGGCCATGAGGCTGTCCCGCCGCTCTTCCACCCGGCCCCGCACCGATGTTCTCATCGGTCTCCGCGGCGCTGGACGGCCCTTGAGGCTGTCGAGTCAAAGTGCCCATCAGCCTTCCATGGCGTCATCCGGCGGAAAAAGCGGACACCGAAGTTGAGCGAAATTCAGGGGGGGCTGTGATGGACCGAGAAAATGGACCGCGGCGTGAAGGCCGAAGATTACGCCGCCCACGGCGTGGCGGAATATTGGCTGGTGGACCCGCAGCAAGAGCAGATTGAAAAGTACCTGCTGAAGGGCCGCCGGTATGGCCCGGCCACCGTCCTTCGCAAAGGCAGCATTTCCAGCAGGAGCCTCGCCCTACCGCGCGACCTGGTAGGGCGCGACCGCTGGGCGCGCCGAACGAGACAGGTCGCCGGGCCCGAGCGGCCGGCCCGGCGGTCCGGCCCTACCTGGCGGTTCATGGGTGACCGACTTGAAAGTCGGCGGCGGCCTGGGGACAGGCCGCCCTACCTTTCATGCGAAGTGGTCTCCATAAAATGGATGGGAGATTCATGGGGAACCGACTGGAAAGTCGGTGGTACGGTCGATTCATGGGGACCGTTGGGCCGGTTCACGGGCGGCGATTTCCGCGAAGGACGGCGCTCGCCACAACAAGGCGGTGCCGTCGTTGCCCACCGCGAAGAGGGTATGGCCATCGTGCGAGAAGCCGATTTCCGAATAGAAGCCGGGCTTGCCGGCGAGCATGGCGATGTCGCGAGCGCTCTCGACATCCCAGATCTTGATCGTGTCGCTGCCCGAGGTGCCGGTGGTGATCAAGCGGCGACTGTCCGGCGAGAACGCCAAATCGATAACCTGGGCCAGGTGGGCTCGGGCAACTGAGCGGGTCTGCTGGCTGGCCACCTCGACAAGCATCAGAACGCTCTTTTCTCCGCCGGCTGCGAACCACCGTCCGTCGGGGGAATAAGCCATCTGAATCTCCGGGCCAAGATGCTGCCACTGGAACCGGGCCGTGCGCTGGCCGGCCTGCATGTCCCACCAGGTCACCGTCCCCCCCCGATGAGCCACGGCTAGGGTTCGACCGTCGGGCGAGAGAATCGCGCCACTGGGGTCCTCGAGGCTGACCTTGGGCAGATCGATCCCGTTACCCGAGGGCACCTCGTGGAACTGAATCAGGCGCAGGCGCTCAGCGCGGCGCTCGGCGTCCTCGCCGACACAAAGGAGCCGATCACCGGTGCGGGTGAACTGCAACTGCCAGATCCAGCCGTTCCCGACGGCGAGGTTCGGGAGTCGCTGCCGGGCTTCGAGATCCCAGAGTTCAACGTTGCCCTCGAACCCGCCCAGGGCCAGCCGGCGGCCGTCTCCCGACAAGGCGAGGCGGAACCAGTTCGAGCGCGTGGAGGTCAGCCGGTACAACTCGCGCAGCGTGGCTGGGTCGGACACGACGACGGAGTTCTCATTCCAACCTTGGGTCACCAGGCGGTTGGTTCCCGGGATAAAGTCCAGATCGCGCAGCCGCGCGGGCAAGACAATCTGGGCCGCGTCTTCGAGATCGGCGGCCGGGTTCCAAGAGCGCACAGAGCCGTCCTTGCTTCCACTGAAGAGCTGGCGACCGTCGGGGGTCCACGCCACCGCGTAGACCTCGTTTTGGTGGCCCCGGAAGCGCTTGACCTCGGCGCCACGGCTCACGTCCCAAAGGCGCAGAGTCTGATCGTTGCTGGCCGAGGCAAGCAGTTGGCCGTCCGGCGCGAAGGCCAGGCCCACGATCCAACCCGCGTGTCCCTCGAGGCGACTCCACCGGCCCGTCTCGAGTTCGTAGAGATGAATGGTGTTGTCCAGGTATCCTCCGCCCAACGCCAGGATCTTGCCGTCCGGCGCAAAGGCCATCGCCGGGACGCCATCGGCGGGACTCGACAGATCGAGGTCCTGGGTGGTGCCGCTGACCCAATCGAGCAACACCACGCGTTTGGCTCGGGTCCCGATCGCCAGCAGCCGGCTCGTCGGCGAGAACGACAGGCAACCATAATGGGAGCCGCCAAAGAACAAGCCGTTCCGGGTCTGGGCCTGGAAGGTGGCCGCGACCTGGCGTGAGGCCACGTTCCAAACCGAGACCTCCGCCCGGAGTGTCATCGTGGCTAGCCATTGCGCATCCGGAGAGAACGCGACCGACACAACGCCCTCGTCGTGAGGCAGACGGGCGACTTCCTGCTGCGATTCGCTGTCCCAGAGTTTGACGGACATAGCGCCGTCCGCCTCGCGAACCCCCCAGGCCAGGAGCTGACCGGCCGGAGAGGCGGCGAGCGGTTTGAACCAGGGCGAAGCGGGTTCTTCGGCGAGGATTCGCTGGGTCCGGTTATCCCAGAGCATCACCAAGCCAGGATCACGGCGCACGACCAGTTGCGCGCCGTCGGCTGAAATCGCCAAAGCCGTCACCGCGTTAGACCCTTGGAACAGCGTCTCCCGCTCCGCGCTCTGACACTGTGCCCACAGGTAACGCCATTCCCAGCCCCGCAGATCCGGCTCGGACTTCGAGCTTGGCCGATGCCGGTCCAAGAGTCCCGACGCGCGGCCGAAGTCGCTATGTTCCAGCGCCTGCTGGGCGAGGAGCATGTCGGAGGCGTACAGGACCCTCCGCGTGCGCCGCTCGCTCTGCGCCGCCTGACGAGCACTGGCATCGGCCACAATGGCCAGCCGCAAACTGACGACGGTGGCCACGGCAAGAACGATGACGACGGCGGCGCCACTGGCGGCCACAACTCGATGGCGACGCGCGAACCGGCCGAGGCGGTAAAGCGCCGAAGGCGGTCGGGCCTCGATCGGATCATGGGACAGGTACCGCCGAACGTCTGCCGCCAGGGCATTGGCGGTGGGATAGCGCCGTGGCGGCTCCTTCTCGATGGCCCGCATCACAATCCAGTCCAGATCGCCCCGAATGACCCGCGCCAGTGACGCCGCCGCCCGCTCCCGATCCGCGTCCGTCGGCCGCCGCCGCCGTTCGCCCGTCGTTCTCACGGCCGTCGAGGGACGCAACGGTTCCTCTTCCCGAATGATGCGAGCGATCTCGGCGTAGCCGGCCTCCCGGAGGCGTTCCTCGGAGAAGGGCGTCATGCCGGTGAGCAACTCGTAGAGCAGGATGCCCAGCGCGTAGACGTCGCTCCGCGTATCGATGTTGCCCTTGCCAAGCTCGGCCTGTTCCGGGCTCATGTAAGAGGGCGTGCCAATCATCTGCGCGAACCGGGTGTAGAGGGTGCGCTCGGTGAGGCGCTGCTCGATGGCCTTGGCCACGCCGAAGTCGATCACGACCGGGGCCGGCCGGCCGTCGATCTCGGTCACCAGGATGTTCGTTGGCTTGATATCGCGGTGGATGACCCCTTTCTGATGCGCGTGCTGGATGGCTTGGCAAACCGGGATGAACAGTTCCAGGCGCTGCCGGATCGTGAGCCGGCGTTCGTCGCAGAAGTAGGTGATCGGGATGCCCCGGATCAGTTCCATGACGAAGTAGGGCCGGCCGGAGTCCGTCGCGCCCGCATCGAGCACCTTGGCGATGTGGGGATGCTCCATGAGGGCCAGCGCTTGCCGCTCCGCCTCGAAGCGCGCGATCACCTGCCGGGTGTCCATGCCCAGCTTGATGATCTTGATCGCCACCCGCCGCCGCACCGGCGCCTCCTGTTCGGCGGCATAGACCGCGCCGAAACCGCCCTCGCCGATTTGTTCCAGGAGCGTGTAAGGACCGATGCGGTCGCCCACCTGTTCCCCGCCCTCGAGCGGCGGGGCCACGCCGGTGTCGGCTTGTTCCACCTGGTCAAAGTACTCGCCGGCTCGCCCCATCGCCCCCAACAACCGCTCGATCCTTTCCCGCAGGGCCGTATCCTCTCCGCACGCCTGACGCAGAAAGGCCGCGCGGCCGGCCGCATCCGCAATGGCGAGCGCGTCCGAAAAGAGCTGCTCTTCGCGTTCGAAGCCTTCGTTCATGAGCGAACGTCACCTTCCATCAGTCCTCGACGAGTCCTGCGGCGTGCGCTTGGATCCACCACAAGTCCGGGTTGTTGGGCATGGAGAAGTACCAGACATCGAAGGAAGACCTCTCCAGCGGCGGCGTGGTTCGTGGATCCTGCCACTTGTGGCTCTCCACATGGCCGTCGGCAAACTGAAAGGTGCCGGCCCCCTTGTGGTAGAAGCCGGGCCAGTCGATCAACCCGGCACTCGGATTGTCGGGAGAGGCGGGATCGTAGCCCGTCATGTCGACACCGAAAATGCAGTTGTTGATGCTGTCCGCGCGTTCGTCAGTCAGGACGAAGATCCCCGACGGGCCCGGGTGGATCATTTCCGTGGTCTTGACGTAGGACCAGTACTTCGCAGCCGGGAGCTTCGGCCTCCCCACACGCGAGTTCATGGACACGCTCCGGACCCGCCCATGGTGTTGTCCGCCCAGTGTGACCCGAGACTTGTCGCTCGGACACCGCCACACGCCGGTATCTTGGTGGTAGGGCCAGAGATGGCTGGCGCGGAGGAAAAGGACATTCGTGTTGTCTCGACGGTCGGGGCTCAAGGAAAGCCATCCCTGGACCCATCGGAGCTCGGCGTTGTAGTGCCAACTGCCGCGATTCGGTGGCACGCGGTCAGCGTTGTCGTGCCCGTACATCATCCAGGCCAAGCCCAGTTGTCTGAGATTGTTCTTGCAGCCTATGGCCTCGGCACTGGCTTTCGCTTGGCCCAAGACCGGCATGAGCAAGGCGGCCAGGATGGCAATGATCGCAATCACCACCAGAAGTTCGATCAGGGTGAAGCCGCGGCAACGCCGAGGCGAGGAATCTCGGGGCTCAGGGTGCTCAGGGGGCATGGTCGGCCTGGGTTCGTGGTATGGTCAAGGGTTCGGGGGTGCGCCCATCGCGATGCCGTTCGATGTCGTCACACAACCAGGCCTTGGCGAACTGCCAATGGCGCCGCACGGTCTTCTCCGACAGACCCAAGACTCGAGCCGCCTCGGCGTGATTCAGGCCGGCGAAGTAGCGGAGCTTGACCAACTCGGCCTTCTGCCGGTCGCGTGCGGCCAGGCGTTCGAGGGCCTCGTCAACCAGCAGCACGTTCTCGTCGTCACGCCCGTCGGCGAGCGCCAGCTCGGGTAGCGCCTCGAGGCTGACCGGCCGTTGGCCTTCGCCGCGCTTGAGGCGCCCCTTCTGGCGGGCGCGGTCCACCAGAATGCGTCGCATGGCTTCCGCTGCCGCGCCAAAAAAGTGTCTTCGTCCCTCCCACGATTGGGGTTTCTGGTCGGGCCCCAACAGCCGCAACCAAGCTTCGTGGACGAGCGCGGTCGGCTGCAAGGTCTGGCCCGGCCTTTCTTGGGCGAGATGGACCGCAGCCAATTGACGTAATTCTTCATACACCAGGGGTAACAGTTCCTCCGCGGCTGTTGGCTCGCCGCGCTCGACTGCCTCGAGCAGACGCGTCACCTCGCTCATCTCATCGGCATCATAAACACCAGAAATGCTCGGTCAAGGCGCCGCGATCGCGATCGCGATCGCCACCACGGCACCACAGGCCGGTCCCATCGCCATCGCCATCGCGCTCGCGATCCCGACCGGAGACAAAGATGGCCTTCCCCGATGCGAGCAGCCTAAGGCCCAAGCCGACTCCAGCGTTCATTCACTTGTCAATGACTTTATACCTGTCTTACTGACATACATGCCGACTCTTTGTTGGCGACTCACCAGTTCTCCGTGAGACACACTCCAGCGCCTTGCCCACCTTCGTCTATGAGAGCGCCAAGAACCTCTCGCTATGTCAACGTCTTATAACCCGTCTTACAATAACGATGGTCCTAAAGGCTGCGCCCTCCCGTCCGCCACCATCCCATCCAGATTGCGCCCTGCCTCAAAGCTCCGTCCCCCTCCCATGCAACCGCCGCTCAATCATACGTCCTGTCGCCGCACACGCTCTCTCGACCCTCCCGGCACCTGACATCTGCCCCTGCCGAAGTGCCCTAACCTTCGACGGCCGCGTCGGGGACGACTTCCCACGATCCGAACCCCACGAACATCCTGCGCCTGACTCCCACCATCGCAGCTCGCGAAGTCATCGAACTCCGATGCATGTGGTAGACAAGTTGATTTTCGGAGCGCAGGCATCCTCCGCGCCGCCCACACAGGCCCCGCTCGGAAGCGCAGCCTCGATAGGTCTCCGCCGGGAGGGTACGAACCTCCTCTCTCCTCTCTCACGAGATAGCATCGACGCGCAAATCTCGCAATGCCCTCAAATCCGCCAGAGGAGCGCCTCCACCCCGTATCGGCCGCGCCCCACTCCGACGCTTCGGCCCGAACCGATCCCGATGCGCTAGCCATATCTGATCCACGAATCCCTTGGATCCCAACACCACTCCATCCGTCATGTGCCGGATCCGCAACCGCAACACCTCCCCCACACTCAACTCCCCGCCCTTCTGCAACACCCGCCTGATCTGCTCTCGACTCATCGCCGCCTTGCCGCTGCTCCCTGATACCCCTCCCCGCACAAACAACCGCCGCCGATACTCCGCACCCACCTCCTTCCACTCGCGCAACTCCCGAACCTGCACCGTTCTCGGAACCTCGGACCCCGCTGCAGCCTCCGGGCCGGTCAAGAGCGGAGTGCGGGCAGCTTGCCAGCGAGGCTTCCCCCCTTCCCCAGCCTCCGCCGCCCCAACCCCTCCCGCCCCAACCTCCCCAGTCCCGCTCGGAGGCGCTGCCACACCCGTGTACAAACTCAACAACCCCGACCGCGCACTCCCGTCCCCGGCCACCGCCGCCGCATACCCGCAGTGCCGGTAATCCTTCGGATCCTCCACCAAGCCCGCCCGCACCGCGTTCAAGTCGATGTACGCCGACACCGTCTCCAGCACCCCCGGCTGATCCTCGACCAACACGCTCCGAAACCGTTCCGCCCACA
>VHCO01000214.1 GCA_016871715.1 Verrucomicrobiota bacterium
CCAGTCGGGCCAAGGACTGGTGTGGACCGGCGTGCGCGTGGCGGCCGGGTTGGAGGTGAGTGTCGAGAAGGAAGAGGGCCTGATCACGATCATTCCGGCCTTGCAGGTCGCGGTGCGTTTGCCGGTCATCGGCCGGGCCATCGGCTGGTTGAACGACCGGGCTAAGATCAAGGGCTCGTTGGCGAGCGGCATGGAGCTGGGGTTGGAACTGGTCCGCGTGCCAGACGGCTTGGATTTCGAATCTGTGGACGGCACGATCAGCGCGTCGGCGGCCTTGGGGCTCGAGGTCGAGGCCCTGCGCAGTCTGTCGGTCAGCCTCAGGGGCGAAGGCGCTGGCGCACTGACCTATCAGTTCCCGGCGAACCCCGGCTATCTGAAGGAAGCTACCTTCGAGTTGGGCGGCTCGGTCAGCCTGAGCGCCTGGCTGTTCGAGGTCTCGCTGGCCGGGTCTCACCAGTTCAGCTACCCGTCCGGGGGCGGGGGCGCGGTGGGGCCGCCACGCTGGCGGATGTCTTGCCCGAGGACGACGATGACCACGACGGCTCGCCGAACGTCGAGGAACTCGGAGCCGGCACGGACCCGCTGGTGGCCGGTTCGGTGCTCGCCATCCTGCAAGTCCGCGCGCGCGACAACGCCCGCCTCGAGGTGGCCTGGCAAAGCGTCGCCGGCCGGACCTACCGCCTCGAGTACTCGGACAACTTACGAGTCTGGCTGCCCCTCGAGCCTCCCGTCGCGGCGACGGGCGAAACCACCGTCGCGACCCTCGATCTGGCGTCCCTCGCGGTCCCCAGCAACACCGTCTTCGTGCGCGTGCGGCTCTTAGGCTGCTGAAGGGTTGGCATGGCCGTGAGGTTCGGGCTGGCCGGAGTGAAGCCAAGAGTCGAGCGGGTGGCTTGGACCCGGACGTAGCGGCGAACCGGCGTTCGCCGCTGTCTGCGCTGCTCTGGAAATGGCGGCGCTCGCCAGAACGCCGCTACGCACCCTCCCGACCCGCCACTCTTCTACCATACGAGAAAGTGCTCAAACCCGAGGCGGCTCTTCGCCGCGCTCGGCGAACCAGTGGCGGAGGAAAACCAGATCGCCCGCATCCTTCTCACGGCGTGTTGCCGCCTTCATACGCCAAAGCAATCGCGGCGAGGCGAACGGAACCGGCACGCCGTCCAGTTCGCGCACAACCACGTCCTTGGCTGCTTCGGCGTAATCAATGCCGCCTGCCGCAGCGCACGACTGGGTCCACCTGGGACGGTGGGGCTCGCTCCGGATGCAGGACTTGGTAGCTGTCGGTCAAGATACGGTAAGATGGCCCCTCCGCCCGGCCACAGCATTGGTCTGGCAGTTCCTCCAACCGCGTGAGCTTCCGTTTCCGCACCAACTCGCGAGACTCGGCGCGGTTCCCGACGCGCCCCCTGCCTCTGCCGTTCAATGGAAGTGGACATCGCTCCGAAGAACCGGCCGGAGTTGGAGGCGCTCATCGAAGGCAGAGAACTCATGGCCCATTCGGCGGACGTGGACCACGGCCCCTGGTCCGTCACTCGCCGGTCCTCTCCGGCGGCCAGGTCTCGAATTGCCAGATCGCCCGTGTCCCAGCCCGTGAAGCAGAGGAATCGTCCATCGCGGGCGACCCGCCCGGAGGTATCCACTGCAGGGGACCAGACCTCCCCCACGGTCAATGGCTCGGGAGCCGCCCCCCATTCCTTCAGTCGCTGCCTCGGCTGATTCTGCAGTTCCGGCAGGTCGCCGTGATCGGCCAGCAGTCGCTTCAACCTCGTGACCGCCTCCAACGGGGGCGAGAATTGGAGTGGCGTCCAGACCATCGCCTGGACAGCGACCGATCCCGATCGAGGCGATCTGCTCGCCTTTAACCTCCAGTATAGCCCCGACGACGGCCGTTCCTGGATCCCCGTGACCAACCAGGTCGCGGGCCGCAGCTATGACGTCGATACCGCCCGCCTCCCCGGCGCGAACGCGGCAAGAATCCGAGTCATCGCTACCGACGGCTACCACACCGATTCGGACGACTCGGACAAGGCGTTCACCGTGGTGGGTAAACCGCCCCGGCCCTTCATCCGCCGACCGCAGCCGGCCGACCTCCTGTACGCGGGCCAAGTGCTCTCATTCGCAGGCGAGGCGGAGGACCTCGAGGACGGCACGTTGCCCGACCCGTCGCTCCGTTGGTCCATCGGCGCCCAGATCGTCGGGACGGGGCGCGACGTCCAGGTTCAGTTGGGCGAGGGCCCCTACGAGGTCGTCCTCACCGCGACGGACAGCGCCGGGAACGACGCCACCGAAAGCATGCAGTTCACCGTCCAACCTCCCCTGGGTGGCCGCGTCGAGGCCGCACTCCAGCGCGACGGGCAGGTTCGGCTCTGGTGGCCGGCCCGCCAGACCGCCGTCCTCGAGTCCGCCACGGAAGTCACCGGCCCGTACCAGGCGACGGCTGCGGAAGGGGAGATCGAGGGAGATGACATGGTGGTCAGGGTCAGCCCTAAGGCCGCCCGCACCTTCTATCGGCTCCTCCTGGTGCCTTGATTGTAGCCCCAAGGTGGGCGCACAGAGGACTGCGCGCCCTGCCGCGGGCCTGGGCCTCGATCAGCCGAGCTGCGCTCGGCGGTTTCTGGTATCAAAACCAGCTGAGCATCGCGCAGGTCTTCACTGAAGGAATCCTGGCCGCGTTCGATGCGACCCAAGGCACCGTGGACGTGGCCTGTCTGGAGGCGCTGGCCAAGGACCCGCGCTGGAAGCGCTGGCGGCCGTACAGTGTGTTTGTCGGCCTGCTCGTGCCGGCGATCGTCCCGAGCGGCTTTCGGGCGGCCCAGGAACAAACTGCGATCGCCCAGGCGCGCCTGGCGGTCGCCCTCGAACGTCACCGGCTCGCTCGCGGGAGCTACCCGGAAGCCCTGCGGAGCCTGGTCCCCGAATTCCTCGATCGGTTGCCCGTGGATCCGGTCACCGGCCAGTTGATGGTCTACCGCCGGGAAGCGCCCAACCGCTATGTTCTCTACGCCGTCGGCTTGAACGCCACCGACGACGGCGGTGCCGTGGCCGTTACCAAGACCGGCGCACCCGCCGCGAAAGCAAGCCTCGGTGATTGGGTCTGGCCCACTGCGCCCGTGATGAACCGGCTCACGATCGCTGAGGGGGCGGACTGAGTCCAATCCGCGGCCCGGCTATGCTGTGGGTGGGTGTGAGGCCAGGGCCCGAACTCAGTCCCACCTGCCGTTCCATCGGCGGCGCCAGGCTGTCAACAATGTATAACCCGACCATTTGACGTGACCCCCCAGCACGGCGCAACGAGGCCCTCTCCCTAAGCGACGTGAGATCCGCGGGCCGGCGTCGGGCACTAGGCCATTAGGCCAGGACCGCCTCGCGCATGGGGCGCGTGCTGGGGGCCGGCAGGGGTTTGCCTGCGCGGCCTAATTCCTCCACCTCTCCTGCCACCAGCGAGCAGAGTTGATGGTAAATCTCCTCCTCCGCTGTCCCGTGACACACTCCGCCCCACGGGAAAAGGTCTGGGCAATAGCCCACATACAGGCCATCCGCCTCTTCCCACCGGACAAACTTCAGATACTGGTCCTGCGCTTTCATTTGCTGGCCTGCCGAATGGCGTTGCTAACCTGTTTCTCCTGATAGTGCTTGGCGTCGTCGCCATCGTTTCCGCTGAGGATCACCGCGCCGGCAAGTTTCGGATGCCGGAACTTCCGGTGTGAACCCCGGCCGCCGGGAACGACGATGAACCCGGCATGCGCGAGGTCGGTCACCAACTGACGGATCTTCCGCGGCACACACTGGAGGATGCCCTACGCCGGAGGGCCTTGCCAGTGTCAATTCCCCAGCGAGGCTGACGGGCTGACGGCATAGCGGGTCTTGAAGCCCGCAGCCGTATCGGCGGCGGCGCGGTTCGGGGTGTGGAACCTAATCGGCAGCCCCACCAACATCTTGGGCGCGTCCTCCCATGCCGGAGCGCCGTCCTCGAGTCCGCCCCCGCCGCTTGAGGACCTGTGCTGCCACAATCCCCGGTACCTTGGGCTCGACAAGCCCTTTGACGGCAGTGGCCATGAAACGAATGGGCTGGTAGCGTGCACCGCAGCGACCATCGGCATGCACGAGAAACCACTGATGAAACCACTTCTCTCCCTTCTCTCCGGCGCGGGCCTTGCCCTGGCCCTCCTGCTGACCTCCGGCCCGACGGCAACGGCGGCGGCTCCTCTCCGCGTCTATTCCCACCTCCTCGCACCCCGTGAACATCCCGATGACGCGCGGCGCGCCGTCCAACCGCCGGACTGGCGCACGTTCAAGAACCGGACCCAATTCACGGCGCTCCGGGGTTTTGGGGTCGAGCAGGATCGGATCGTCGGGTTTCGGGAGGAACTGGAGAAGTACACTCGGACCCACGAACTGGGCGACGTGGTGTGGCCCTCCTACCCGGTCTTGTTTGCGACGAACCTGGCCGAGTTCGCCACCGAACTGAAGGCTCGCGACCTGTACCTGTTTGACATTTGGGGTTATGTGCCGGGTTCGGGTCCAGGGGGGTATTGGCAGCAGTTCCAGCCGCCGGGGTCGGCCTTCGCCACCCTCGAGTCCGTTCTCGGGGACCGGTGGCTCGGCACGGATATCGGCGAGCAGGACGGTCGTTACATCGGGGGTTACGCCGCGCAGATGACGCCCGCCTCCGGCAGCCGCTGGGAGCAGTATTTCCAGTTCCAGCGTCATTTCGAGCGGATGGGCGACGACCTCGGTCACCGGCATGCCACCCTCGTCTCGTTGAACTTCGGCCACTACTTCCTCAAGGAAGGCACCTACACCCTGATCGGCGCGGAGACGGCCCAGGCCCTGCCGAACAGCCAGGTCTATTACGCGTTCATCCGCGGCGCCGGCAAACAATACGGCGTGCCGTGGTTCGGCAACGCCTCGATCTTCAACCGCTGGGGGTACAAAACCTACGGCTCGGCCGGTCGTAGCGAAGGCTACGATCACGGCCCCACCAAGGGCACCAGTCTGAGCCTGATGAAACGGCTGCTCTACTCGCATATTCTCTACAACAGCGTGGCGGTCGGGTTCGAGAACGGCTGGTTCGAGGGGGACCGGCTTTCCCCGATCGGCCGCATCCAGCAGTCCGCCCAGCGCTGGGTCAAGGCCCATGGACAACCGGGAGTTCAGCACACCCCGGTCGGCCTGCTGCTTGATTTCGAGTCGGGCTGGTCCTTCCCCCGCCATCTTTACACGGACAAGCTCTACCGGGCCTGGGGCAACCTGCCCTACGAACCGCAGGACTACTTCATCGATGGCATTCTGCACCTGCTCTATCCCGGCTATGCCGACGCCTCCTATTTCCACGACGAAACGGGCTTCCTCACCGCGACACCCTACGGCGACATCGCCGACTGTCTGCTCAGCGACGCGCCCCTTTGGCTGCTCGAGCGTTACCCGGTGCTCATCTGGGCTGGCACCCGGCAGAATGCCGAGCTCCGCCACAAGCTCGAAGCCTACGTCCGGCAAGGGGGCCGACTCCTCGCGATCCCCCCGGACCAACAGGTCGCCCAGGCGCCCATCGGCACGCCGCGCGGCGACATCGACCAGCCGCTGGCCTCGCCTTTCCCGCTCACCGCCGCTGCCCGCGACGCTCTCGACACCGTGCTGCGGGCGCAGCGCCTTTTCGAGGTGGACCCGCGCCTGGCGTTGATCACTTGTCGTCAGGGCTCCGGCCGCTACACGCTGGGCATTCTCAACAACACCTGGCGCGAGTTGCCCCTCACGATTCGGTCCTTCTGCGGCGACCTCCTGGAAGTCCGGGAGCTGCCGCTCGACTGCTCTGAGATGAGTGCAGTCGGATACCTTCCGGAAACGGTCAGCCCGCAGGCCCTGGGTCGCAACACCACCAATGCGATCGCCGGCGGCGAGGTGCGCATCTTTGCGGTACGCGTCGCCGAAACCGGCGTCGAGGCGATGCCCCACCAGCACCCGCCGCCACGGGTCCAAGGGCAATTCCTGACGTTGCGCCAATCCGGTTCAATCAAGGAGTCCATCCTGGCCCGGCCGACTTTCTTCGAGCATTGGGATGGGGTGGTGGTGAGTTGGCGCTACCTGGCGGAGCGCGAGTCCGCGGCGCTGAGAAGGGAAGCGGCCTGGATTCGGCGCCAGGGGCTGCGGGTGGCCGTGGACCTGGCCCCGGGTCTCAATCTCTATCCCGACCTCCGATTGATCGACAACCTTTCTGCCGATTACGCTGCCAGCCTGTCCACGCTTTCAAACGTTGTGGAGAAGATGTCCATCCTGGGCGCCAAAGACTTGCTCGTCTCCCTCCACCGCCATCCCGAAAACAATTTCACGGCCGAACAAACCGAGGCCGGATTCGAAGCGACGCTGCGACAGCTCGCGGCGGCGGCGGCTCCGGCGGGCATCGTGCTTCACCTGCGCCAGACCTTTGGCAAACCGCCTTGGAGCCTGGTCGAGGCCGCCAGATTCGTCGAGCGCGTCGGTGCCGCCAACCTGCGTTTGGCGCCGAGCACAGCTTTGCTGGCCGATGCCCAGATCGAACCGGCCGCAGCGGCTCGAGTGCTGGGGGCACGCGGCGGATTCTGGCTCGCGGCCGCTCCGCGTCGCGATCTGGCCGGCCGCCTGTGGGACGTTCATGCGCCGGTCCACCGCGCCGCCCCGGCCGATCAAGAGGCCCTGCGAGCCTATGCGCGCCAAGCGCCCCAGCTCCCTGTCATCCTGGACGCCATCCTGGAGGACGCCGACGCCGAATACCTCGAGGCCACCGCCGTGAAGTGTAGGGCCGGAGCGCCGGGCCGGCTGCTCGGGCTCGGTGACCCGCCTCGACGGCCGCCACGGGTCTTGTCCGTATCCGATGCGGCCGGGGCTGGCGCACCGGGGGGGACCGCTGCTCGAGCGAGATCAGATACGGCGCCGTGAGCTCGTCGGTGTGAGGCCAGTGACGATCTCCGCTCTCGAATGCGTTTCCTCGGGTGCCTGCTGCCAACGCACCTTGCCAGCATTGGCATCGAGCGCGGCAGTGCAGGAGGTCTCCCAATCGGCATCGACCACGAAGTCCAGAGCACCGTGCTGGTGTCCCGAGCAATCAGGACCTGTGTTTGAGGAATTGTCGGAGCGGACCGGGTGTCGAATTGACGAGCGAGTGCGTCGATACATCCAGGAGCCGGAAAAGGCGGACCAGCTTTCGGATCAACGGGACCTGGAGCCGCCCTGAGCGGACCGGCATCGTGCCCTACTCATCAATCAGCACGTCCGCCTCCCCAATCGCCATACCCTCCTTCGCACTTGTATCGTTCATGACACGGCTTTGCGGGTCGACAATGCGGCTCGACCCGCAATCAGCAAGCCGCCCTACCGTCCTGACCTGATCGACGGTGTCCGGGTCGCTTTCACTGCCTTTACCTCTCTGACTTGGCGAACTTGACCTCCGCGGCCCACAGAAGGGCCGGCACAGCGCGGCGTCATAGGTGCGAGCCGCCACCTGGCAGGCGGACGCGCAGGGAATTCATCCGCTGGGCCATCGGCAAAGCCAGTCAGCGGCAGATCAGCTCCAGCAAGGCGCGGTTACTTTCCCTGCGGTCAGAAAAGGGCACGAGAGACGAGGTAGGCTCGAATCGACCTCGACGCCTTCAGCAGAGCCCGGAATACTGTGGCGCATGATCCGCCCGATCCTCCGCGTCCGTCTCAGGCTGGCACGGCTGGTCGCCGCACCAGCGTTCGCGCTCCTCGCCAGCGGTGCACCCGCAGAGCCCGCCTTGGACTTCGAGATGAAAAGGACCGACGCGACCATCGCCGCCGGCCCCTACGCCCCGGACTGGACCTCGCTCAAGCGCCACACCGACCCAGAATGGTTCCGCGACGCCAAGCTCGGCATCTACACCCACTGGGGTCCGATTTCCCTTGCCTCGAGGGACGGCCCCGAGAGCGCCCAGTGGTACGGCCGGCACATGTACGTGCCGGGCAACGCTTCGTACCTCTTTCATCAACGGAACTTCGGCGACCCGTCCCGCGTTGGCTACAAGGACCTGATCCCGAGGTTCACGGCGGAGCGGTTCGACGCCGAGGCCTGGGCCGATCTCTTCGCCTGCGCAGGGGCCAAGTTTGCGGGACCCGTGGCGGTGCATCACGACAACTTCGCGATGTGGGACTCGAAGATCACGCGCTGGAACTCCGTCGGCATGGGCCCGCGGCGCGACATCGCCGGAGAACTCGCGAAGGCCATCCGGGCGCGGGGGATGAAGTTCATCGCCACCTTCCACCACGGCTACGCATGGCGTTATTTCGAGCCCGCCTTCGCCTTCGACGCCGCCGACCCGCAATGGGCCGACCTCTACTCCGAGCCGCATGCGCCCAACGCCCCGCCGACAAAGCTCTTTCAGGATCGCTGGATCGCAAAGGTGAGCGAGGTGCTCCACCGGTACGAACCGGATCTGATCTGGTTCGACTTCGAACTGGATACGGTGATCACGCCGGAGTACCAGCGGCGCATGTTCGCTCTCGCCTACAACTGGGCGGAGCAACACCGGCCCGAGTTTGCGGTGGTCCACAAACACCGGAGCATCCATCAGCACACGGGCATCATCGACTTCGAGCGCGGCCGCGAGGACCGCCTCGTTCCCTATCCGTGGCTGACGGATACGACCGTGGGCCAGTGGTTCCACCAGGAGGCGGCCAGGTTCAAATCGCCCAATGAACTGGTGGACATCTTCGTGGACATCGTTTCGAAGAACGGGTGCATGCTGCTGAATGTCGGTCCGCACGCGGATGGCTCGTTCCCCGACCAGGCGCGTCGCGTGCTCACCGCCTTGGGAGACTGGATCGAGGTGCATGGCGAGGCCATTTTCTCCACGCAGCCGTGGCAGCTCTTCGGCGAAGGTCCCACCCGGCAGGTCAAGGGCGGCGGCTTTAGCGAACGCGCCGACCAGGGCTTCCAGCCGGGCGATGTCCGCTTCACCACTCGCGGCGACGCGCTCTATGCGATCGGTCTCGAATGGCCCGAGGGCGTCACGATCGCGATCCGCTCGCTCGCGCGTCCGGCCGGGGCGATCGAGCGTGTTTCCCTGCTCGGGTCCAGCGCTCCGCTGCCCTGGCAGCAGACGGCTGACGCGCTTGTCGTCACACTGCCCGCCGAGCGGCCTAGCGAGCTGGCCTTCGCGCTTAAGATCACGGGCCCGTCGCTGAAACCGGCCTTTGCCGTGCGCACGGAGACGACGATCGGTATCGAGCCCTGGGACAAGGCCGTGGTCCTGCGCCCCGCCAACGCCCGCCTCGCCGACAGCTCCCTGCGGGTCGAGACGAAGGGCGGGCGCGAGGTCGTCACGGGTTGGTCGGACGCGCCGATGCCGGTGGCTTGGGGGTTGCACTACCGCGAAGCCGGCACGCACGAGGTCAGCGTGCGGATCCACGCGCTCGCCGGCCCGGTCGAGTTCACGGTCACGTTCCACAAGGCGACGCTGCCTGGCACAGCGCCCCAGGCCACCGGTCCGAGCGATTTCGTCACGGTCGAGCTCGGGCGCGTCGCGGTGCCCGGAGGCGTTCCGCTCGAACTCGTGCTGCGTCCGGTCTCGCCCGCCAACTGGCGCGGTGTCAGCCTCGAGGCGGTCTTCCTCAACGACGTCAACTGACTCTCGATTCTAGGCACACACCGGCCACGCAGTCCTCGGCGCGCGGGGTGAGCGTCAAGGTCCTTGCCCGCGGTTGGATCGAGGCCGAGGTGCCCCCCCGGGCGCTGGATGTCGATCCGAAACGGAGCGAAGGGCGGAAGGGTCGATCGTGGAAAAGGACGGAGCGGTCAGCACCTGAAGCCCCCCAGCGCCGGCGGCCACCAACGTGTCCGCCTCACGGGGGAACGCCAGAAAACCTATGAAGCCTGGAGGCCCGGCAATCGTGGCGACTTCTTGAGCGGTTTCCACGTCCCACAGCTTGATCCAGCCGTCACCCGTGCCGGCCGCCACCCGACGACCCGTGGGGGAGAAGGCCAACGCAAAGACCGCACTCTTGTGTCCCTCGAGTCGCAGGTGTCCGCCCGTGCGATCCACGGCCCACAAGCAGGCGTCGCCGTTCATGTGACCGGTCGCCAGTCGCCGTGCATCGGGTGAGAAAGTGGGCCAGACCAAACCCGAGAGCCGGCCCAGATCGTTGGCCAGCACCTGAACCACCCGTCCGTCGGACACCGACCAGACGTAGATCAAATCGGCACTTTGCGTGACGCCTGCCAACCGGTCGCCCGACGGAGAGAAGAAGGGTCGTTCGATCGTTTCTGGCGTCGGGCCCAGCCGCCGCTTGACCTCCCGCGAAACCGGGTCCCAAAGGGCCACGGTACAGTTCGTCAACGACATCGCCACGAGTCCTTCCCCGGGCGCTACTGCGCCGCCCATAATCTCGCTTGGTGCGAACGGGGAGGCGATGCGCCGACGTTCCAGGCCCGAGGTGGGATCGAAGAATACGACACTGCCATCTTCAAAAAGCCCGGCGAAGAGGCCTTGGGGCTCCGGGAAGAAATGCACCGCGGCCTCCGGCCTGGGGTGGATGCTGCTGCGGGCTGGCGGCGGTGCAAGGTCCCAAAGACGAACCGACTCGTCCTTGCCGCCGGTCGAGATATGCCGGCCATCGGGAGAGACCGCCATGGCCCAGACCTCGTGAAGATGGCCTTTCAGGACGCCGACCTCTTCCCAGTCCCGCGTGCGCCACAACCCGATGCGCTGATCGGCGCCCGCGGTGGCCAGAATCTCGCCGTCAGGCGAGAACGCCACCGAACTGACCCAAGCCGTATGGTTCGTGAGGGTCACCACGGGCGCGCGGTCGGCGACCTGCCAGACCCGCACGGATTTGTCCCAACCCCCCGCAGCCAGCCAGGTCCCGTCGGGTGAGAAGGCCACGGCCGTGATGTCACCGCGGTGCCCCTTCAAGTTGGCAGACTCAGGAACGGCGGTGAGGTCCCGGCAGCGCGTCAACTCGACCACTGGACCCACCGCAGAAGCCAGCCACTCGCCGTCGGGAGAAAAACCCAAGCCCGCCCCGAAATCAGTTCCCTTTCGGCTCTGAAACGGCGCGATCGGTTCGTGACGGGCCAGGTCCCACCACACGCCCTGCGCCTCGTCCGCGGTGGCGAGGGTGCGTCCGTCCGGGGCGAAGACAAGGGTTTGGACGGCGGTGGCCTGGCCGAAATCCGCGGTGAGCTGCCAGGTCTGCGTGTCCCACAGCCGGATACCCCCGCCTCCATCGCGAATCCCTGTGGCCAGATGCCGGCCGTCCGGCGAGAACCCGAATGCCATCTGCCGGCCGTTGTGCTCCAAAGTTGTGGCCAGGCGACGTTGATCGAGGTCCCAGATCTTGAGGACCCCGTCGCGACCGCTGGAAGCGAGCTGCTTCCCATCGGGCGAGAAAGCGACCGCGACCACGAAGCTGGAATGAAACCCGAGGGTGCAAATCTCGCCGCTCCGGCATTGCCCCCTTAGGTAGCGCCACTCCCAATCGCGCAGGTCTCGCTGCCCGGCTACGGGCTGATGCCGCACCAGCAGATCCAGCGCCGTGCCGAGGTTGTTCTCCCTGAAGGCGTGAAAGGCGAGGTTCACGTTCGCTGCGTAAAGGTGGGCTCGTGCCGTCTCGAGATGGGCCTCCGCAAGCCGCCGCTGCCGGCTGGCCTCCTGCAGTCCATAGCCCAAGGCCAGCGCCAACGCCGCTAACAGAGTGGCAGCGATGGTGGCGACCTGGGCCAGGCGATGCCGCTGCCGCGCTTTGCGCTCGGCAGCCAGGCGCTCGGCGAGTTCGCGCCGGCGTTGGTCGTACTGCCGCAGGCAGTGCGCCAACTGGGCCGAGCCGGCCAATCGGTCTTCCGGGCGGCGGGCGCAGCAATGGCGGAGATCGTCGCGCAGCAATTCGTAACAGTGTCATCTCCCGTTTCAGCGTGCGCACGCGATCCGCGCGGAAGCAGAATTTGAAAACGCGGCGTTCCTTGAGCTTGCGATGGCGTCCTACCCAAACCTCTCCGAAACCGCCTTCGCCGAGCTTTTCTTCCAGAACCCAGGACGTGTTGGGCACCTCCTGACCCACCGCCGGACGCCAACCCAGCACCGGCTCCTCATCCGGACGGACCTGGCGTTGCCCCTTCTCCGAGGTCTTCGGCGCGGCCAGGGGGGCATGTGCCGAGTCGCCCACTTCGCAGACCTCGACGGGGTCCTCGACGCCTTTGAGTCGGTACGGCCCATGACTGACCCACCGCAAGGAACCAACGCCCGGGAGGTCCTCCCCTTTCAGGACTTGCCTGGCACTGTCGAATACTCCCCGGGTCAAAAGGATCTGCCCGCCCTCGGCGAGCGACATCACCCGCGCGGCAATCGTCAGTTGAATGCCGTAAAGGTCCTTGGCCTTCCCCGCCGTTTCCCCCTCGGCAATCACCACTTCTCCCAGGTGAATCCCCATCCGTTCCTGAACCGGCATCCCCGCTTCGGCCCCGAACTGTCCCAGACGCGCCTGCGCCAGCAGGGCGAACCGAACCGCATCCGACGGTTTGGGAAAGACCAGCACGAACGAATCGCCAGCCGTCTCGATCTCTTCAGCGTCGCCAAAGGTGCGGAGCGTATCCCGCATGGCGGCTCGCCGCTGCCGCATGAAGGTGGCGCCCGCCTGATCCCCAAGTCGCCGCAACAGCGTGCTCGAGTCCACCACATCCGTGAACACCAACGTCACCAGACCGGTGCGGTGCCTTTCGAAGAAAACCGCCACCTGCTCCGGTGAGGGGGCCACCGGGTGCTCGGGATCCATAGGCGCCTATTCTTACGCCCGGCCGTCCAACCAGGAAAGCGCAAATCGCCAAAACCCCAGGGCCGAATCCTTTGCGAGGAAGGAGGGCGGACGGTCAGGCCAGCCCCGCGGCTTTGACGACCTTCGCCTCGCAAGGCGGCGGTTGGTTGGACCCGCATCGAGGGCGGAAGCCCCAGCGTGGGGCAGCCTCAGGCTTTCAGCGCGGCCAGCAAGGCCTCGCACGCGCTCCACTCGATCTGCTCGAAGAGGACCGTCCGCCCTTCGATCGTCTCCCATCGCTTCACCACAGGCGTGTACGTGCTCTCCGCCTCGGCTTGTGCGCCCAGCCGAAACGCTCGGCCGGGGCCCATCCAGTAGCTGCTGAACTGACTCATGGGTCACCGCAATGGACTGCCCATCGCGGCAAGGCAGGGCGCGCAGTCCTCTGCGCGCCGCGGCCTCGCAGGTCCACCGTGGTTGACGGCGCGCAGAGGACTGCGCGCCCTACCCCCGGATTGTCGTCTATTTCAGGTTCATCAACCAGTAGGTCATCGGTCAGGGTCGCCTCGACCATGGCTGCGTGCGACCGCACCGCCACGCCAGCCACCACAAACCCGCCAACAGCAACCACCGCGGCGCGGGTTCCGGGATCGCCGAGAAGTGCAGGTCGTCCAACACATGCACGTGCCCGGGCCAGTCGCGAAAGGCGTGGTACTCGAAGGCGCGGAATTCGAAGCGGAGCATCACCTCCTGCCCCGCCCAAGGCTCAACATGGACTGCGTAGTAGTTGTGCACCGGCACTCGAGGGTCAGCGGTCAACCGCCGTTCCCGAGGGTAAATGGGGAGCTGTTGACCGTCACGTTGGCGTCCCCGCTTACCTTGGCTGCGGCCGGGGCGGGACCGTGGCGCGGTCCGAAAGGTCCACGGTATAGCGCAAGGTGCGGACAGATTCGTTGCCCGCCAAGTCCGTCAAACGAAGCACGACGGTGTTCGTGCCCTCTGCGAGCAGGATGGACTCGCA
>VHCO01000215.1 GCA_016871715.1 Verrucomicrobiota bacterium
CCAACCCCCAGAGGTAGGCCCGCGCCAGGGTCGGCGCCGCAGGGTTGGTCGTGGCGTCCAACTCCGCCACACATTGCCAGCCGTTGTAGGCGAAACGGGTGCGCGCAGCGCCCGCCTCTTCCCGTTGAACCAGGCGGCCGCGGTAATCGTAGGTGAATGCGATGGACCGTGCCGAGTGCGCCGGTGCGTTGGGCAGACTCTCGATCTTGAGCAGGCGGTTCTCGCCGTCCCAGGTGTAACGCCACCGGCCGTCCTGCGTCAGGTTGCCGTCGTTGTCGTACGTGAAGGATTCCGGATTGGGCGCCAACCACAAACGCCCTTCCCGCGCCGGCGCGCCCGGCACGCCGATCTGGACCCGCTCGTACAGCGCCTCGTCACGCGCGCCGAAGTTCAGTTCGGCGCGATAGTACTCGCCCTGGCGCGTCACGGTCGGGTCCAGGGCCACTGGATCCAAGCCCTTGACGGTCACGGTCACCGGCGCCTGGGCGGCGCCTTGGACCTCGAGGTAGCGGGGCACGGTGCGGTACTCGTACTGGTTGAGGCTCTGGGTAGGTGCGCCGCGCGGGACATACTGCGCCAGGCGCAGGCCCGCGCCTGCCGTGTCGCCTCCCGCCTGCGTGAACACCCGGTTGCCCATGTGATCGAATTCGTACGCGAACTGTTGTCCGGCCACGAGCTGCCCGCCGGTCCAGAATCGGCGGGCGAGTTCGAGCTGGCCCAGGGCGTCATAGTCGTACTCCCAATAGGAGCCGTCGGCAAGATCCAATCGGCGGCGTTCGCCAGCGGTATGGTGGGCGTAGCGGAAGCTGAGCTGGGGTTGGCCCGCGAGACTGGGCTGGTCGGTCACCGTTTTGATGCGGCCCAGGCGGTCGTACTCGCGCTCGACGGTCAATCGGGTCACCAGGGTCGCCCCGCTCAGCAGGCCTTGGCGCAGGGCTTGGACCCAGGGCACGTTGGGCAGGTAGGTGTAGTCGGCGCCGAAACTGGCGCTGCCGCTTTGACTCGACACGCGGTGGAGCCGGGAGGCATCCGTGTAGAGGTAGCTGACGGTGACCGCTTGCGGTCGGGTGTTGAGGGCGAAGGACTGCCGGCGCAGGTGCTGGTCGTACTGGGTGGTGGCAGCGAGGCCGTCCAACGGTCCGCCGCGATAGCTCTCGGCCATCAACTGCCCGGCGTGGTTGTATTCGAGTGAGGTCTGGGTTTCCCCGGCGCCAGCCAGGTCTTGGCGTCGGACCTGTCGCACGCGGCCGAGGCGATCGTAGGCGGCGAAGGTAATCGCTGGAGTGACCGGATCGTTGTACTCGATGCGCTTGAGATCGGCAAAGGGGCCTCGGAGATCGGCTGGTAGGGCGGGGTCGAAGTCGTAGCGGTAGGTGGTGGTGAGCAACTGCCCGCTCGAGGTGAGGCGGGACCACTCGCGCTTCCGGAGCCGGCCCCCGGAGGTGTAGTGGTAGTTGGGGCCTTTGCCATCGGCGTAGCGCTTGCCGGTCAGCCAACCTCGGGCGCGATCGTAAATCCAAGTGGTGACCGACGCCTGTTGTGGAGCGGCCGGGTTGTCGAAGGCCTGCGGCCCGGGAAAGCTCCGCCAGGTCGCCAGGGTCTCGAGGCGGCCTTGGGCGTCGTAGGCGTATCCGGCCGGGTAAGTGCGGCTGCCGTAGGTGAGCTTCAGCAGGCCGTTGGGATAATAGCTGTTCATCTGCATCGTCTGATCCGGGTATTGGATCCGGGTCAACCGCTGCTCGCGATCGAAGGACGCCAGGGTCGTTTGGGGCGGTTGCCCCGGCTCGGCCGCGGGCATGGTGACCGTGGTAAGTTGATCGGCGACATCGTAGCCGTAGGTCGTGGTCTGGCCGCGACCGTCGGTGACCGCCTGGAGGCGCCGGAACGGGTCTGCGTAGCTATAGCTGGTGCTGTCGAGGACGGCACCGCTCGCGGTCCGCAGGATCGTACCGTAGAGATCGCCGTAGTAATAGACCTGCTCGGTCGCACTGCCGTCCGGGGCCCAAGCGGTGACCAGTCGGCCGCGGGGCGCGGGATAGGCGGTGACAGTCTTGGTGGTGACGGCCGCGGCGCCTTGGGCACTGGGATCGCGATAGAGGGTGTGCCAGTTGGTCAGGCCGGTGCGGTCGGTCTCTTGCACGCTCACCACGACTTCGCCGGCGTCGGTTCCCGCCCGCACCGTGGTTCGGCGCACGGGAATCAGGGCGGTGGTTTGCTGAATCGACTCGGGTCGGTAGCCTAGCGCGGTGACGGTCCGCCGGTAACGATCTGTGTTCCGGTCGATATAGCCGTAGTCCGGTTCGTTGCCGGTGGCTGTGGCCCGGGGGTCAGTGGCGACCGCGTGACACTCGAGCTCGCCCGCGGGACTGTAACCGAAGAGGGTGGTCACGCCGTCGGCATCGATCTGTTTCCATAACTGCCCTTTCGCGTTGTAGAAGAACCGGCGGTTGGGCGGCGCGTCGGGAGAGTCAAGACCCGGCCGCGGGGAGAAGACTTCCCGGATGAGCCGGTTTGCGCCATCGAAGTAGTTGATCGTCCATTCATCGGTCGGTGTGCCGGCACGGGTCAGTTTGGTTTGCCGCTCGAAGGCGCGCCAGGCCATGAGGCCGTCTTCCGAGAGTTGAGCGACGCCGCGGTCGAAGCGGACCGGGGCGGCGGCGGTCCCGGTGACCTGTTCGAGGTGGCCGTCGCGGTAGTAGGTTTCGATGCGTTGGCCGCCTTCTGGCAGGGTGGTGGTGAGGCGGCGTTTGCCCACCAGGGTGGTGTCGGCATAGGTGGTGGTGCCTTGGACGGCATTGACCTGCGCGGTCAGCCGGCCGCTGCAATCGTAGAAGTACTGGTTGAGCGTGGTGCGCGTCTGGCCGTCCGTGCCCACCCGTTCTTCGCGCAGCACTCGGCCGTCGATGTCCAGTATGCGCTCGAGGCGGACTCCGGCGCCGGTGAGCGCGTCGGACACGGTGGTCCAGCGGGTTGGGCGTTTCCAGTCGTCATAACCGTAGATGGTCGTGGTCTGCTCCTTATCGATGGTCAGGTGCAACCCGCAACAGTCGTACTCGACCCACGCCGACGCGCCGTCGAGGGTTTCCACCCGGTAAGACCACCGGAGCGGGTCCGGCGCACCGCCCTGGCGGGTGGGGTAGTAACGCTCTCGGGCTAAGACCTTCTCGCCGGTCAATCCACCCGAGGTGTCCCGCTCGAGCCGCAGTTGCAGCTCGCCCATGAGCCCCGTTCGGCTCTCGGTTTCGCTCAGCGCGTGGAACCCGCCGTAGGCATCGACATATCCCCGCCGCTCGATTACCGCCAGGGCCGCGTCTTGCCAACGCCAACCGTTCCCCGCCGCGTCGTGAAGCGGGTCCGACTCATAGGGGTAGTCTACCCCGGCGTAGGCGGCCGGATCGCCAGGATCCAGGGCCCCATCCCGAATCGAGTGCGTATGCGCGTACCAGACCGCCGTTCCGTCCGGATTCGCCATCGAGTGGAGCACGGGCGGGAAGTGCGGCCAAGGCCCCACCCGGTGTCGCACCACGGATTTGAGCACCAGCCGGTCCGCGCTGCTTTGATAAGCCTCGAGCGCGGTCGTCTCCGGCTGAGGACAGACGTAACGTTCCTGGACCTGGACCGTTACACCTCCGACCGTGTCCAGATAGCAGGCCTGATAGACCCGGCCAACCTCCCGAGTCTGCACCTTGCGAACGATCGTCCGCGGGCGGGCGATCTCGAGGCGGTCCGGTTCGTCCCACGGGAACGCGCGCGCGTAATCGTATTCTTCGCTGCGGCAGTTGGCCTCGTTGGGTGCGCCGGCGTCGGGAAGTGCCGCGTCATGGAGCGGTGTGAGTTTCTTGGTCAACCGGCGCAGGGCATCGTAATCCGCATAGTAGGCCCAGCGGCCGTCAGGGTAGAGCACGCTCTTGAGTTGGCCGTACTTGGGTGAGCCGACGGGTGTGGCATCGTCCAGTCCATAGTACCGGTACAAGGTCTCTTCGGATCCGACCCGGTCCTTGATGCGGCGCCAGGCGTTGTTGATTTTCTTGCGCTCGATGAAGCGGTCGGAGAGGCAGACTTGCTGGCCCGGACCCGTGATGCGCCAACTGCTGCGGCGCATGATCCGAAGACTCTCGGTGAGGGTCTCGCTCTGTTCGACGATTTCGTCGCTGCCTTCGACCGAGAGTTGCCATTTGCCCGATTGGTAGTGGTAACGATAGGTGCGGGCTGTGCTGCCGCGGGTCTCGCGCACCCAAAGATCGTCGAAGGCCGCGTTGCCATCCGGGTTGATGAGGCGGATCGAGCTCAGGGGGCTGGCGCCGGGATAGGGCGCGACGGAGGCGCCGCGGGGGGCGTCGCTGTTGTACTGGCTGTTGTCGTAACAGTTGACCTCGATCTGATCCAAGGCAACGTTGCGCTGGGCGTCCAGCACATCGTCAATGACGATCAGACCCGACGGGACCCGGACTTTAAGGATGCGCCCGTACTTGTCATGGAAGACTTCGGAGTTAGGCAGGCCGGTGGCCGCGTCTTTGAGGCGGAGGTCGTCGATCAGGCAGCGAAAGGCAGCGCGCTGGGTCAACCGGTGTTTGAGTGGGCCTTCGATCTGGATCTCGGGGTCGATGGGGCGTTCCCCGGGCAATTTGTCCGCCGGGCCCTTGGACTCGTCTAAGTACAGGTAACCTGCGTCATGAAGGTAACGGTCCAGGCCGAGGTGAATTTTCACCAAGGCACTGCCCAAGTCGGTGGTTAGGGTGGCAAACCGCAGGCATTCATCGCACTGGCGGCGTTCGGCTTCGAGAGCTAACTGCCCGGCGTAGACGCACCCACGCCGATCCCGCGCCACCACGTCGAGCAGGCCGCCGCGGCCGGCAGGTGTGATGAGGGCGAACGAGCCACCCCCTGGGCCTTGCGCTGCGCCCAGTGGCAGCAAACTGCATCCCAGGCTGTCCCCGACCAGCGCCCAACAAGTGACATCGTCCGTGCAAGCCACATGCGCGAGGATCTGCGTGGTGTCGTCGGCGGCCAGGGCGCCGCGCGGGCCGGAGGCGCACCCGGCCAACGTGTCGCCCTCGATCGTTTGGCTGTGAAACGTCACGGCACAACCCGACTTATTCACGACCACATAGCTGCAGGTGGTGGCCGAGTGAGTCAGTTCGCCACAAGGCCCGCCCAAGCACTTGAGTTCGAGGCAATCGCGGTACTCCTCAGGCAGTGTGGCGGAGAACAACAGGACCCAGGCGTTGGGCGCGTCCAGTTCGTTGGCGTCGAGCAGACTGCCCCGGACCACGAATTCTTTGCCCACGTCCACGAGCAGGGTGCCTTGCCGATAGGGGTGTTCAGCCGTTTCCCAGGTGTAGGCAACGTCCTGGACGCTCGAAAGACCAGGAGGGGCAACCTCGATCGGGTGTTCCAGGCGATTGAAGCTGTACTCCAACCGGAGCGTGTAGGTGCTCGGTGGCGCGGGTCCCCACATTCTGGATTGGGTCAGGTTCGGCGCGGCGTGAAAGCGGAACTGTACGGGCACCCTGGGGTCGCAATCGGCTCCGCGCAGGCTGGCGGTCGTCAAACTCATCAAGCCGGCGAGCGTCAGTGCCGCAACCATCCCATGCCGCGACAAGGTAGGGCGCGCCACTCCGTGCGCGCCGTCGGTAGAGTCGTGGGCAGCTTCCACCCGCTTTGGCGCGCGCATCGGGGCCATGAACCTGTAGGGCCGGTTTTCCAACCGGCATCGGGCCGACTGGGAAGTCGGCGGTACGGCTGGTTCGTGGGCAGCGCACGGCGCGCACGGAGTGGCGCGCCCTACCGCAACCGGAACGGCGGCGGATGGCGCGCCGTGTTCGATGCGCCGTATCAGGGGCCCCGCTGAGGCTGTGACTTGCGACGCTGGCGGGAGTGGGAGTGGCTCAGTTGACATAGGCGTGTCTCTCGGGAAGGTGAGGGCTGGGCGAGTAGCCCTCGAGTGGTCGGTGATCAGTGGAGGAGGGTGAAGACTTCAAGAGCCCCTGCGGACCCCAGACCGTTGGGGGAATCGTAGGTCTGCCAACCGGTTTCACCCGCGTCCGGCGGCCCGCCATTCCCGTTGGCGTCCTCGAGATAGTCCGGCACGCCGTCGCCGTCGGTGTCGACCGGCGAACCGTTGGCGGTCGCCACGTAATGGAGCCCGATGTCCACTGGGGTGGGACCTTCCTTGCCCGGGCCAGCGTGGACTGTGTAGTGGTAGAGACCCGCGGCGGCGGCACTGCGACTGCCGCGATCGAGCAGGGGACCGTTGGGCGCCTGGTAGTAGGAGCCGAGTGGTCCCGGCCAATAGACCCAAGGCGACCCTGGCGGCGCGGGCAGAACGACGTTGGCGGCGCCCGCCGGCGATAATTGCCAGGGGCAATCGAGATAGCCGTTGTGCGAGTTGGGGACTCCGCCGTAGTACTGCCACAGGTAGGTGTTCTCGAAGAGGTTGTCGCGCCAGGCCCAGCCATTGACCGCGGGAGCGTTCAGGCTCAGGCTGCAAGAGCGAAACAGGCTGTTGTAGACATGGACGGCCCATGGACTGCCGCCTTGGCCAAAGGAGGCTGTCACTCGCTCGAAGAGGCAGTTGTTCAGGAGGACTGCCGCAGCCGAGTCGGGGCTGCCGCCGCTGCTGAAGGTCCCACCGTACCATTGACAGTCGCGAAACCGGTATTGGCCGGCCCGATTTCCGCCCAGCAACAGGGCCGTCGTTCGGTCGGGCGCCCGCAGCTCCGTAAACCGGAACTCGAGTTGCGGCGCAGGCGGCGCAGAAGCCGACTCCCGAATCAACGCTCCTGTCACTCCCGCAGAGCCGGCTGGGTTGGGCCCTTCCTGCACCAGCTCCGGTCGGATCAGCCGGTTCGGTCGTTGAGGCGAGCCGTCGCTCACCCACTGGGCCCCGCGGCCCAACACGACGCCTTGGGCGTCCGCAATGCCCAGGACCAACCCGCCCTTCACCCGGAACCGGCCCTCCGACAGGGCCAGGCCAGCCACCAGGTAATCCATCGGTTCATAGTGATAGCCGAGGTCGGGCGTCGCTCCACCACGAGCCACGGATACCTCGAGGGCCAGATCGCCCCGAACTGCCCCGAGCAGCTCTTGCGGTGGCGCCGTGGTTCGGTGCCGCAGTTCCGCCGGCAACTCGCCGCTCAGGTCCGGACGGCCCGCCCGACGGCAGGGACTCTCGGGCCGCATGTAATGGTGACCGCCTCCCACCCGGACAAAGGTCTCGACGGCGAGCGGGCTGAGGTTGTGGCTACCGCCGTAGGCGACTCCCGGATTCCTGAGCCCCACCAAGACACTGTTGTAAAGGTTGAGTGCGCCTGCGCCAACGAGATGGCTGGCGCCATCCACAGTCCAGTGCTGACCTTCGAGCGTGGACCCGTTCCCGTAGATGACCGGGCCGCCGATCTGGTGGAAGAGCCCATTGAGCACGGCGGCTTGGGTGGCGAGGAAATAGAGCGGCAGATGACAATTCAGAAACTGGCTGTGCCGCACCGCGTGGCCCGATCCGCCCAGAACCACCACCCCATACCCCGCATGCGCCACGCGCAGATACTCCAGCCGCACGGGCGCGCCCGGGTAGGTGAACCGCAGCGCCGTATAGGCGTACCAGCCCGTCGGCGTCCCGCTGCTGCCCGGGAGCGCGGTTCCGACCGAGTTATCGTCCAGCGCCGTGAAGATCGCCGGCCGATACGGTCCGGTGCGGCACTGGACCGGGCCGCCCACGTAGAGAGCCGCATAGGTTCCTTTGGCGAACTTCACCACGGTCGGCCCCTCGAACGTCGTCGTGCCGCTGAGGTTCACCGCACCGGTGACCAAATAGGTCTGGTACTCGCGGAAGGTGAAATCCGCCTCGACGGCCCGCAGCGTGTAGTCGAGCACCACCCCAGGGCCGCTCGCGCCGGCGCCACTCCCCATGGGACCGGGCGCACCGGTGGGCCGTGCGGCGAACTGGGCCGCGCCGGGCACTGTCTCGTCCGCGGATTCGAGCTGTGCATAGCGCGCCCCTCGGGCGGCAGGCAGTTGGCGCAGCCCAGCGCCTCGAGGGCGACCTTCGACCGTCGCCCCTTGGGGCAACTCCTGGACCAACGCCTCGAGGTCAGGCCATTGGACCGACTCGATCAGGAACCGGCGTCCTTCGAGCAGTTCCCAACTCTTGCCCACCGGCACACTCGCCGGGAATCCGCCGCGCCCCACCGGGGCCGAGCCTGCGGCCGGCGCGCTGGCGCTGATCGAGGCCGGTTGCCCCTCGAGGCGGAAGGCTTGGCCGGCCCCGATGCGCATCGATCCAAAGTCCAACTCCTCATCCACCAATGGGAAACGCGCTTCGGGATTGGGCACGCGGCCTGGCGGTCCACCGGAGCGCTCGACCCGCTGCGGCGCAACCGCCGGGCTGGTCAGGTCCCGCACCCGCTTGGTCGGCGCCGGCGCATCGAAGAACTCCGTCAACACCTGCAGACGCGTTGTGGCCGGATCGAACCCGGGCGGCAAGCTCGGTTGCTCGCGGAGGATGACGTCCGCTTCGAAACCGCCACGGTCCAACCGCAGGCGAACGTCGGCGCGCAACCCGTGGAACGCGTCGCAGTAGAGCAGTTCGCTCTCGCTGGGTGGCTCGGCCTTGCAGTCCTGTAGCTCGGCCAGCAACACGTTGTCGCCGGTGGCCAAGTCGATCAACGCCAGTCCAAGGGGAGTCGAGCGCAACCGTTGGCCGTCAGGCGTGAGCAGGTCCACCGCGGCGTGGGTGTTGAGGTTGGGCGCCACAATCAGTTGGTGCGCGGTCTGGCGCGCCACGAAGTGCCCGCCTGGCGTCCGTTCGAACTGAGCGCGCGTCTCGCGCCAGGCGCCGGCGCGCTCATCCCACCGATGCAGACCGCTGGCCAGCTCCGTGTAGACGTGGCGCACTGCGATCGGTGCGTTCGCCCCCTCGGCCTCCACCGTCACGCACTCCCATACCCGATGATGCGGCCCCCGCTCGAGGATGGTCCAGGGCCGCGCCTGCAGCGGTGCGGAAGCCGGTGGACGCAGCGGTCGGGAGACCGGACTAAGCCCGGCCGGCGGCGGTTGAGGTTGAGCGGGGGTTGGGGTTTTGGGGGCGGCGACGCCGCGCTCGGCGCCGTGGCTTGGGCCGCTCGACGTCAGCCACAACCCCAGCGCTAACCCGGCAGGGACGATGCTCATCCAGCCGCGTGTGCGCACGCCAAATCCACAGGGACGTTTCATCAGCTTCTCCTCCGTGTCCCCGCTCGCTCAAGCGCAGCCCTCGATCGACGGCGCACCAGGCTGAACAGGGATCGATCTGTTCCTTGACTAGCGAGACAGATAGGCCTCGGACCGCAGTTCGTCAAGGGATGTTCTGGCCAACTACGCCATTCGGCGTAGGACAACCCGCCCGATCATGACACTCCGACCGCGAACCGCGGGGGCGCGGTGTGCCGAGCGTCGCAACCCGCCAACGCCTCGAGTGAACTGGGCTTTGCGCCTTGAAATTGCGCTGGGTGCAGAATCAACTAGCCCCGTGCAGCCCCGGCGGCAAGTGCCGCAGCCGCACTCACGCTATGACCAACCAATTCATGTCCAGCGCCCTGGCCCTGAGCTTCGCCCTGAGCAACGTGTCCCACGCTTTGGCCCAAGCGGCAGCCGCGCCCCCGGCGCAAGGCCCAGTCGTCTTCACCACCCGGCAGGATCATCAGAACATGCTGGATCGACTGGGGATCGCCAAACTGCGCCCGGGCCGAAGCGCCAGCGCCGACTCGCCGAATGCGGCCAATTATGACGAGGCGAAGGCCAATCCTCACCCGGACCTGCCCGAGCTTCTGCGGAGCGCGGACGGCGCTGCAATTCAGACACCCGAACAGTGGCGCGACAAGCGGCGTCCGGAAATCGTCGCGTTGCTAGAAAATGAAGTCTACGGGCGAATTCCGGACAACGTTCCGAGTGTGACGTGGGAAGTACGCCAAACGCGCGAGGTCGAGTCCGGAGGCCAGACTGCGATTCAAAAGGAAATTGTCGGTGTCGTTGATAACTCGGTCTGCCCAGAAATCCAGGTCAACATCTCGATGTCGCTGGTCTTGCCCAAGGACGCCCAAGGACCCGTGCCCGTCCTCATGAGCTTTGGCTGGACACCGTTCGAGATGGAACGGTTCAACTTCGGCGGTCTTGGACGGCGAGGCGACGGGCCGCGCCCCCCCTCGAAGCAGGACAAGCTCATCGCCGCCGGCTGGGCCTGTGCGACCTTGAGTCCTTCAACGGTCCAGGACGATGCGGGCGGATGGCAGCCACGACGCTTCGGCCCCGCCGCAACCACGAACGCAGAGGCCACCGGAGCGGGGCTGACGCGCGGCATCATCGGCCTGGCCAATCGCGGCCAGCCGCGCCAGCCGGATCAGTGGGGCGCGCTCCGCGCCTGGGGTTGGGGAGCGTCACGCGCACTCGACTATCTCGAGACCGTGCCCAAGGTTGACTCTCGGCGAGTCGGCATCGCCGGCGTCTCGCGCTACGGGAAAGCGGCGTTGGTCGCCATGGCGTTTGACCAGCGGTTTGCCATGGGCCTGATCGCGTCCTCGGGTGCGGGCGGGACGGCGCTCTATCGCCGCGATTTTGGCGAGAGCCTCGAGAACCTGGCCAGCTCGGGCGCCTACCATTGGATGGCCGGCAACTACCTCAAATACGCCGCCGAGGAGTCGTCGTTCGGACGTCGCACCGCGGCGGACCTGCCGGTCGATTCGCACATGACCCTCGCGCTCTGCGCGCCTCGGCTCACCTTCATCAGTCACGGCATTCCCGAGCGGGGCGACGCCCATTGGCTGGATCATCAAGGCAGCTTCATGGCTGCCATCGCCGCCCAACCCGTTTTTCGGTTGCTCGGGGCGCGCGATCTCGGCCGCAGCGACGATTACCTCGAGGAACGGATGCCCGCGGTCAACGTGGACCTGCTCGAGGGCGCGCTGGCCTGGCGTCAGCACGATGGCGGTCACACCGACGAGCCCAACGTCGAGCACTTCATCCGGTGGGCGCAGGCTCGATGGGCGGGGAGACAGGATCAGGGTGCCCCACCCACTCCGGCGCGCGACGCTCGGTCGTTGAAGGAGGCAGTTGGCGGCCGCTTCAAGCTCGGGGTCGGGGTCGGCCATCACGTGCTAGGGAATCCGGCTGACGCCGCGTTGATCCGGCAGCACTTCCAAATCCTCACGCCCGAGAATTGCATGAAACCCCAGGCGATTCATCCCGCCGAAGACCGCTGGGACTTCGAGGCGACCGATCGATTCGCCGACTTTGCCCGCGCCCACCAACTCGAGATGGTCGGCCACTGTTTGGTGTGGGCGAAGGACGACCGCACCGACGCCTGGATGATGCAGGCAGACGGCAAGCCCGTCTCCCGGGACACCCTCCTGCGCCGCCTCGAAACCCACATCCATACCGTCGTGGAACGGTATGCCGACGTCGTGACCATGTGGGACGTGGTGAATGAGGCGGTCGCCGATGGCGGCGACGAGCTGCTGCGCGATTCGGTCTACTCGCGCGCGGCCGGGATCGACTTTATCGTCACGGCCTTTCGGGCCGCGCGGGCCAAAGCTCCGGATGCGATGCTGATCTACAACGACTACAACGACCATCTGCCGCGCAAGCGCGAGAAGGTGATCGCCCTGCTCACCCAACTGAAGGAGAAGGGCGCGCCCGTGGATGCCTATGGCATGCAAGGCCACTTCGAGCTGGGCGACGATGCCATTCCGCAACTGCGACAAACCTTCGACGCGTTGCGGAAGCTAGGCCTGAAGGTCGTGGTTTCCGAACTGGACATCGATACGGTCACGCGCGGTCGTTGGTGGGCTGAAGGTGGGAAGTACCGCGACGAATTGGCTTCGTACGATCCGTACAAGGACGGCCTGCCGGACGCGATCGAGCGGCAGCAGACCCAGCAGTACGCGGCGCTGTTCAAGCTGTTTGTCGAATACAGCGACATGATCGAGCGCGTCTCTTTCTGGAACTTGCACGACGGCCAGAGTTGGCTCAACTACTTCCCTTGGCGCCGCACCAACTACCCCTTGTTGTTCGATCGCCAACGCAAACCCAAACCTGCCTTCGACGCGGTTTACACCGCGCTCCAGGCTTCACGACAACCAGCGCCTCGGAATGCTGGCCGATGGCAAGCGGATTCGCTTCCTCAACCTTAACCATCGGTTGGCCGACGCCACCGGGCGCCTGCTGCCCGGGATGTCCTCCGACGGCCTCCATCTTGAAGCACTAGCCTACGAGGATGGTGAGTCAGCGAGCTGGACTACAAGTTGGCGGTAGGGCGCGCAGTCCTCTGCGCGCCGCGGCGCCCTTTCGCCAAACCCGTGGGCGGCGCGCAACGGAGTGCGCGCCCTACCGCGGCCTTGTACCCGAATTCTTAGGGCGCGTCAATAAATAACCTTTACAAGTGCTTGCTATTATGCTAGACTCACGCCCGTATGGTTGCTTTGCGGGCGCTCAAGGCGAAACTGCGGCAAGTCTGGCCGCATCTCAACGAACGCTCTCGGCGTATGGTGGCCGCTGCTGAGGCTGTGGAGATAGGATACGGTGGCGTGTCGCTGGTGAGTCGAGCGTGCGGTTTGTCGCGCGTCACTATTACCAAAGGCATGGGCGAACTGGAGCAAACGCCTTTGCCGGAGGATCGAGTTCGCCGGGTGGGAGGTGGGCGCCACAGGTTGGAGGTAGAAGACCCCGAGCTGATCGGTCTGTTGGAATCGTTGGTGGAGCCCCTGGCACGGGGAGATCCGGAGTCACCGCTGCGCTGGACCTGTAAGAGCGTGCGAACACTGGCGGGAGAATTGGTGCATGGGCACCATCGGATCAGTCACGAGAAGGTCGCCCAACTGCTGCGGGACTTGGGCTATAGCCTCCAAGGCAATCGCAAGTGCGAAGAGGGGGAGGATCATCCGGATCGGGATGCGCAGTTCCGGCACATCAATCGGGAGGTGCAGCGAGCGCTGGGGCAGGGCTTGCCGGTGATTTCTGTCGACACGAAAAAGAAGGAGTTGGTTGGGAACTTTGCCAACAAAGGGCGGCAGTGGCGTCCGGCCAGCACGGCTGAGCGGGTCGGCGGCCACGACTTTCCAGCGCCCACGATACCGCGTGCTTACCCGTACGGGATCTACGACCTTGGCCGCAACACGGGGTTTGTCAATGTTGGGACGCACCACGATACGGCCACCTTCGCGGTGGCTTCGATTCACGGCTGGTGGCGGTATGAAGGGCGGAGGTTGTACCCGGGGGCCAAGGACCTTCTGATTACTGCCGACAGCGGGGGTAGCAATGGCTACCGTCTGCGGCTGTGGAAGTTCGAGCTACAGCGTTTCGCTGACGAGATCGACCTGGCCATTCATGTCTGTCATTTCCCTCCCGGCACCAGCAAGTGGAACAAAGTGGAGCACCGGCTCTTCTCGTTTATTTCCTCCAATTGGCGTGGCGAACCTCTACGCGACTACGAGACGATTGTTCGGCTCATCGCCAACACCAGCACTGCCAAAGGACTGACAGTCACGTGCCGATTGGACCGGCGGAACTACCCACGCGCGAAGGAGATTAGCGAGCAGGAGATGGCTACACTCAAGCTCACAGCAGGACGTTTTCACGGCGAATGGAACTACACCGTCCACCCGCGCCATTGAACTGAGTTGTAAAGGTTATTTATTGACGCGCCCTTA
>VHCO01000216.1 GCA_016871715.1 Verrucomicrobiota bacterium
TGCCGCAGTTTCGCCTTGAGCGCCCGCAAAGCAACCATACGGGCGTGAGTCTAGCATAATAGCAAGCACTTGTAAAGGTTATTTATTGACGCGCCCTTAGTTTGCTTGCGAGGTTCAGTCGCAGTGGTTTGCGACGACGGCAACCAGCGGCAAGAGTTCCTCCTGGAGTCACCCGAGCTGGGTTTATACCTGCCGCCGATGGTGTGGGGCGTCCAATACAAGTTCACTGGCGATGCCGTGCTTCTCGTGCTTGCCTCGCACAAGTACGATCCCGCTGACTACATCCGGGACTATGCGCAATTTCTCGAGGCCCGCAGGCGAAGCACCTAACAGCACAGCGGGAGAATGGCCCTGCGCTGCTGCGGAAGCCGCTTTAGTTTAGCGGGAGCAAATTGAATGGCGCTGGGTCGGAGATTCGACGGCCGTGGGTGATTGGTCGTCGAACCCTCACTCCTCGCGAGGTCCAGAACGTTTACCAGCTCGTGGTCAAACATCGCGAGCTGCTTGGCGAGTCAAGGCGGCCATGAAGGTCGGTGTCACTGTTTCCGATCCGGCGTCTGGATTGCTCTTTTACCCGGTTCGTCTGGCCGTGGCGTTTCGAAAGCTAGGCAGTGAGGTAGAGGCATACTCTTGGACGGAGCAGGGCCAGACCCCGGGCCTGGCAAGGCAGCTTCATGAAGCCGGAGTGGCGCGACTCAATGTTCCGGCGCTGCAAAAGAGAGGCTGGCGCGGACTTCTGTGCCAAGGTCGGCCCGAAGGGCTCTCTGACCCACGGCCTGGTGAGGTGGACCTGCTACTGTGCTTTGGCCCTGTCGCTGCGTGGCAAATGCGGCGGCGAGTTGGGGGCACGGGACGGGTCATTGCGATGGTGGAGGGTATGGGCCACGACCTCGACAACGTTTGGGTGGATCGATTGGGAGCGTTGCTTCTGAACTTGTGTTGCGACCGGGTGGCTGCCCTTTGCCACCTCGAGCGGCGACGCCTAAGCCGTGCCGGTGTTCGAGCGGGGAAGTTGACTGTCATTCACAACCCCGTGGATTGGGAGGCGGTCCTAGCGATGGCGAGACTCGACGACCTGTCCGATCGCCCGGCAGTCCTTTCGCGCTACGGTCTGAACAGCACCAGGCGCCACCTGATCTGCGCTGCGAGCTTCCAACCGCGCAAGCGGCAGGACCTGCTCCTCCGCGCATTCGCTTGCGTGAGCAACGACTTTGGGGATTGGGACTTGGTCTTTTGCGGAACGGGCTCGACGCTGGCAGAGGGCCAGGACCTGAGCCGCCGGTTGGGTCTCGAGTCAAGGACCCATTTCCTCGGAGCACTGTCCAACCAGAATACGATGGAATTGGCGGCGCGCACGGATGCGGTCGCCCACCTATCCTGCATCGATACCTTTGGCTACAGCATGGTGGAACCGCTGCTGTTGGCTAAGCCCGCGCTGGTGACCCGGGTGGGGATTGGATACGAGCTGGAGCAGGCGGACGTGGCTACCGTGATCGAGCCAGACAATCTCGAGGCTGCAGTCACGGGCCTGCGAAAGATCCTGCAGTCGGACCCACAAGTATTGGACCGGGTCAGGCGCGCCCCAGCCTTTGTGCGGGAGCGATTTGACGTGAACAAGATCGCCCAGGCGCTGCTGGATCTGAGATGAAATACCTCGTTACGGGGGCAGCCGGCTTCATCGGCTGCCACCTGGTCGACCGGCTACTGGAGCGGGGGGAGACGGTTGTTGGGTTGGACAACCTTCGGCTGGGCCGGCGCGACAACTTGCGGGCGGCGCTGGCGAACCCGCGCTTCAGGTTACATGTGGTGGACCTGAACGAGGTAACAGCCTGCGCGGTTCTCGTGGCGGAGGAAACGGCAACGGGGCCTTTCGATATGGCCTGGCACCTGGCGGCCAATTCGGACATCCGCAGCGGTGTTGCCGATCCGGACGTGGACCTGCGGGATACCTTCCTGACCACTTTCAACCTCCTCAAGGTTCTACGCGGACAGGCAATCCGGACGCTCGCGTTCGCCTCGACGTCGGCGATCTACGGTGCGCACCCGTCTTTGTTGACCGAAGACCTCGGACCGTTGTTTCCCATCTCGAACTACGGCGCCATGAAGCTGGCCTCGGAGGCGATCGTGTCGGCCGCCCTCGAGACCCACCTCGAGCGTGGCTGGATTTTCCGATTCCCGAATGTCGTGGGAAGCCGGGCCACGCATGGGGCGATCTGCGACTTTGCCCAGAAGCTCCGCCGCAACCCTACGGAGCTGGAGGTTTTGGGGGACGGATCGCAGCAAAAGCCGTACCTGCACGTGGACGACCTGGTGACCGCGATGCTGTTCATCGTCGAGAATGCCAAGGACCGGCGCAACTGCTTCAATATTGGCACCGACGGCAGCACGACCACGGTGCGCTATATGGCCGAGGCGGTGGTGAGGCGTATCTCGCCCCGAGCGCGCATCCGCTATACCGGGGGCGACCGCGGCTGGGTGGGCGACGTGCCCAAGTTCAACTATTCGATCGCCAAGCTACGGGCGCTGGGCTGGGCGCCCAGCCGGACCTCAGACGAAGCAGTGGATTTGGCGGTCGAGGAGGTGGCCGCCGAGGTTTGGGGATGAAGCAAGCGCTCATCCTCGCGGGCGGCAAGGGCACGCGGCTCAAGGACCGACTCGGCGATCTGCCCAAGCCGCTGATTCGCGTCGGCGGGAAGCCCCTGCTCGAGCACCAGGTGGCACTGGCCTGGCACCACGGGTTCACCGACATCCTGGTCTTTGCCTGCTACCGGGCCGACGCCATCCAGGAAGCCTTGGGTGACGGTGCACGGTGGGGCGTTCGCATCCGGCACGAACTCGAGGCTGAGCCTCGAGGGACCGCCGGTGCCGTCCTGGCGGCATACGACCGCCTCGCCGACACGCTCCTGGTGTTGTACGGCGACACCATGGTGAATGTCGACCTGAGCCGGCTCTGGCAGGCGCACCAGGCGAACGGGGCGGAAGCCACGCTTTTCCTCCATCCGAACGATCACCCGCTCGATTCGGACCTGGTCGAGGTCGATGCAACCGGTCGCATCAGTGCGTTCCACAACCGCCCACATCCGCCCGGCCAGTGGCGTCAGAACCTGGTCAACGCCGGTCTGTATGTCGTTAACCGCCGCGCGCTCGAGCCGTGGGTGGCGACTGCGGACAGGAGTCCCCCGTGCGCTGGAGCGACCGGGGTCAAGCCCGGAAGCCGATTGCTGGATTTCGGGCGGGACGTGTTCCCCGGCATGCTGGCGGCGGGGGTACACCTTCACGGTTATGCAAGCCCCGAGTACATCAAGGACATCGGCACGCCCGAGCGCTACGACAGCGTCTGCGCCGAGTACGATGCCGGCGTGGTCCATCGGAGCTCGCTCGAGGTTCCGCAGGTGGCGGTGTTCCTCGACCGTGATGGCACGCTGGTGAGCGAAGTCAGCCGGCAAGGGGTGTGCAGCCCGGATCAACTCGAGTTACTACCCGGCGTGGCTGAGGCGATCCGATCGCTTAATCGCGCCGGGGTGCGGGCGGTGGTGATCACCAACCAGCCGGTGGTGGCCAAGGGATTCTGCAGCGAGCCCGAGCTGCAGGTCATCCATAACAAGCTCGAGACGTTGCTGGGTCGCGACCACGCGTTTCTCGACCGCATCTACTACTGCCCACACCACCCGGAGAAGGGCTTTCTCGGCGAACGCCCCGAGTTGAAGGTCGATTGCGGGTGCCGCAAGCCGCGGACGGGCCTCATCGAGCAGGCCATAGGCGAGCTGAACATTGCTCGGGAGGAATCCTGGCTCATCGGGGACAGCACGACCGACCTTCAGACCGCCCGCAACGCCGGCCTCCGTTCGGTTCTGGTCGGAACAGGCTACGGCGGCAAGGATGGTCGCCATAGCGCGACACCCGATCACGCGTGCGCAACGCTCTTGGAAGCGGTGAGACACGTCCTACAGCATTCAACCAGATGATCATTAGCCGGACCCCGTTGCGGATGAGCTTCGTAGGGGGCGGCAGCGATCTGCCCTCATTCTACCGCCGGTTTGGGGGAGCGGTGGTGTCCACGACCATCAACCGCTATGTCTATGTAACCGTTAATCGGAAGTTCGACGATCGAATCCGCGTCAGCTACTCGCGGACGGAGGAGGTGGCAAAGGTGTCGGCCATTCGGCATCCCCTCGTGCGCGAGGCCATGAATTTCCTTGGGCTGCAAGGCGGCGTCGAGATCACTTCGGTCGCAGACGTCCCGGCGCGCGGCACTGGGTTGGGATCTTCGAGTTCGTTCACGGTGGGTTTGCTGCATGCTCTGCATGCACACCAGGGACGCTATGCCTCGGCGGCGAGGTTGGCGGAGGAAGCTTGCGCCATCGAAATCGAGCGTTGTGGCGAGCCGATCGGGAAACAGGATCAATACGCGGCGGCGTTCGGCGGGCTGAATTTCATCCAGTTCCGGCCTGACGACACGGTTTCGGTGGACCCGATCATCTGCCGTCGGGAAACCCGGCAGCGGTTGGCGGAGCGACTTCTCATTTTCTACACAGGCATTAGCCGGCGCTCGGCCAGGGTCCTCGAGCAGCAACAGGCGTCGATGGCAACCCGGAAGGAGACACAGGCCATGGTGGGACGGATGATGTCATTGGCCTATGACCTACGCGCGGAGTTGCAGAAGGACAACCTTGAGGCGCTGGGAGAGATCATTCATGCCAACTGGGAACTGAAACGGCGGCTGACCCCGAACATCAGCAGCACTCAGATTAACCGTTGGTACGACATCGCGCGCCGGCACGGCGCGGTGGGCGGGAAGCTGCTCGGCGCCGGCAGCGGTGGCTTCCTCATGTTCTGCGCCCCACGCGAGCGCCACGAGGCCATCGCCCTCGCCCTCAAAGAGTTGCGCCGAGTGCATCTGAACCTCGAGCCCGAGGGCAGCAAGATTGTCTTCGTGCACGATTGAGCCGATGTGCGGTATCCTAGTCTCCCTCAAGGTGCGGCCTCAGGACCACGACAGGTTCGAGGTCATGCGCGATGTGCTCGGTCATCGGGGCCCTGATGCCCGGGGGCTTTGGTCCAGTGCGGACCGGAGCGTGTTGCTTGGCCACCAGCGGCTCGCGATTATCGACTTGAACGCGCGCGCCAATCAGCCGATGGCGGACCACTCAGGACGGTGTAGGATCGTCTTCAACGGTGAGATCTACAATTTCAGGTCAGTTCGAGAAGTGCTGGTTGAAATGGGACACCGGTTTGAGACCGATTCGGACACGGAGGTAATCTTAGAAGCTTTCAAGGCGTGGAGAACCGATTGTCTGGCGCGGTTGTCGGGGATGTTCGCATTCGCTCTCTATGACACCGTCGAGCAGGTCTTGTTTGTGGCGCGGGATCGTGCTGGGGAGAAGCCGCTGTTTATGTGGCGGACGGCAGACAAGCTGGTGTTTGCGTCCGAGTTAAAGGCGATCATGGCCGATCCGGATTGTCCGCGGCGGCTGGATCTGCGGAGCCTCGAGTACTACTTGACCCTGGGCTATGTGCCTGGACAAAGGTGCATCTTGGAGGGTTGCCAGAAATTGCCGCCAGCCCACGCCATGCTGGTCGATTGCCGAACGTTAGAAGTTCGGCGCTGGCGGTATTGGGACATGCCGGCCTTGCCGGTCGATGGGCCGGTCGATCAGGCTGAACTACTTGAGGAACTAGAGATCTTGCTCCGGGACTCGGTTCGACAACAGTTGGTGGCGGATGTTCCGCTGGCGATTCTGTTGAGCGGCGGTGTGGACTCGAGTCTGGTGACGGCTTTGGCGGCGGGTGCAACTGGCAGGCGGATCCGAACCTTCACAGTGACCTTTGGCGAGAGCAAGACGCACAACGAGGCCCTGTTCGCGCGGCGTGTAGCCAAACATTTCGGAACCGACCACACCGAAGTAACGGGTGAACCCCCGGGCCCAGAGACGCTGGCCACCATTGCGCGCCAAGTGGATGAACCGTTGGCGGATTCGTCGCTGATTCCGACCTACTTGGTGACTCGGGCAGTACGGCGGGTTGCCACGGTGGCGGTGGGTGGGGACGGCGGCGATGAGTTGTTTGCCGGCTACGTGCGCTATCGGGGTTTGCATGGGCTGGCGAAGCTGCGGCGCGCGTTGCCGTGGCCGGCCGCCCGGTGCATATCGTGGCTCGCGCGGAGGGCGTTGCCGCTCGGCTTTCCGCGCCGCCATTACCTGGCGACGCTCGACCAGACCGATGCGCAGGCGTTGAACTCGGCGGCCACGGTCTTCGATCGGGATCAGCGGCGTCGGTTGCTCGCTCGCGGTGCACAGGTGTTACTGGACTCGATGGCGTCAGATTCGCCCGACCATTACAAAGACGCCCTGGTACCGGGTCATTTCCCCGCGTTGAGCCGTGTGACCCGAACCGATTTTCTCACCTATTTGCCCGAGGACATCCTGGTGAAGGTGGACCGCGCTTCGATGCTCAACTCGCTCGAGGTGCGGGCGCCTTTCCTCGATCCGCGGGTTATCGAGTTCGCCTACGGCAAGGTGCCGGACGGCTGCAAACTCGCAGGCGGGCGGACCAAAGTCCTCCTCAAGGCCTTGGGCAAGCGCTTGCTGCCGTCCGACATCGAGCTCGACCGCAAACAGGGTTTCTGCATTCCGTTTGACCAATGGTACCGTCAGGGCTGGCGGGGCACCATCGAGGGGGCGCTCGAGTCGTTGCCAGCCAGCCTGTTTAACCGGCCGTACGTAAACACGCTGCTCGATGGCCTCAAGACCTACATGCGGCTGGGTGAACGGGTGTTTGCACTCGTCATGTTTGAACTCTGGCGGCAACATTACCGGATTGAGTTGCCCTGACTGCGAGCGGCGGCGGTTAGCCGCAAGCGTATGACCGAACACCTGGTTAGCCTCCTGGTTTGTCCCTATTGTCAGAGTGGGCTCGTCCTTTTCCGGCAGGAGCAGAGGAACGACCGCGTGCTCGAGGGGACACTTACTTGTCAGCCCTGCGCGAAGGAGTTCCCGATTACCCGGGGAGTGCCTCGGTTCGTTGGAGCCGAGGGCTATGCCGAGAGCTTCGGGTTTCAATGGAACAAGTTCGGTCACACTCAACTGGATAGTCACTCGGGAGTGCCCATATCTCGCGAGCGGTTCTACAGCCAGTCCGGCTGGTCGCCGGGGAAGATGGCGGGTCGCCTGGTGCTCGAGGTGGGCTGCGGTGCCGGAAGGTTCACCGAAGTGGCCCTGACCGACGGAGCCCGTGTCGTGGCGGTAGACTATTCCTCCGCAGTCGACGCCTGTTTCCGCAATCACGGCGACAAGCTGTCGTTCGACGTCCTGCAAGCCAGCCTCTACGAGCTGCCCCTCAAGCGCGAGTTGTTCGATATGGTGTTTTGCTTTGGGGTCCTCCAGCACACCCCGGATGTGAAGGCCGCCTTCATGGCTTTGCCGCCGTTTGTGCGTCCGGGCGGGGCCTTGGCGGTGGACGTTTACGAGCGCAGCCTGCGGTATCGCTTCCACCCGAAGTATGTCCTCCGCCCCTTGACCCGGCGGTTGCCGGCTGATGTGTTGTTTGCGTGGGTCGAGCGCTGGGTGCCGCGATTGCTCCCCCTGAGCCGGGCGCTGGGATGTGTCCCCCGCATCGGGCGCCGGCTGCGCTATCTGGTTCCCGTGGCCAATTACCAAGGTATTCTGCCCCTGTCGCCGGAGCATTTGGTCCAATGGTCCATCCTGGACACCTTCGACTGGTTGTCCCCGCGGTACGATCAGCCGCAGACGGCCGGGACCTTGCGGCGCTGGTTCGAGGAGGCCGGCCTAGTCGACATCGAGGTGCTCAAACCGCACCATCTAACGGGCCGAGGCAAAAAGCCCACCGTGGCTCCGCTGCGCTCGTGATTACGATCGGCATCGATGCCAGCAACCTCCGCCTAGGCGGTGGGATCACGCATCTGCAGGGTTTGATTGGGCAGGCCGGGGCGGAGGAGAATGGGATCGGGCGGTTGATCGTGTGGTCCGGACGGGCAACCTTAAATGAGCTTACGTCGGCGCCCCGCGTCACCCTGGCGCACGACCCGCGGTTGGACGGGTCGGTATTGGGGCGGAGTCTCTGGCAGAGGTTCGGTCTACCGCGGGCGCTGCGGCAACACGGCGTCGACATTCTGTTCCAGCCGGGCGGCATCATCACGCCCGTGCCGGTGCCGGTCGTGACCATGTCCCGCAACCTGCTGGTGTTCGACGCGCAGGAGCGGCGACGGTACGGTTGGTCGTACACGCGGATCCGGTTAGGGTTGCTCAACCGACTGCAGCGCCGGGCGTTCACCCGGGCTGACGGTGTCATCTTCCTAAGCGAGTATGCCCGGCAGAAGGTGCTGGCGGGCCTCGACCGGCCGCCGCGCTGGTCGATCCTCCTGCCGCATGGTGTCAACACCGATTTCTTTCGCGAGCCGCGCCCGGCGCGGTGCGCCGGTGAGTTCAGCGCGGAGCGGCCGTTCCGCTGGCTTTATGTCTCGGCGTTAGCGCCATACAAGCATCAATGGCTGGTAGCCGCGGCCGCCGCTCGCCTCCGACGCGAAGGCCTTCCGTTGGCGGTGGATTTCTGCGGTCCGACTACCTGGAGCCGGTCGCAGCGAGAATTCCAGAAGACCCTCGCCGAGCTCGATCCCAGAGGCCAATACGTCAGCTACCATGGCCATGTGCCGTATGGTCGGCTGACCCAGTACTATCACAGTGCCGATGCGTTCGTGTTCGCATCGACCTGTGAGAATCTCCCGAACATCTTGCTGGAGGCGATGGCGTCGGGATTGCCCATTGCGTGCTCGAACCGCAGCCCGATGCCCGAGGTGCTAAAGGATGCCGGGGTCTATTTCGATCCTGAGAAACCTGAGGAGATTGCCGGGGCGATGCGGCAAATGATGGTCGACCCCGACCTGCAAACACGCCTGGCGACCAAGGCGCACGAGTACGCCAAAGAGTATTCTTGGGAAAAGTGCGCGCGGGCAACGTTCGCTTTCCTGACACAGGTCGCCAGGGAAGTCAGATCCTAACGAACCAAGTGCCCGACCTCCACCACTTTGGCGCGGCGGACAAGAGTGGCCCAGGCAACGGAGTCCAGGAAGCGCTATGAAGACTAACAAACGCCAGGTTCACGATTTCTGGAACCAAGCTGCCTGTGGCGAACTGCTGTTAATGCGCGGAGACAGCCTGAAGGAGCAGTTTGCAAATCAAATGCGACTCCGGTACGAGTGGGAACCGGAGATTCTCAGTTTCGCTCAGTTCGACAAGTATGAAGGACGGAGAGTTCTCGAGATCGGGGTCGGCCTCGGCGCCGATCATCAAAAGTGGGCTGAGGCCGGCGCTGTGCTATCCGGGATTGACCTCACGGAGCGGGCAATTGAATTCACCAGTAAACGCCTCAACTGTTTCGGCCTTCAATCCGATCTGCGAATTGCCGATGCCGAGCATCTCCCTTTGGCCGATGCGAGCTTCGACGTAGTGTACTCGTGGGGGGTTTTGTTGTACTGCCCTGACATGTTTAAGGCGGTGAGTGAGGTATGGCGGGTGCTCAAGCCCGGAGGGGAAGCCCTCATCATGCTGTACCATAAACACTCACTGGTTGGATACATGCTCTGGGTACGGTACGGGCTGCTGAAGCTCCGTCCGTTCCGTTCGTTGGATGATATCTATTTTCATCACTTAGAAAGCCGGGGCACACAGGCTTTCACGACCGGCCAAGTGAAGGAGTTTTTCCGCCAATTCAGTTCGGTCGAGATTACAATCAACCTCTGTCACGCGGATCTGCTAACATCGGCTGCAGGGCAAAGACATCGAGGTGTTCTGCTCGACATTGCTAGGCGACTGTGGCCAAGGTGGATCATAAGTCGCTGCTTTCGCAACCACGGTCTGTTTATGAAGATCAAAGCAGTAAAGTGATTTGTTCCTGCCTATATCGAGCCGAAAAGATTCTGCCTCGGTCACTCCGCAGGACGCTAGTGCGAAGATAAGAGACTGCTTACAACGAGAGTTCAGGTCTTAAGGTGCTACTGACGAGAGCTTGGGATAGACGACAATCCGCTGGTAGGGCGCGCAGTCCTCTGCGCGCCGCAAACCGCTGTGGACACACGAGGCCACGGCGCGCAGAGGACTGCGCGCCCTACCGCCGACTTGTAGTCCATCCCAGTAACTCCTCAGTAACACTGTCCCCGGCTATCGGCGGAGGTTTTAACCTGCGGAACGAGCAAGAGCGCCGATCTCGCTCACCGACGCAGGCTAAAGCCTGCGGCTACAACTGCTCGCACACCACCAGGATGCGGCCTCTTTCTTTGCGTTCTTTGTGGGCACTCGGGGACAGTTATCGGTTATCGGTTCTAAGTTATCAGGGGGGAATCGGAGTTTGTGCTGGAGTCTCGTTCTTGCGTTATTCTGCGTCATGTTGCGGAGATGTCGGCAAGCACAATCTACCGCGTGCGGCTGGATCGAGTCTTGTGTCGGGATGGTACGGGTTTCTGCGGTTGAGTGATCTCTGGCCTCTGAGTGTTGGCGCGTGAAGCTGCCGATCGGCATACAGGATTTTGAGCGTTTGCGGCGCGAGGGATATGTATATGTGGACAAGTCTCGGATTGGTGGGGGCACGGGCGCCTCGTGTTGAATCCGTGGTCGGTCTTGAGCGTGCTGCAGCGACAGGAATTGGGGGCATACTGGATGGCCACGGGCACACCTACGATGTTGGTTCGCCTGCTGCGGGAACGCCGGACCGCGCCGGAGGACCTCGAGTGCGTTCGCGCTGACAGTAGCGTCCTGGAGGCATTCGACGTGGAGCGCATCGATGCGGTCCTGGAGACCCCAGACCGCGTTTGTATCCTCGAGTTCAAGTTGGGAAGCGCAGAATCGGCCTTGGCCCAGATCCAGCGCAGGAAGTACTTCGAGAGTTGGCTAGGAAAGGGTAAGGAGCTGCTATTGGTCGGTGTGGGGGGCTTCGAGCGGCGGCAGATCGAGTGTCGTTGGCGGCGGATCGAGTGAGCCTGGAGGGCGGAGCTCCGTGGCGCCCCGACGTGGCCTGGGCTTTCAGACATCGGGTTCGAGACTCGAGATCCAGGGCTCGTAGAACTCGCCCCTCCAATAGTCTCATGGGCGATATCCCGACACGCCCCGGCCGTAGGCGCAGGTTTTAACCTGCGGGGCCAATGCGAACATCACCCCCCTCCTTCTTTGCGTCTCTTTGCGGCCATTCAGGGGCAGTTATCGGTTATCGGTTCTCAGTTATCAGGGGGCATTGAATTCTGTGCTGCAGCGTTTTTGTGGCCCTTTGTGTTTCTTGCGGCCATTTGGGTGGTTATCAATTTCGGCCGTGCAGCGGCTTCAGTCGGCGGTTCACTGGTTCGTAGTCCGTGGTCCGTAGTCCGTAGTCCCGTAGTCCCGTAGTCTCCCCTATGTGCGGCATCGCTGGCATTCTGTCGTTCGCGTCACCGGTGGACGCGAAATTGCTCGAGGAGATGAGCCGGGCGATTCGGCATCGGGGTCCGGACGACACCGGGTTGTGGAGGTCAGCCGACAATCGGGTGGGGTTAGCGCATCGGCGGCTGTCGATCATCGATCTCTCGCCCACGGGGCACCAGCCCATGCTGGATGCGTCCGGGGAAGTCGTGATTACGTTCAACGGGGAGATCTACAATTACCGGGAGTTACGACAGGAATTGGACCGGAGCGGAGCTGGCCCGGCCAACGGCGCGTGGGAGTGGCGGGGCACGTCGGATACGGAAGTGCTGCTGAATTGTTACCTCTGGCTAGGCCCGAAGATGTTGCCGCGGTTGAACGGGATCTTTGCTTTTGCGATCTGGGACGGGCGCAGGCGCACGTTGTTGTTGGCGCGAGACGGGCTTGGGGTCAAGCCCTTGTACTACAGTCTGGACAATCGCCGACTAACCTTCGCGAGCGAACTCAAGGCGTTGGTGAAAGAACCCGGCTTATCGCGCGAGCTCGATCCGATGGCGATCGCCGAGTACCTCGCATACCTGTACACGCCCGGGGAACGGACGATGTTGGCGGCGGTGCGCAAGCTGTTGCCGGGCCACGCCCTGACGGTGAACGAACGGGGTGAACGGGCCGAGGTCGTGTTCTATCAGTTGCCGTTCCTGAAGAACTCGGCGGGACGGGCGTCGCTCGCCCGGACGGTTCAGGGGGTGCGGGAGCGCGTGCGAGCAGCGGTGCACCGGCAGATGGTGGCGGATGTGCCGGTGGGGGCGTTCTTGTCCGGCGGATTAGACTCGAGCAGTGTGTGCGCCTTCGCCCGGGAACCATGCGGTCCGCGCAGGCTGCAATGCTTTACCATCGGGTTCAAGGGCCATCGGTTGGTGGAGGAAGGTATCCCGGACGATCTGCCGTACGCGCGGCGGGTGGCGAAGGAGCTGGGGTTGGATCTCCACACGGTGTGGGTGGGGCCGGAGATGGCGAAGAAGTTCCCCTGGATGATCGCCCAATTGGACGAGCCGCAAGCGGATCCGGCCGCCCTCAACGCGTTTTTCATCAGCCAACTCGCGCGCGAGAACGACATTAAGGTGTTGCTGTCCGGCGCTGGGGGCGACGATGTCTTTACCGGCTATCGCCGGCATCGCGCGTTGCCCCTCGAGAAGTACTGGACGTGGTTGCCCCAACCCGCGCGCCGCTTGCTGCGTGAAGCCACCCAGAACGTCCCCGTCACGACCGCCGCGGGGCGCCGGGTTGCGAAGGCCTTCCGGTACGCTGACCTGGCCGGCAACGAGCGGATCGCCAGTTATTTCCTCTGGCTTGCCCCCGGCGAGATCGAGCGTCTGCTCAGCCCGAGTCTTCGCGAGCAAATGGCCGGGCGGCGCGTGCTGGATTCGATGGCGCGGTTTTTGGCCGATGCCGAGCCGAGCGTGGATGACCTGAGCCGCATGCTCGCCTTGGACTGCCGCTATTTCCTCACCGATCACAACTTGAATTACACGGATAAAATGAGCATGGCCACCGGAGTCGAGGTGCGTGTGCCATTGATCGATCTCGAGGTCGTCGACTACGCCGCGCAGATCCCCTCCCGTCACCGGCAACGCGGGGGGCATGGCAAGTGGGTCTTCAAACGCGCCATGGAAGGGATTCTGCCGCAGGACGTCATTTACCGGCCCAAGACAGGTTTTGGCGTTCCCTTGCGGCGTTGGCTGAGTCACGAGTTGAAGCCATATTTCGAGGAGATGTTGGCCGAGGCGACCGTGCGCGAGCGCGGGTTATTCGATCCGGCGGCCGTAACGGAACTGGTGCGGCGCAACGAATCGGGTCAGATCGACGCCGCGTACCCGCTCCTGGCCTTGGCGTGTATCGAGACTTGGTGTCGGGCGTATGTGGACTGAGGACCGACGTGTTTGGCTGTAGGCGCAAGGGGCCGTCAGGGAGGTGGATTTAGGATTTAGGATTTTGGATTTAGGATTTAGGACACGCCCCGGTTCTCTTGTGGCGATCCTCGGCCTGGAGGGCGGAGCTCCGCGACGCCCTGACTTCGGCTCGGATTTCAGACAT
>VHCO01000217.1 GCA_016871715.1 Verrucomicrobiota bacterium
TAGGATTTAGGATTTAGGATTTGGAATTGGCAGGGGACTGTCCGCGCAGGGTTCGGCGAGGAGAGTCTCCCGAGCCACAGTGAGCTTCGCGGATCCAGGTCTGCGCGCCGAGGGGAGGTTTGCTGGGCGTCTTGCTGGCGAGCGGACATCGCCTTTGGGCGTAGCGGCGAACTGGGGTTCGCCGCTGTTTGTATTCGTCCAGAGAATGGCGGCGCTCGCCAGCGCGCCGATGCGGGGTGGGGGCGCGCCCGACTTGCGGACGGTCTCGAATGCTCACGAAGGATGGGTTGACGTGGGCGGGGCGGCGACGAGAGGATCTGGGGCATCATTCATCGTTCATCGGCGGTCGAGGTCATGCGTGCAGGTTATCTGAAGCGTCTGCGTTGGAGTGCCGTGGCGGTGGCGGTCGTCACGGTGTTGCTAGTCTATTTCGGGTTCGCATTGCCGTTTTGGGGTGTGCCATTCAACGCCAGCCGGCACGGGCGCTCGCCGCTCACGCCAGCTTGGGCACTGGAGCCGTGGATTTGGGAAGACGACCACGTGACCGAGGCGTTTACGCTCGAGTTGGTCAACGGATACCTCGAGCACGATTTCCCCGTCGGCGCGGTGCTGATCGATAGCCCGTGGTCAACCCGCTACAACGATTTCGTGCCGGACCCGACGACCTTCCCGAACCTGGCCCAGCTCATTCGGGACCTGGGTCAGCGGGGGATCCGGGTGGTGTTGTGGATGACCTGCATGGTGAACAGTCAGAACAAGGACACTAGCCAGCGAGATGCGACCGATTGGCATGCCGCGGCGGCGCAGGCGGGTTACCTGGTTGGGGGCGAGCACCAGGCCCGCTGGTGGAAAGGGCGGGGCGGTTTCCTGGACTACACGAGCCCGGCGGCGGTGGCCTGGTGGCGCGGGTTGCAGCAGCCGATGTTGGACCTTGGAGTCGCCGGTTGGAAGTTGGATGGCACAGCCACGCTGCTGCACTCGCGCCTCGGACCGGTGCCCGTGCCGTACCACCGCGCCGCCCGTGGGCTCCTGAGTACGCGTCGATACATGGACCATTACTATCGCGACGAATACCGGCACGGCCTCGAGCGGAACCCGGAATTCGTTACGCTGAGCCGGTCGCTCGACAGTCCGATGCCGTGGTCGCATCCGGAGGGGTTTGCGCCGGTGGATGCGTCGCCGGTGAATTGGGTGGGGGACAACACGCACACTTGGGGAGCCGAGACGCGTGGGTTGGAGCGGGCGATTCAGTGTATTTTGCGCAGCGCCAAGCTTGGCTACAGCGTGATCGGGTCGGACGTGGCGGGTTACCACGGGCCCGAGCCGATCCCGGCGGAATTGTACATTCGCTGGGCGCAGTTCTCGGCTTTCTGCGGTTTGTTCCTTCATGGCGGTCATGGCGAGCGGCGCTTGTGGTTGCGTTCGCCGGTCGAGCTGGAGTTGGTGCGGCAATACCAGTGGCTGCATTCGGAGCTGGTGCCGTATCTGTACAGTCACGTGGTCGAGGCGCACCGAGGTGGGCCGGTGCCGATGCGGCCGCTGCGCGCCGGCAAGTACCAGTACTTGTTGGGCGACGATTTGCTGATCGCGCCCATCTACCGCGAGGGCCCGACTCGGGAAGTCGTCTTGCCCCGAGGCCGCTGGCGCTATTGGTCTGGCGACCTGGAAGTCCTCGAGGGCGGCCAGGCGTTCACGCGGGATTACCCCATCGGTGAATACCCGGTCTATGTGCGGGACGGGGCGATTCTGCCGATGAACGTCCGCCGCCCCTACACAGGCATTGGCGCCCGGGACTGGGAGGGGCTCCTGACCCTCAACCTCTATCCTCGAGGCACCAGCCAGTTCACCGTGGAGCACCCGGACGGCAGCGGCGCGCTGCGCGTGACCGTCCGCGCAGGCCCGCCTCTCGAGGTCGAGTTGGTCGGTGTGGCCAAGCCGCACCTGCTGCGGGTGCTGTGCCCGCAGCGGCCAACTTACGTTCGGCGCGGGGATGCGGAGCTTGCGGAGCAGGGGCAGTGGGCATACGACGCGGTGCGGCAGCGGTTGATCGTGAGGTGCGCGACGGCTCTCGAGGGCACCTACACGATCGGGTTTTGAGAGTTGCCTTGTCGACGTGCCCAGGCAAGGCTAGCCCGTGGGCCGGGCGAACCGGCCAATGACGCGACGCTGACACCAACCCCAAATGACTCGCCCGATGACAGAACCAACACGCCGACTCAACCGTCGTGAATTCACACAAGCGACATTGCTCGCGGGATCGGCCTTGGCCACCGGGGCCTGGGCCACGCGGAGCGCCGAACCTCTGTCGCGCCGGGTCCGGACTGGCGTGATCGGCTGCGGCAGTGTGTCGAACTCTTATCTGCACGTGCTCGAGATCATCACCGCCGCCCGCGAGGCTCAGGCCACGGGTCGGCGGGTGGCGTTGCGGTCGACCTTCCGCTGGCCGGTGGTGGCGTGAAGAAGTACTGGCATGTCATCAACATCGGGGTCCAAAACACCCTGGTGTACCGGGCGAACTTTCTCGTTCGAGCCGTGTTCGGGTTGATCCCGTTGATGGCGACGATATACCTGTGGCGGGCGATTTTCGCCAGCAACCCCGACCAAGCGGAGGTGGCCGGCTACACCCTCAGCGCCATGACGTCTTATTACCTGTTGGTGACCGTCGTGGACGCGCTCACGGCGGTCGCCGAGGACGACTGGCAGATTGCGGCGGACATCCGGGACGGCCAGATTAGCCAGTTTTTGGTCAAACCGATCGATTATCTGACCTACCGCTTATGTCTCTTTGGGGCGGGCCGGTTGATCTACACGGCGGTGGCGTTGGTGCCGGTGGCGCTGTTCATCTTCGTGCAACGGGAGTATTTCGTGTTGCCGCCCGACGCGCTGACCTTCGGAGTGTTCCTGAGCTCGTTGGTGCTGACGGCGCTGCTTCAGTTTTTCATCTCGTACACGATGGCGTTGCTGGCGTTTTGGGTGCTCGAGGTTTCGACCTTCATCTTCATTTTGTTCGCCTTCGAGTACCTGGCCGGAGGTCATCTGTTTCCGTTGGACATCCTGCCGCCGATGCTGGCGCAGGCGCTGAACTACACGCCGTTTCCCTACCAGCTCTACTTCCCGGTGAGCATCTACCTGGGTCGGATCAGCGGGCCCGCGCTGTGGCAGGGCTTGGCCGTCCAGTTCGGCTGGGTGGTTCTGACCTACGGCCTGGCGCGCTGGGTGTGGGCCCGCGGGATCCGGCGCTACTCGGCGGTTGGCGGGTGAAAAGCGCCGATGAATCGGCGCACTCCATACGCTTCGCGAGGGTGGACACGGTTCCGGTGTTGATGGCGACCGGCCAAGTTCGAGAGACCTTTCCGGGTCGGAGCACGGGGCGCCAGATCCGATTCGAGCTACATCAGATCAGCGGATGTGGCCGTCCGCGCTGCTGGGTCGCTCGGGCTCCGGGCGGGTGCCAGGTTGCGATTCGATGCTTGGCAAGGGGCGCCGCTTCGAGCTAAGAAGCGCGGCATGTGGGATTGGCTCGCAGAACGCATGGTGAGTGTTGACGCCAAGGTGGTTGGCGCACATTGGGGCCATGAACCGGTAGGGCGCGACCGCTGGGCGCGCCGGACGAGGCAAGTCACCAGGCCCAACCGGCCGGCCCGGCGGTCCAGCCCTACTTGGCGGTTACCCCGAAAGTCGGTAGCAGGGCGCGGTGTCCCCACCGCGCCGGACGAAGACTGTCACCGGGTACTGTGCTCGACGGCGGCCTGGGGACAGGCCGCCCTACCTTTCATGCGAAGTGGTGTCCGAGGATGGGATGGGGGATTCATGGAAAGCGCACGGCTCGTTGCGCCGGCCACGGGCCCGGATCTGAGTCGGTGCGAGCGTGGGATGGACGCGAACGGCGGGGGTGGCGATGTTTGACGCTGCGCGCTGGGCAGCCGCGCCGTTCCATTTGTGGTCGGTGGTTTTCTTGGTGCTCGGCGCGGTCGTCGGCAGTTTCCTCAACGTCTGCATCCACCGTTGGCCGCGCGGCCAGAGCATCGTCTCCCCACCCTCACACTGTCCGGCCTGCGGGAAGGCGATTCCCTGGTACCTAAACATTCCTCTGGTGACCTGGGTTTGGTTGCGGGGGCGCTGCGCGTTCTGCGCCGCGCCGATCCCGGTCCGGTATGTGGCAGTCGAGGGCTTGACGGGCCTGAGTTTCCTGGGTTGTTGGCTGGTCTATGGCCGGGTGTCGGCCCCGCTGGCCCTTCTGTACTGTCTGTTGCTGGCGGGGTTGATCGCCGCCACGTTCATTGACGCCGAGCATTTCATCATCCCGGATCAAATCACCATCGGCGGCGTGGTAGCCGGTGTGCTGGGGTCCTTTCTGGTGCCGGAGTTGCACCGGGTCGAGTCCTCGGTAACGGCCTTGCAGCGGTGCGCCTGGGGCGCCGCCGTCGGGGCGGGGATCGTGTACGGCATCGTCCGCCTAGGGAAGCTGCTGCTGGGGCGCCACAAGCTCAGGCTGCCGCCGGGGACGCGGGTCTATTTTGACGAAGAGTACCTGGTGCTGCCCGGCGAAGCGATTGCCTACGGCGAGCTGTTCTATCGTAAAGGGGACGCGGTCATACTGCAGGCGCAACAGGTCGAGTTGGTGGATCGCTGTTACTGGAACGTGCCGATTCGGTTGACCCGGGAGACGCTGGTCATCGGGGAACTCGAGTTTTCAACCGAGGAGGTGCCCTGCTTCGAGGCGGTCACGGACGCGATGACGCTGCCGCGCGAGGCGATGGGGTTGGGGGACGTGAAGTTCATGGCGGCCATCGGGGCCTTTCTGGGGTGGGCGGGTGTGCTGTTCAGCCTGCTGGCGAGCGCTTTGGTCGGGTCCATCGTCGGGCTCACCCTGATCGCCCTGGGCCGGCGCGATCGGTCCACCCCCTTGCCCTACGGACCGTACATCGCCCTGGCCGCCGCCGGTTGGGTCTTCTTGGGGGATAGGATCCTCCGCTGGTGGCTCGGGGGTCCGTAGCGGCGCTCGGGTGAGCGCCGCTGTCGGGGGGCGGCAAAGGCGTGCCATCGGGCAGTCGTGGGGCCGAACCGCGGCGAACGCCAGTTCGCCGCTACGCCAGCGGGTTCGACCTAGTACTGTGACAGTTAAATTTCGTGACAGGGTAGGGCGCGTCACTCCGTGCGCGCCGTTCGGAAAAGCGATTGCTGGCGGCGGCGCGCACGGAGTGACGCGCCCTACCTGCACGGTTGGCCACGTAGCGAAATCTGTTTGTCGCTGTACTAGGGCGTTCGGATACAGAGGAGGTTAGGCGTTTCCACTTCACAGAGCTTGATGGCTTTTGCCAGTTCCCCTTGGCACAGATGCCGGTCATGCTCGCACTTCTCGCCGGTGTAGTAGGCTTCGAGACGCGCTGGCGACGACCGCAAGACCTGCCAGGCATCCGATGATCACGACTCGGCGAGGATTCTTCAATTTCAAGGCCTGCTTGCAGAATTGGGAGGGGTCGCGGACTGGTTTCCGTTGGAGTCGAGCGAAGCGACCGACAACGGCTCGACGACCGACCACGAATCGTCAGCTCCGACGATCACAATGCGTCGCGGGCCGATCGCGACGAAATCCGGATGCGGCACCGGCAGCGCTCGACCGTCTGCCAAGCGAATCGAGAACGGCTCAAACGGTTGGCGGCGCACGGCCTCACGAATCCCTTGGATGTCCATACAGGCATCTTCTACCACGCAGCGATGAATACCATAACGCCATTTGCCCGCCCCCGAATCCTTAGCGAGGTGCTTGAGGGCTGCCATCGCGGGTGATACCCGGCAGGCTCCCTGTGGGGCGCGGATCGTCAGATCCGCTTGGCGGACGTGACCGTCCGCGCTCCGCCTCGCTAAGGATTCGGGGCCCGCCCTCGATCCAGCGGGGGAGCGAAGCGGCCACCCGAGGCGGTCTGGCCGTGAGGCGGCGAACGGTCCCGATTTTGCCGACGGCAGCTTGCCGGAGCGAAAAGCGGATTTATTCTGACGTGTGCTAATTGATGAGCGCTCGGGAAAGACGTCAGTTTGCCGGTAGGGCGCGCAGTCCTCTGCGCGCCGCAAACCGTTGTGGACACAGAAGACCGCGGCGCGCAGAGGACTGCGCGCCCTACCGCCGGCTGGTAGTCCACCTCAGCGACTCAGGAATATCGAGACGATCCGGATCACTTCAGCCGCCGCGGTGGGGTTCGCAGCCGCGGATGTCCCGCCGGCGGCGCCGGGCCGCGTCCACCCCAACCCTCAACGCATCGAATCTGCCGTGTCACCTGTCAGACCCTCGCCACGTCCGGTCAACCGCCTGGCTCACGAGAAGTCGCCCTACCTGCTACAGCATCGGCACAACCCGGTGGACTGGCATGCCTGGGGTGAGGAGGCTTTCGCACGGGCACGCGCGGAGGACAAGCCGATCTTCCTGAGTATCGGGTACTCGACCTGTCATTGGTGTCACGTGATGGAACGCGAGTCATTCGAGGATGAAGGCGTGGCGGCATTCCTGAACGGCCACTTTGTCAGCATCAAGGTCGACCGCGAGGAACGGCCGGACGTGGACAAGATCTACATGACCTTTGTCCAGGCGACCACGGGGCAGGGCGGGTGGCCGCTCAATGTCCTCCTCACGCCCGAGCTCAAGCCGTTCTTTGGGGGCACGTATTACCCGCCGGAGACGCGCGGTGGCCGACCCGGTTTCTTGACCTTGCTGCGCGAAGTCCAGCAGTTCTGGGAGACGCGGCGGGGAGAATTGGTGGAGGCTGCCGCCGGGCTTTACGGCCGCTTGGCGGAGCTCGCGGCTGTGAGGGCGGGGTCGGAGAGACCCCTGACGGCGGCCGTGCTCCAGGGCGCCGCGGCCAAATTCAAGGAGGAATACGACCCGCGCCACGGCGGTTTTGGCGGCCCGCCCAAGTTCCCGCGGCCGAGTCAACCGGCCTGCCTGCTGCGGTGCGCGGCTTGGCTCGGGGATCGGGAAGCCCTGCGGATGGTGTTGCACACCTGCGATCGGATGGCAGCGGGCGGGCTGTACGACCAGTTGGGGGGCGGCTTTGCGCGGTACTCGGTGGATGGGGAGTGGTTGGTGCCGCATTTCGAGAAGATGCTGTATGACAACGCGCAGTTGGTGCCGTTGTATCTCGAGGCCTACCTCGTGAGCGGCGAGGAGCGGCATGCGACGGTGGCGCGCGAGGTCATCCGCTACGTCTTGCGGGATTTGACCCATCCGGCCGGCGGCTTCTACTCCGCCGAAGACGCCGACAGCGAAGGCAAGGAAGGCAAGTTCTACTGCTGGACGCGGGCCGAAATGGCGGCGCTGCTCGAGGCGGACGAGTTCAAGGTTGCCGCCCGTTACTTTGGGGTGACCGAAGGGGGTAACTTCAGCGACCACAGCGATCCGGACCCGTTGCCCGGCCAAAACGTGCTCAGCGTCGTCAACCCCAGCCTGGCGCCAGCCGAGGAATCGTTGCTGGCCAGCGCCAAGAAGAAGTTGTTCGCCGCGCGCTCGAGTCGCGTGCGGCCGCACCTGGACGACAAGGTGCTCGCCTCGTGGAACGGCCTGATGTTGGGCGCCCTGGCGCGTGCCGCCGCGGTGTTGGGCGAGCCAGACTACCGCCAGGCCGCCGAGCGGAATCTGGCGTTCCTCCAGGCGCACCTGTGGGACGCAGCGTCCAAGACCCTCTATCACCGCTGGCGCGACGGCGAGCGCGATCGGGTGCAGTTGCTCGATGCGTACGCCTTCCTGCTCGCGGGTGTCCTCGAACTCTACCAGGCCACGCTCGAACCGGCCCATCTCGAGTTCGCGTTGGACCTGGCCGCGGCGATGCTCGAGCGCTTCTACGACACCGCGCAGGGTGGCTTTTGGCAGAGCGGAGCGGGCGCCTCAGAGTTGATTCTACGCATCAAAGAAGACTACGACGGGGCCGAACCCTCCGGCAACTCAGTGGCTGCGCTGGCGTTGTTGAAGCTCGGTGCCCTCACCGGCCGCACCGAGTTCCACCAGGCCGCCGAGCGGACCTTGCGGTTCTTTAGCCAACGGCTGCGGCGGTTGCCACAGGCGATGCCGCACATGTTGCAGGCGCTCGACTTCTGGCTCGGTGAACCCGCTCGGGTGGCGATTGCCGGACCGCTCGACCACGCCGACACCCAGACGCTGTTGCGCGCCGCGCATAGCGTGTACCGGCCGAACCAAGTGGTCCTGGGCACAGCGGGGCCGGTGGAACCGTTCGCGCGAACGCTGACACCCCAGGACGGCCGGCCCACAGCTTATGTCTGTACCGGCACGTCCTGCCAGCCGCCTACGCAAGCAGGCGAGATGCTCCGGCGGATGTTGCGTTCGGCCCGCCCGTAGCCCGCGGCGCCCGCTCCCGGCGTAGCCTCGATAACCCCGGCGCACCCGCGGGCGCGACCTCGAGTCCCACAAGCCCCAGTCCGCGGCGTGCGATTGGGCATTCGGCGAGCAGGCGCGCTCGGCGATGCTCCGTTCCGCTACCGATCGGCAGGCACGGGTGACTGGCGAAGGCACTCGACCGGCGGTGGGAAGGTGGATAGACTGCGCCACCATGAACGAGGATCCAGCGGTACCGCCCGCGTTGAACGTGGGTGGGCACGGGGCTGCGACCGGGCGGCCGGTGTTGGTGCGGCACGAAGCGGAGGCGCCGCAAGAACGCAGCACCTGCGGTTGGCGCTATCGGCTGATCAGTCGGGAAGATGCGGGCACGGGGGTGGCGGCCTGGGCGCACGCGGTGGACATCGATGGCGCGCGGCGGCATTTCCATCGGCGCAGCGCCGAGGTGTATTACGTCCTCGAGGGCGAGGGCACGGTGAACCTGGACGGGACCGAGCACCCCGTTCGGAAGGGGACGCTCGTCCACATCCCGCCGGGAGTGGTTCACGGAGCGACGGGTCGGATGCGCGTGTTGGTGGTGGGGATTCCAGACATTGCGGAGGACGATCTGTTTTTCGCTCCGGACCCGAATCTTTAGCGAGGTGGAGCGCGGACGGTCACCTCGGCCTGGCGGGCTGACGACCCGCGCCCCGCAAGGCGACGGCCGGGTTTCGTGTAACCCAGCAGGCGGCAAGCACCTCGCTCAGGATTCGGGCTCGGCGAAGGCGCGCGAGGCGGTCTACGAATCAGAGCTTGGGATAGACGACAACTTGCGGGTAGGTTGGGCTAGGCTTTCGTGGCCGCGAGTTCGTCTTCGAACTGGACGATCTCCTCGATTTGGGTGAGGAACCAGGGGTCGATCTTGGTGAGGCCGTGGATCTCCCGGACGCTCATGCCGGCGCGGAGGGCGTGGCGGATGAAGAAGATGCGGTCGGCGTTGGGCACGGTGAGCTTGCGTGAGATGACCTCGCGCGGCAGTCGGTCGCGGTCGCCATAGACCTCGGTGCCCACGCGCCAGGGCTTACCGTCCCCGCCCAACCCGCTGCGGCCGATCTCGAGCGAGCGCAGGCACTTCTGCAGGCTTTCCTTGAAGGTGCGCCCGATGGCCATCGCTTCGCCCACGGATTTCATCTGGGTGTTGAGGGTGGGGTCGGCTTGGGGGAACTTCTCGAAGGCGAAGCGCGGCACTTTGACGACCACGTAATCGATGGTGGGCTCGAAGCTGGCGGGGGTTTCGCGGGTGATGTCGTTGCGGATTTCGTCCAGGAGATAGCCGACGGCGAGTTTGGCGGCGATCTTGGCGATGGGAAAGCCGGTGGCCTTCGAGGCCAAGGCGGAGCTGCGGCTCACGCGCGGGTTCATCTCGATGATCACCATCCGGCCCGTGGCGGGGTCGACGGCGAACTGGATGTTCGAGCCGCCGGTCTCGACGCCGACGGCGCGGATCACGGCGAAACTGGCGTCGCGCATGATCTGGTACTCTTTGTCGGTGAGGGTCTGGATGGGGGCGACGGTGATGGAATCGCCCGTGTGCACCCCCATGGGGTCGAAGTTCTCGATCGAACAGATGATGACGCAGTTGTCGGCCTTGTCCCGCATCACCTCCATCTCGAACTCCTTCCAGCCCAAAAGCGATTCCTCGATCAGGATCTCCGAGACCGGCGAAAGGTCCAGGCCGCGCTTGGCCAACTCCTCGAATTCCTCGCGGTTATAGGCGATGCCACCGCCGGTGCCGCCCAAGGTGAAGGCGGGTCGGATGATGAGGGGAAAACGGCCAATTCGTTCGGCGATGGCGCGCGACTCCTCGAGGGTATGGGCGACGCCGCTGATGGGCACATCCAGCCCGATCGAGAGCATCAGTTCCTTGAAGACCAAGCGGTCCTCGCCGCGTTCGATGGCGGCGGCGTTGGCCCCGATCATCTCGACGCCGTGCCGTTCGAGGACGCCCGAGCGGCCGAGGGCCATGGCAGTGTTCAGGGCGGTCTGCCCGCCCAGGGTGGGGAGCAGGACCAATTTGTGCGGGCGGTCGGCCCCGTTGGGTTCGTTGGCCGGCACGCCCAGGCGCCGCAGTTCGGCCAACTCCCGCACGATGATCTTCTCGACACACTCGGGCGTGATGGGTTCGAGGTAGGTGCGGTCGGCGAACTCCGGGTCGGTCATGATGGTGGCCGGGTTCGAGTTGACCAGGATGACGCGGAAGCCCTCCTCTTTGAGCGCCTTGCAGGCCTGGGTGCCGGAGTAGTCGAACTCGCAGGCTTGCCCGATGATGATCGGGCCCGCGCCGATGATGAGGACCGAATGGATGTCCGTGCGCTTGGGCATAGCTCGAAACGCCCCGCATCAGACACGGAACGGGCGGGCGGTGCCAACACTTTTATTTTTCGTTTCGGGCGCCGATTGGCCTTGCTTCTTGGGCGGAACCGGCTACCGTCCGCCCGACCTAGATCGCTAGTCCCTCGAGGCATGGTGAATCTTCAGTTGAACGCGTGTCAGTGAGGATTTGAAACCCGATCGTCGGGAACAGGCCGGGAACCAGCAATCCAGCTAGGCCAGTCGGTTAGCACATGAGTACTAAGTTGTTTGTCGGGAACCTCTCGTTCAATACCACGGAGAACGATCTCCAGGACGCGTTCTCCGCCCACGGTGTCGTTGCGGAAGTGAACCTCATGATGGATCGCATGAGCGGCCGCTCACGCGGCTTCGCGTTCGTCACTATGAGCACCTCCGAGGAGGCCCAGAAGGCCATCCAGGCTATGCATGGCGCCTCCCTCCATGACCGGACTCTCACGGTCAACATCGCCCGGCCCAAAGAAGAGCGCCCCGGCGGGGGCGGCGGCGGCGGCCATCGGGGCGGTCGCCGGGAGTTCGGCGGCGGTCGCGGTCGCTATTAAATAGCCTGCCTAGAACAGCCCCGGCTGGTTCCCCTGCGCCGCCTTGAGCCCGAGTTTCTGGTAGCTCAGGGCGGTGGCGACGCGCCCCTGGGCGGTGCGCTTGAGATACCCTTCCATGATGAGGTAGGGCTCGTAGACTTCTTCGAGTGTGTCCGGCTCCTCGCCCACCGCCACGGCGAGCGAGTTGACCCCTACCGGTCCGCCGCCGAACTTGGCGACGATCGTCTCGAGGATGCGCTTGTCCATCTCATCGAGCCCGTTCTGGTCGATCTCGAGGATGGCCAGGGCGCGGTCGGCGATCTCGGCGCTGATCCGTCCGTCGCCGCGCACTTGCGCATAGTCGCGAACGCGCCGGAGCAGGTTGTTGGCGATGCGCGGGGTGCCGCGGCTCCGGCGCGCCACCTCGAGCGCCCCCGTGGGGTTGACCTCGACAGCCAGCAACCTGGCTGAGCGCAGCACGATCTGCTGCAGGTCTTCCGCCCCGTAGTAGTCGAGCCGCTCGCGGATGCCGAAGCGGGTGAGCAACGGGGCGGTCAAGAGGCCGCTGCGGGTGGTCGCCCCGATCAGGGTGAAGCGCGGAAGGCTTAAGCGCACGCTGCGCGCGTTGGGGCCCTGATCGATGATGATGTCCAGCTTGAAATCCTCCATCGCCGGGTAGAGGTACTCCTCGATGGTCTTCTGCAGGCGATGAATCTCATCGATGAACAACACATCGCCCTCCTCGAGGTTGGTCAGCAGCCCAGCCAGATCGCCCGCCTTTTCGATCGTCGGCCCGCTGGTGCTCCGCAGGTTGGCCCCCATTGCCTTGGCCAAGATGTTCGCCAGGGTCGTCTTGCCCAAACCCGGCGGTCCGCTCAGCAAGATGTGGTCGAGCGGCTCCTTCCGCTGCCGGGCGGCCTCGACGGCGATCTCGAGGCGCTCCTTGACCTTGGGCTGGCCGACGAACTCCGCAAAGAGCGCCGGCCGCAGCGTCAGTTCCAGCGCCACGTCCGGCTGGCTTAGGGTCCCGGATAACAAACGTTCCGCCATCGCGCGCGAGCATGGGTAAAGCTCCCCGCAGCGACAAGGCCAAACCGCGCCGATCGCGGGTGCCCAGAATCCTTAGCGAGGCGGAGCGCGGACGGTCACGTCCGCCAAGCGAATCTGACGATCCGCGCCCCACAGGGAGCCTGCCGGGTTTCACCCGCGATGGCAGCCCTCAGGCGCCTCGCTAAGGATCCGGGCGGGTGCGCGTGCGCGGTCTCAGTCGGGCGGGGGTATGGTCCCGGTCACCCGCGGGGCGGGTGACCGTAGACCTTCATCACCGCTTCGGTCCGAGTGCGCACGTGCAGCTTCTCGTAGGTGTTGTGGATGTGGGTGCGGACCGTTTCGACGCTGATGCCGAGTTGGCTGGCGATCTCCTTGTACAAATAGCTTTGCCGAGGAGCGCGACGATCTCGCGCTCGCGCGGTGAGAGAGCGGCCACCGAGGCCCCCGTCTCGGTCGGCTGGCGGAAGGCCTCGATCACGCGCCGGGCGATCTGCGTGGACATGGGTGAGCCGCCCTGGTGCAGTTCGGCGATGGCCTCGAGCAAGCGCTCGGGCGGGGTCTGCTTGAGCAGGTAGCCCGACGCGCCGGCGGCCAGGGACGCGAAGATCCGGTCGTGATCCTCGAGGACGGTCAGCATCATGATCTGGAGGTTGGGCTGGCGCCGTTTCAGTTCGCGGATGCAGTCGATGCCGCTCAGGCCCGGCAAATGAATGTCCATCAGCACCACGTCGACCGCCACGGAGGGCAGGCGTTCGAGGGCGGCCTCGGCCGTGGGGAAGTCCGCGACGCAAGTGCAGCGTTGCGAGCTGTCGATCAACGCGCGCAGGCCGGCACGGACCTGCGAGTCGTCCTCGACCAACGCAACTCGGATCAAAGCGACTTCAGCACCCATGATGGGCGGTCAGCATGCGCCGCGACCTCGTCTGGGCGCAATCCCACAAACGTGTGATCGGCGCGGCCCGAATCCTTAGCGAGGTGCTTGAGGGCTGCCATCGCGGGTGAGACCCGGCAGGCTCCCTGTGGGGCGCGGGTCGTCAGACCCGCTTGGCGGACGTGACCGTCCGCGCTCCGCCTCGCTAAGGATT
>VHCO01000218.1 GCA_016871715.1 Verrucomicrobiota bacterium
AGAGGCGCTTATGAGATCCATCAAGAATCTACCCCGCCTGCGCCTATGTTGACCTTGCCGACGCCGCGAGCGGGTGGGGCGAGCGGGCTTGCCCTCGGTGTGTCCGACCGCGTGCCGCGTTGGCTGCGCGAAGTCCCCTTGTACCAACGCCGCACCCTAACGACGCCGGGTGCGGGGGCGGACTTGGCGGGGCAGGGGGACCTACGCTACTTGCCGTTCATTACCAAGGATGACATTCGCCGCGATTTTCCGAGTAACTTCCTGCGTCACGGTGTGGACTTGGACACCCTGCTGGCTGAGGAGTTGGTCGAACTCGAGCACACCTCGGGCACGTCCGAAGGGCGCACGCCCCTGTTGCTGGGCCGGGGTTGGTGGGTGGAACAGGAACAACGCGCACTGCGCCTGAACCCAACGGTGGCGCGGGTGCTCGACTGGGCGCCGGAGGCCCGGCGGGTCACACTCACTTCACCGGTCTGCAACGGCGACATTTGTTACACGGGTGTGCCGACGCACGCGGAGCGGGTGGTGGGGAGTGCCCTGCACGTCAACCTGACGCGACACCCGTTTCTGTGGGGGCGAGCGGAGTTGGCGCGCATGGCTGCCGAGACGGCGGCCTGGGAGCCGCAGTTCTTGGACGTGGACCCGGTCTACGGAGTGTTGTTCGCCCGGTACTGCGAGCGGCAGGGGATTCGCCTGCCCACCCTCGAGTTCGTCCTGTGCAGTTACGAGTTTGTCAGTGTGAACCATCGGCAAGTCCTCGAACGCGTCTTTGGCGTGCCGGTCCTGAACCTGTACGGCTCGACCGAGACCGGGCACCTGCTGATGGAAGACGAGCGGGGCCGGATGGTACCCAGCCTCGAGACTGCTTTTCTCGAGGTGCTCGATCCAGACGCAAGGGGCGTAGGCGAACTAGTGGTGACGACCCTGACCAACGAGTACATGCCCCTGATCCGCTACCGGATCGGCGATCTGGTCGAGCCGCTGGAGGCGGGGCGGCGCCTAACGTACCGCGTGCACGGTCGGCGCGCCGACGCGTTCACGGCCGCGACCGGCGAACGCGTGACCACGCTCGCCATCGACGAGTGTTTTGTCGGCCTGACGGGTTTCCTCCATTACCAGTTAGTCGAGACAGACACGGGCGCTTGCCGGTTACGCTATGTGACCGACCGAGTCGGGCCGAGCTCCGCGCACCTGGCCGAGCTCGAACGCCGGCTGCGTCACCAGTTGCGGCTGGACTGGGTCGGTGCCCTGACGCTCGAGGAAACCGACGCCCTCATGGCGGAGAGCTCCGGCAAATTCCGGCTGGGATACCCGCGGTCGGCCCGGGGTTGAGGCCGCGGGGGTGGGTGGTCCAGCGAAAGGGGGGCGACAAAGGCGGACGACAAAGGCGGGCGACGAAGGGGGACGACAAAGGGGGAAGGCAACGGGGTGGGTTCCCCGTTTAAGCGAGGGCGCCGGTGCAACTGCTGCCGCAGCCGGCGGTGCAGGCCAAGCAGTGTTCACCGGTACGGACGGTGAGGGCCTCGAGGGATTGGGGTGTCAGATCCCACAAGTAGAGCGGACGGCCGTTGCGCAATTGCATGCCGAGCATCTGGTTGAAGTCGCAATCGTAGACCTCGCCCCGCCACCCCACGCTCAACGTGGTGCGGCACATCAGGCCCGGGACCGTCCGCGGGTTGAAGCTGTCGGCCAGCAGGGTCAGGTACTCGTCCCACCGCCCCTGCCGTCGCAGGTCCTCGGCAAAGCGCGCGATGGGCTGGTTGGTGAGCGTGTAGAGGCGGTTGAAGACGACGCCGAAGTCGCGGTGGAGCGCGGCTTTGTAGTCGGCCTCGAGTTCGGGTTGGGGCCCGGGCAACTTTGGGCCGAGCGGATTGTAAACCAGATGGAGCGGCAAACGCGTGCCGTAGCCGAGTGCGTTGAGCCGGCGCAGGGCGGCGATGCTCTTCTCGAAGACACCCGTGCCGCGTTGCCGGCTGACATTCGCCGCCGTGTAGCAAGGGAGCGAGGCTACGACCTCGACCTTGTGCTGGGCCAGATAATGGGGCAGATCGGCATATCCTGGTTCCTCGAGGATGGTGAGGTTGCTGCGGTCGATTACGCGCGCGCCGGAGGCGCGGCTGGTCTCGACCAAGAACCGGAACCACTCGCTCAGCTCCGGAGCGCCCCCGGTCAGATCGACCGCCTGGGGCCGGTGGGCATGGATCCACTCGCCCAACCGTCGGGCGGTGGTTGCGTCAATCGTCTCTGTGCGCCAAGGGCCGGCGTCCACGTGGCAATGGCGACAGGCCTGATTGCAGCGCCGGCCGACATTGATCTGCAGCGTCTCGAGCCGGGTCCGGCGCAGGGTCAGTCCCTGGGCGGCGAGCTTCTGCTCGAATGAATTCATCATGTACCAGATAAGATACCTAACCGGCTGAGCCTAGTCCGCCAACCCTGACCCGGCAAACCCTTCCTCCGGCACCGGCGCGACCCTGGCCCGGGCGACGGAGTAGGTGGGTGGGGGCGCACGTGACCGTTCGCGCTCCACCTCGCTCTGGATTCGGACGTGCGGGACCGGCCTGGGCTTGGTCCAAGAAATGCGGTGGCTTTTCTAATGGCCAGAACTAAACTTTCGTCATGCCAGAGAAGAGTGTCAGCGAAGTCGCCCGCGCCTGGCGCGAGCAGTACGAGAAAGGCAAAGCGGCCTACGAGCGGAACAACCTGGACTACGCGATTTCGATTCTGACGAGCGTGCTCGAGCACGAGCCGGCGTTCTATGAGTGCCGCGAGGCGCTGCGCGCCAGCCAGTTCCGGCGCGCCGGGACGGGTGGGACTACGTTCTTCAAGAAGATCCTCGGCTCGACCAACCCCAAGTTGGTCCAGGCGCAGGTGCTGCTGCGCAGCAAACCCATCGAGGCCCTCCACGCTATCGAGCAGATCCTCAACGGCGACCCGCACAATCCGGCCGCCCATAAGGCCCTGGCCGAGGCTGCCCTAGCGGCCGACCTGCCCCGCACGGCGGTGCTCTCGCTCGAGATCGTTTACAAGCAATCGCCCAAAGATCGCGACGTGGTGCTCAAGCTCTCGGAAGCCCTGACGCGCCTCGGGGACGCGGCCCGCGCGGAGGCAGTGGTGGCGGAGTTGGCGCGCGTCTATCCAAAAGACCCGGACATTGCCCAGGCGCTTAAGAACGTGTCCGCCAGCCGGACGTTGAGCGAGGGCGGCTACGAGACGCTGGCCGAAGGTGAGGGCAGCTACCGCGACATCCTCAAGAACGAGCAACAGGCCGTCACGCTCGAGCAAGAACAGCGCGACTATAAGTCCGCCGAGGACGCCGGCCGCTTGATCGACGAGTACGAAGCGCGGCTGGCCAAGGAACCGGACAACACCCGCCTGATGCGGTCGATCGCCGAGCTGTGTGTCCAACGCCAGGAGTTCGACCGCGCGCTCAGCTATTATCAGCGGCTGCTCAGCGGCGACACCCCGGACCCGACGGTGGAGCGGCTGATCACGGAGACCAAGGCCAAGCAACTCGAGCATGCCTTGACGGCGTTGGACCCCGACACACCCGACTTTGCCGAGCGGCGCGAGCGGCTGAAGACCGAGCAGCAGGCGCTCCTGCTCGAGGATTGCCGGCGGCGGGCCGAACGGTACCCGAACGATCTCCAGGTCCGGTTCGAGTTGGGCCAGCTTTATTACCAGGCTGGCCGGCTGAGCGAGGCGATCCAGGAACTCCAGAAGGCTCAGCATAACCCCCATAAACGCATCGCCGCCCTGTACCACCTCGGCCTCTGTTTCTCCCAGCGCCATATGTATGACCTCGCGGCGCGCACCTTTCAGAATGCCATCAAAGAGAAAGCGGTCTTCGACGAGGAGAAGAAAGAACTCATCTATGCGCTCGGCTGCGCCTGCGAGAAACTCGGCAAACGCGACGAAGCCATCGAGCAGTTCAAGCAGATCTACGAGGTCGACATCGCCTACAAAGACGTCGAGGCTCGCGTGAACGCCCACTACGCAGCCCAGGCGACCGGCTGAACCCTTGACGCGGTCGGCGCAGCCGAGGCTGGCGTTGCCCCGCATGCGCCCACGTCCGGCCGGCTCATCGACTCCCAGTCGGGCGCCTGACTCATGAGCCCGTGAGATGGACTACAAGCCAGCGGTAGGGCGCGCAGTCCTCTGCGCGCCCTACCGGCAAGTTGTCGTCTGCCTCGAGCTCTCATCACGAACCCGCCGGCCGCCCCAACTCGGTTCGGTTCGGTCCGAGCCACGCGCACGTCTCGGCACAAACATGTAATAAAACGTGGGGCGGCACGCTTTGTAGATCTAGATGCCGATTATGGCGACGGACCGACAATCGACCGCGGACCGGTTCCTCGAGCACCTCCAACCGCTCGAGCGCGAGCTCGAGGCCTATGCCCGGCGGTTGAGCTGGGAACCGCAGCAGGCCCCCGACGCCCTCCAAAACGCCGTCCTGCGCGCCTACACGGCGTTCGATCGTTACCGCGAGGGCACGAGTTTCCGGGCCTGGATGTTCAAGATCCTGACCCGTGAGGTCTTCGCCCTGAACCGCAAACACGCCCGGATTGCCAGGCACGAATTCCAACTTGAACCGGAAGAACTGGCGGCGTTGGCTGGACCCGGTGCCACCGGTGACGCGCGCGATTGGGCGCCGAATTTGGACGCGCTCGCCGACACCCTCGAACCAGCACTCCTGCGCGCGTTGCGGAACCTGACCGACCTTGAACGCGCGGTGTTGCTACTCCGGGCGATCGGCGGCTTCCGCTACCGCGAAATCAGCGTCGCCTTGGACATTCCACTGGGGAGTGTGATGGGCGACCTGGCCCGGGCGCGACAGAAGCTGCGCCTGACCCTGACCTACCGATCGACGGGGTCACGTTTTAACCCTCGCACCCACCATGAACTGCACTGAGATTCAGACCTTGATCGGACCTTACCTGGACTCCGAATTGGACGTCCGCACCACACTCGCGGTGCGTGAGCATCTGACCGACTGCCCGACCTGCGCCGCCACAATCGCGGCCGAGGAGCAGGCTTACGCTCGGCTTGACCAGGCCTTGCGGCGAGGTCCACACACCGAGTCGCTCTGGGCCGAGTTGGCCCAACGCATCCGCACGGCCGGCGCCGATCCCTCCCCGACCGCCCCAGCCAACCCCACGCCGGTCACAGGGCGAAGTCCGCACGAAGTTGGTTGGCGGTTTTGGCTCTGGCCGAGCCCGAGGTTTCACGCCGGGTTAGCGGCAGTGTGGGTGGTGCTGTTGGCAGCTCACCTCGCTGGTCGCGAGCACGAAACCCCACGCAGCCGACCGCCGGCGGCTTCCGCATCGCCTTTGGCCCGGACGACCGTGGTGGCGCAGCGGCAGTTGTTGGCCGAGTTGCTCGAGTTGGCAGGGCGAGAGCCGGCGCCCCGGCAGTTGACCCCGGGGCGAACGCGCAGTGAACGAGCAGCGACACCTACGAACGTCTAAAGAACCTACCCTGAAAGGAGCCTCCCATGAAACCCTCGACTCCCTCGACTCAGCCGACCGCCCTGACCGATCGCTACGTGACCCTGCGTTGGCTGGCTTGGCTGGTGCACCCGCGGCGGCTGCGGATCTACCTGGGTCTGTTGCTCTGCTTGATCACCGTTATCGGTCTCGTCTACGGGCTGGTGAATTGGCGAGGCCACCGCGCTTGGAACCGTCTCGAACGACAACTGACCGCCGCGGGCGAACGCCTCGATTTGGAGGCGTTCGTACCCCCCCGCGTGTCTGCCGACGAGAATCTCGCCATGACACCTTTCCTGGCGCCGCTGTTCGACTTCGAGCCCGGCACCCAACAATGGCGCGATACCAACGCCGTCGCCCGCATCCAGAGCTTCGGCCGGGGATTGCCCAGCGCGCGCGGGGCGAGCGGCGGTTGGCGCCTGGGCGAGTTTGCGGACCTGGCCGAATGGGCGCTCGAACTGCAGCCGGCGGTGGACCCGAAGGATCGGGTGGCTTGCGCGCGCGTGGTGCTCGAGGGGCTCGAACCATACGCGGCGGTGTTGGCCGAACTGCGCGCGGCCAGCGAAAGACCGCACTGCCGCTTCAACATCCGCTACGAACAACCCAACCCGGCGGAGATCCTCCTGCCCCATCTTAGTCTGCTCCGAACGGTCGTCGAGCTGCTCGCCTGGCGCGCCTCGGCCAACCTCGCCCTCGGCCAGGCTGAGCTCGCCTTCGCCGATGTCAGCCTGGGGCTCGAACTGGTGGACGCGATCCGCCAGGAGCCCATCCTGATCTCCTTCCTGGTCCGCTGTGCGAATCTCGAGTCGATCGCCCAACCCATCTGGGAGGGCCTGGCTCGACGTCAGTGGTCGGCGGTGCAGCTCGAGGCATTGCAGCAACGGTGTCAACGGTTCGAGCTGTGGCAGGACGGCCGCCATGCCCTCCGGGCCGAGCGCGCTATGGGCCATGCCATCATCGAACTGGCCCGCACCCAACCGGCGTTGCTCGAGAACCTCGGCGCCGTCGGCCCCGACGACGACCTCCGGACGACGCCCGGCTTGGTAAGTCTCTTGCTCAAACTGCTGCCCAGTGGTTTGTTCCGCCTCGAACTGGTCCAGTACCACCGCCTGTTCCAACTCGCCGTGCTCTCGCCCAGCAACCCGGAGGCGCGCTGGGTCGACCCGGCCCAGGCTGAGGCGGCCGCGCAGATCCTGGACCGGGAGTTGAGTGGGGGCCCTTGGGCGCGTTTGTCGCGTCACCAAGTCTTGGCTTCGATACTCTTGCCCGCCTTGTCAAAGGTCTACCAGAAGGCCGCACGCGAACAGGCGCTAGCTGACCAACTGGTTCTCGCCACCGCTCTGGAACGGTCCCGGCTTGCTCGAGGCCACTTCCCAGAGGCGCTTGGGGAGTTGGCCCCCGAGTACCTCACGCGCGTGCCCGCGGACATCGTCCAGGGCGATCCCTATCGATATGCCCGCACGCCGGACGGGCAGTTCACGCTCTACTCGGTGGCCTGGGATGGGATCGATGACGGCGGGCAGATTGGCCGGGACCATCGCGGGCGGTGGGACGGGAGCCGCGGCGATTGGGTGTGGCGGTATCCGTGAACCTGAGTGCCCCACCGCCAGCCTCAGCCGGCCTTTGGCACCGCGCGCGGTGTCACGTCCTGTAACGGTGGTGTCGCCCAAGGGGCCGGCTACTTCGCTTCCAGCCCGACACGCACCCCGGACAACTCGGCCTGCCAACGCTCGGGAATCGTAGCGATACAAACCGTCACGCCCCCCAGCTTGTGCGAAGCGAACACGACCTGTTCGCCGCGTCGGTCCCAACCGACCTCCGGGTGGGTGCCTCCGCCGTACGTGCGATGGCCGCCGGTCAAGAGCCGCGGCCGCGTGGTCTTGCCCTCGAACAACACGATGTCGCCGTGCCAGTTGTCCGCCGCAATCCACCGACCGTCCTCGCTGCCGGCGGCATGCCACCAGTTGCGCCGGGCCACCTCGGCGGGCGTTGCGTCGGGCCACCAACTGCCCACGCCGATCACCCGGACGATGCCCGACCGCAGATCGATCGCCTTGATGTGCGAATCCTCAGTCGGCTTCGGATGGAACCCGCCACAGAACAGGAGTTGATCGTTCACCCACCAGAACTCGTGCGTGACCAATTCGTCCCTTTGCTCCCGGTACGGACACCACGGGCGACCGTCCCGAATGTCAACCACCCAAAGCCGATGCGGCGCGCCGGCAAAGCTCAACCAGTGCGGATGCGTCAAGCTCCACTGGACGTGGCCATGGTACTCGACTCCCTCTGGCAGATCGCACAGCCGTCGCCAGCCGCCCGTCGTCGTGTCGATTAGAACCAAGCCCGGCCGGGTCGACCCCTCGAGCGCCCGCCCGCCCGCGGCTAGGTGCCGCCCATCGCAGCTCTCGTTCAGGTACACGTCGATGCCCCGCACGGTGCAGAGCACCCGCTCCTGGGCCATGACCGCCGTGCGCGGCTCAGCGCCAACCGGTCCAACGGTCAGCGTCAGTTGGATCTCGACCACTCGATCTCCCGCCAAGGCGAAAACGCTATTCCGATGCCGGGCAGCCGTCGGATGGCGCAACGCCGAGCCATCCGCGGCCGTGATGCGCACCAACTCGCCCGTGGCCACCACGTAGGCCATCAAGCCTCCCGCCGGCCGACTCGAGAAGAAGAACACCAACGAGCTGTCCGCCAACCAGGAGCGCTGATGGAAGTAGAGATTGGTGTCGCGATGCTCGCCCCGCGTCAAGAAACGCAGCTCCGCTCCCGTCTCCGGGTCGGTCCGGGCCACATCTTCACGCGGTGAAACCTCGAGCGCATAGGGTGCGCCCGGCGTCGGCGTTGGCACCGGGCCGGCCCCGAGCGCCACGGCTACGGTGACCGTCAAGGGCAAGGGAGAAATCCAGGTTACACACATGCGCTTTCTAAGGTTTAGGGTCGAACGGGCCGAGGAGCCACCAACGAGTTCGAGTGCCCAGCTCGCGTTGCAGGTCGATGGACTCGCCTTGCTGAGTCCGCCCACCCAACCGCCGCAGTTCAGGAGCCAGATGCGCGACCGCGGATGACTCAAACACTGCGCGCGGCATCAAACCGACCTCGACCTCTTCGCGAGGCCCAGCGAACGAGGGGACCATTCGCAGGCCCAACGCCTCCGCATAGTCCCGCGGCTCGAATCGGCGCAGAGCTCGAGCCACGCTGACGTAGACCGGATCGGTTACCACCGCGCGCTCGGTCAGGACCCGCAGATAAGCTTCGCGTTGACCGACCCCGGCGCATCCTTGGTCGTCCCGGCCCAGCATGAACGGGCGCAGATTATGGCTATAGAAAAGGACCCGTGCCACGCCCGTCATCCGGGGGCGGATGGCGGCCACCAAGTCTGCGCGGGTGTATCCTTCGTACGAGTAGCTCGGCCAGACAAAATGGTATTGGGGCCAAATGTACTCGATGTCGAGCGCCAGCCCCGTGCAGCCCGCCTCGCGCGCGAAGATCGCGAATTGACGGAACCGATGCTCGATGACTGGCCAGGCCAAATCGTTGAACCACTCGAACGGCCGCTGAAACGACAGCGTCAAAAACACCTCCGCCTCGAGCGCTTGACACCGGGCCACCGATCGACGCACCTTCTGCAGCGTTTGATCCGACGAGCCAATGCTCGATGGATCGCCGTCCGCCGACCACACGTCACTCGACCAGTCGCCGGCTACCCCCGTCAAAAAAAACGCCCCAAACCCGCGTTCCACCCAGGCCTCCGCGTCCGCCAAGAGCTCGTCCGGGCTCAGTCTATAGAGGATCGTGCGCGGCAACGGCAGGTCGGTCACCCGGCCCACCGCTGATCCCGGGGCGGCCGATTTCGATTCGAAGCGCGGGTACCGGCCAGGGCCGGACCGATATGGACTCTCGGCGGCCAGCGCCGCTGCCATCCACCCCACCGTGCCGGCCAACACCAACGAGACGAGCCGCCCCGCACCACTGCGGCGTGACGCCCTACGAACCTCGGGGCAGACCTCGCGGGCAACATTCGGAGCGATAAACCATGCCGATGCCATGGTCGTCCCCCAGGTCGGAAGTCACAGCGACCGCTCGACGCGCACCGTCACGATGCTGTAGGCAGGCACCTCGATGGCGCCGGTCAACTTCCGACCCGGCCGTTCGCTGTTGTCGCTTAGCCAGAGGGCGCGCGGTTGGTCATCGGCCCACCTCAGCTCGGTCTGCTGATCTTGGCCCGAGGCCCCAAACAGCCGGAGGATCAGCGCTTGGCCGTCGTCGCTCGGTTTGAAAGCTGTGACCAGGACCTTCCCGTTCGAGAGTCGCAGGCCGGACCCGCGTGGCGCCTCCCCGCGAGCGGGCAAGGCCAAGAGCGGTTGGCTGCACTCCAGACCGAAGCGTTCCGCTTCAAGTCCGTCGCGCACCTCGTAGGGCCGGAGGTAATAGCGGAACACCGTCGGTCCGGCCTGCTCAGCCCGGTAGTTGGTGTGCCAATGGTTGTTCATCGCCCACGAGTAGAGCGTCTGCGAAGGCTCGATCGTGTCCTTCCACACGCGCGGGTCAGCCAACGAACCGATCAGGTTCGCAGTCAAACCGCCAATCTCGACCAGCGGCGCGTCGGGCGTCAGCCAGGTGACCCCGAACCGGTCGTTAGCCAAGTTCACCCAGCGCTGCACGGTGAACCAGTTCTTGCATGCGCCCGGAAGTTGGTCCGCCTCCGGCCGCACCACGGCCCACGGAACATCCATTCGCAGGACCCCGCCGGGCACCTGGAACCCAAAGCCGAAATGCACCCCTTCCTTCGCGCGCACCGGCAGCTTGTCCACCGTGTTCACAATCTCGATGTAATTGCGCAGGGCGTGCACACGCACCTCGCGCGTGAGCTTGCGGCAGCCCGGTGCCTCCGACTCGACCACCAGCGACGCAATCAGCGGGCCGCGCTCCTTGACCGAGATCGTCACCGGACCGCTCCGTTCGACGCGCGCAAGGTCGCTGCCGGGCAGATAGAAGTACTCGTTCAGGGCCGTCGCGGCGGCCGGGTCCACCAGCTCGCGCCCGTCAAATTGGAGGCTGGCGATCGCGCCCGTCCTTTCGTCCAACCGCAAGCTCAACTCCGGCGCCACCGCCGACTGGGCCACGGTCAAGCTCAAGCCCTCGACCCGCGCGCCGACCAACCGGCTCGGCGCGGGCGGATCGGCGGTGATGAAAAACCGCCGGCCGGTAAACGGCCCCCAGCAAGGTCGGAAGATCAACTCGCCCGACGTCAAACGCTGCGCAGGCAAGGCCGCCGCACTCGTGGGCGAAGCCTTCACCGTGTCGCCCGCCGTCGACAGCTCCGGCGGCACCACCACCAGCCCCCACGGGATCGAAAGCGAGGTGGTGTTGAACACGTCGATGACATTGCATGGGGCGTCTCCGGCCGCCGGCCCGGCAACCGATCCGCCCGGAGATGCGCCTCCATCCGCTCCAACCCCAGCCCCCGCCGATACCGCTTTCCCGGCTGGCATGGCAACGGTCGCCGGGTCCCCACGGCTCGAATTAGCCGCCTGCACCAACGCGCGCGATTCGACATCGGCGTCCAGGGCGAAGGCCTGCTTGATGGCCCACTGACTTTGGACGAACGGGTGGTCCGGTTGGCTGATGCTGTTATGGGCGCCCCAGGTGTGTTCATCGTACAACACCACCTTCCGCCAGGCAGAGTAGAAGTCGCGCAGGGGATACGCCGCCGGGTTGACGAGCGCGTAGAGCGTCTCCGCCTGCACCAACCGATCCGCCGAGGCGCGGTTCAGGGCCGTCTCGCGCGCACTCGACCCAGCCCCGTCTTCCCAGTATGGCGTGAAGTCGCCGCGGGCGCTGGGCAGTTGGTCGCCGTACCGCTCCTCGAAGTCGCGGAACATCTCCGCCGTCGTTGCAATGACGAGCCGGGGATACGCGTAGGTCTCGTTCCACGCTTTCACCCGATCCGCAAAGTCCGCGTCCGGCGCCGCGTTGTCGCCCAGGCAATGGCGCACTTGGACGAAGTCGTAGGGGTAACCCCGCTCTCCGAGCCGGCCCAGGTACTCGAGCAGCCGCTGCGGCGACTGGAAGACTTGGTAATAGCCCGTGCCCGTCATCCAAACCAGCAACTTGTCCCGGCCATTCGGGCCGAGCCACCAGAAGGGCTTGTCCCCCCAAGCCGCAATCGTGTGGCCAATGCGATCCCCACCGTTCGGGCCGATCGAGAAATACTTCACCCCCGTATGGGCCAATGCGGGCACCACACCCCACGTGTAGCCCGGCACGTCCGTAATCATCGCCGAGACCACCGGCACACCCGTGCGCGCCGCCAGCTCGGGTGCCAACCGTAGCAAGCGCAGCAGTTCCTCCGGCCGACACAACCCGGTCAACATGTTCCCATACAGCGCATCCAGACCCACCTGGCCCGCCTGGACGGCATCGTAAAACGCGCGTCGTTTCTCTCGCGGGGCCTGCTGCAGGTAGCTATCCACCGCCCACAGCACCTCGACGTTCCACTTGAATCTCGATCCGGCCGGATAATGCGCCGTTCGCTGCGCCGTCTCGATCGCCAACTCGAGATACTTCCACTGCGCCGCCTCGACTTCGGTCTGCACATGCGTGTAGCCAATGTCCACATGCGAATGCGGCAGCAGATACACCACCCACCGCCGCACCGGTTTGAGCGTCACGCTCTGCGTCGCCAACGTCTCCCCATCCACGTCCACCTTCACCGGAACCGACGTGTCGGCCCCCACCGCCGGGACCGGCACTTCCAGCACTTGGGCCCCGGTCCGAAGCTCGACGCGGCGTGGCCCAGTGTCGCCAACCGCCACCGTCGCCTCCGTCGCCTCCCCCAAATGTCTGAGCGAGACACGGATGGTCTGCTGCAGTCCATTTTCCGCTTCGATCAAAACCGGCACCGAGCTGATTTCATCCACAAACGTGCGCCCGGCCACCGCCGCCAATTCGAGGTTCGCCGGCCCCTCGAGCCCGACCCAGTCGTAAAGAAACCAACTGCCACCCAGCGTCGTGATTTGGACCTGGTTCTCGCCCGCCACCAGCGTGCCGGCTGGAAGGACCACTTGAAACCCGTACGGCTTGCCCTGGTCTGGCCGGCCGTATACCGAGTCGTCACCCGCGCCTGCGGGCAGGCTGTGCTCGACAATGTGCTGGTTGACCCGCACGCGGAGTCGAGGCGGGATGGCGCTGTGCGCGTCGAGCAAACGCAGGCTCAGCCGACATTCACCGTCACCATCCGCCTCCGCCGGCGCCTCCTTGAGCCCAAAAACCGCGGTGAAGGTGTGCGGGCGGCCACCCGCCCAGCCGTCAGCCGGGCCGGGATGCACATAGGGCCAGTCCCGCCCCGACTCCGACCGGCCCACCAGAAAAAAACCGGGTTCGCTGTAGTTGCCGTACCGGTTCGGAGCTAAGGCGAACTCTCGGTTGCCACCGTCCGGTGCGCCGATCTGCCAGAGTGGAACGCGATCGGTCTGAGCGAGCGTGGCAAATTCAAAGCTAAGCCCAGCCAGCACGACCAGGCTGAAGGTGTGGGTGCGTTTCATGGGCTCCTATGGGGGTTCTTATGGCATGAGGCAATGCGGATGCGGATGTCTGTGTGGCTGAGATCCTTGACGCTCAGCCTGGGTTTGTCCAGCCGGGATCGGCCCCAGTCACAGCCACAGTTCTCGGGTCCTTAGTGGTGCATTTCATTAATACACTAACGTATTATTCTTGCGGTATGGCCCGCTTTGCACGATGCTCGCTATGTGCCTAGAATCAGCCCATTCCAAATCGAGCTCACAGCGCAGGAGCGGGGGGAACTCGAAAGCAGGGCGGTCAAGTATACGTTGCCGTATTATCAGGTTCTCCGTGCCAAGATGGTCCTCTACGC